>NZ_JCAFRS010000001.1:0-460583 GCF_059368435.1 Stenotrophomonas sp. YJH_SMC_54 | reverse complement strand
TGGCCCCTTGGAACGAATCTGGTCGAGGGAATCAACAACAAGATCAAGGTCATCAAGCGCGTCGCCTACGGATACCGAGACGACGCCTATTTCTTCCTCAAAATCCGTGCAGCCTTCCCCGGAGTTGGGTGAAGAACCAAACAAAAGGCCCGGCGTTCGCCGGGCCTTTCGCATCACGCATCACGGGTGATCGGTTACCAGATCACCACGCGCTTGTCGTCGGCACGCACCATCGCGTCGCCTGCCTTGCACTGGAACGCCGCAGCGAAGGACGGCATGTTCGACGGTGCACCGTTGGCTCGGAAGTTGGCCGGTGCATGCGGGTCGGTGTTCAGGCGTACGCGCAGCTCACCGTCGGTGAAGTTGCGGCGCCACACGGTGGCCCAGTTCATGAAGAAGCGCTGGTCCTGGCTGTGGCCATCCACTTCCACATTCGCCTTCGGGTCTTCCTTCAGCGCCATCTGCAGTGCGTCGTAGGCCACGGTCAGGCCACCCAGATCGCCGATGTTCTCGCCCAGGGTCAGCTTGCCCTTCACGAACACGCCCGGCACCGACTCGTAGCCATCGAACTGTGCAACCAGCTGGTCGGTACGCTCGGTGAAGGCCTTGCGGTCGGCGTCGGTCCACCAGTTGTCGAAATTGCCGTTGGCGGCGAACTGGCTGCCCGAGTCGTCGTAGCCGTGCATCATTTCGTGGCCGATGACCGCACCGATGCCGCCGTAGTTCAGCGCCGGATCGGCCTTGGCGTCGAAGAACGGCGCCTGCAGGATCGCCGCCGGGAACACGATCTCGTTCTTGGTGGCGTTGTAGTAGGCGTTGACCGTCTGCGGGGTCATGCCCCACTCGGTCTTGTCCACCGGCTTGCCGATCTTGTCCAGCATGTAGCGGTAGTTGAACGCACGCGCTGCCTGCATGTTGCCGAGGTAGCCGTCGCCGTTGGTCTGCAGGCCCGCCCAGTCACGCCACTTGTCCGGGTAGCCGATCTTCGGGGTGAAGCTGGCCCACTTTTCCAGTGCCTTCTTCTTCGTTTCCTCGCCCATCCACGGCAACTGCTCCAGACGCGCCTTCAATGCCTGCGACAGGTTCTCCACCAGGTGCTGCATGGCCACCTTCGACTCGGCCGGGAACACGGCGTCGACGTACAGCTGGCCAAGGGCTTCACCCATGCCACCGTTGACCGACTCCAGCACGCGCTTCCAGCGCGGCTGCATTTCCTGCTGGCCGCGCAGGGTCTTGCCATAGAACTCGAAGTTGGCCTTCTCGAACTGGCTGCTCAGGTACGGCGAGGCGTCGTCGATGGTGTGGAAGCGCAGGTAGGCCTGCCAGGTGCTGGCCGGCACATCGGCCAGCATCTTGTCCATTTCACCGAAGAAGCCCGGCTGGGCCAGCGAGAACTTCTGTGCGGCCGGCACCTTCAGGGTGTCGAACAGCGCGGTCCAGCTGAAGTTCGGGGTCAGCTTGTCGGCGTCTGCGGCGCTGAGCGGGTTGTAGCGCTTGGCCGGGTCACGCATTTCGATGCGCGACATCGAGGCCTTGGCCAGGCGGGTTTCAAAGGCCATCACGGCCTTGGCCTGCTCGGCCGCCTGCGCAGCGTCCACGCCGGACAGGGTCAGCACCTGCGCGATGTACGCCACGTAGGCATCGCGGATCTTGGCCTGCGCATCGTCGAAGTAGTAGCCCTTCTCCGGCAGGCCCAGGCCGCCCTGGCCGACGTAGGCGATGACGTTGGCCGAATCCTTGTAATCAGCATTGGCAAACAGCGAGAACAGCACGCCCTTGCCCTCGGCCTGGCTGTCGCGCAGGTACTGAGTGATGGCGGCGGTATCGTTCAGCGCGGTGATCTTGTCCAGCTGCGGCTGCAGCGGCGCGAGGCCGGCGGATTCGATCTTGGCTTCGTCATTGCCGGTCTTCCAGATGTCACCGATCTTGGCTTCCACCGAGCCGGCCTTGGCCTGGCTGGCGGCGGCCTGCTGCACCAGCGCGTGCTGCACTTCCAGCGAGCGCTCGCGCAGGATCTCGAAGCTGCCCCAGGTGGTCTGGTCACCCGGCACCGGGTTGGCCTTCAGCCACTTGCTGTTGACGAAGCCATTGAGGTCGGTACAGGCCGAGATGGCCGGATCGAGGTCGGCGCTGTTGAGTGAGATCAGCGGCGTCTTGATCTGCGACAGGTCGAAGGCCTGCTTGGCGTCGGCACCGGCCGCCGGTGCGGTTTCGTTCTTGCCACAGGCCGCCAGCGAGGCAGCGATGGCGATGGTCAGGCTCAGCGGGACCAGATTGCGGACGTTCATGAGGCTCTCCTGCGGGTAATTTCACAGGGTAGCCGGGGAGGCCCACGACAGGGACCGGCCAAAGGTCACAGGGGGAACGCCCGTGGTCGCAAGCGGGTGTGTGCGGACCGTTGGTCCGCACACACCCAGCAGAAGAATACCCACCAACGGTGGGTATCTACTTATTTCGCCTTGCCTTGGTTGGCCACGGCTTCGGCGGCCTTGCGCGCCGCTTCCGGGTCGCCCAGGTAGCGGAACGACTGCACCGTCAGGTCGTCGTTCAGTTCGAACAGCAGCGGGATGCCGGTCGGGATGTTCAGCTCGAGGATTTCCTCGCGCGAGACATTGTTGAGGTACTTGTACAGCGCGCGCAGCGAGTTGCCGTGGGCGGTGACCAGCACGGTCTTGCCGTCCTTCAGCTGCGGCGCGATCGCGTCGTGCCAGTACGGCAGCACGCGATCCAGGGTGGTGGCCAGCGATTCGGTGCCCGGCAGCGCGTTGCGGTCCAGGCCGGCGTAGCGGCGGTCATGGATCGGGTGGCCCGGATCTTCCAGCTCCATCGGCGGCGGCGGGATGTCGTACGAACGGCGCCACACCTTGACCTGCTCCTCGCCGTGCTTGGCGGCGGTCTCGGCCTTGTCCAGGCCCTGCAGGCCGCCGTAGTGACGCTCGTTGAGGCGCCAGGACTTGTTCACCGGCAGCCAGTCCTGCTCCAGCTCGGCCAGCGCACCCTGAAGGGTGTGGATGGCGCGCTTCAGTACGGAGGTATGGGCCACGTCGAACTGCAGGCCTTCCTCGCGCATCAGGCGACCGGCGGCGGCCGCTTCCCGGCGCCCCTGCTCGGTCAGGTCGACGTCGACCCAGCCGGTGAAGCGGTTGTCCAGGTTCCACTGGCTCTGGCCATGGCGCAACAGTACGAGTTTACGGGTCACTGCAGGGTCTCCAACGCGAGGAAAGGCAGGCCGCCATTGTAGCCCCGGCGGCCGCTCACCGTGCCGTGGCGCCGCGCATGCGATGCTCCAGCCAATGAATACGGTGATCGACCCCGGGCGCTGGGAAGGCAGCGTCGCCGCGGCCCGCGCGCAGCAGCTCCAGCTGGCCGGCCGCGTGGAGCGCCAGGACCGCCTGCCCAACGACGTGCGCTGGCTGGCCGGGCTGGATGTGGGCTTTGAGGACAACGGTGCCACCACCCGCGCCGCAGCGGTCCTGCTGGATGCGAAGACATTGCAGCCCGTGGCGCAGGAAATAGCGCGCATTCCCACGGTGATGCCGTACATTCCCGGCCTGCTCAGCTTCCGCGAGCTGCCAGCGTTGTTGGCCGCGCTGGCACTGCTGCCGCGGGCGCCGGATCTGGTGTTCGTCGATGGCCACGGCATCAGCCATCCGCGCAGACTGGGCGTGGCCGCGCATCTGGGCGTGGTCACCGACCTGCCGAGCATCGGCGTGGCCAAGTCGAAACTGGTGGGCCGGTTCGTCGAACCAGGTGCCGAAGCAGGCGCGCATACGCCATTGATGGACGGTGACGAGCAGCTCGGCTGGGTGCTGCGCAGCAAGGTGCGCTGCAAGCCGCTGTTCGTGGCCGGCGGCCATCGGGTCAGTGCCGATACCGCGCTGGACTGGGTGCAGCGCACCCTGCGCGGTTACCGGCTGCCGGAGCCGACCCGGCTGGCGGATCGGCTGGCCTCGCGACGGGACGAATGACCGCACCGGGCATTCCCCGGTGCGGCTTTCATTTTCATTCAATGATGCACGTGGCCGCGATGGCCCTGTGCGTCCTCGCCGTGGTCGTGCCCCTCATGGCCCTCATGCTCGCCGCCCTTCACCGGCGCCGGCTCACCACAGGCTTCGCCGCAGTGGTCCGCTTCAAGCTGCAGTGTCACGTGCTCGATGCCGAAGTCATCGTGCAGGCGCGCTCCCAGCTCGCGGCGCAGCGCGTCGGCATCGGTGCCGTCGCGCATCACGACATGCGCGGTCAGCGCCGGCGTGCTGGAGGCCAGCGCCCACACGTGCAGGTCATGCACGTCCATTACCGCGGCATGGCTGGACAGGCTGTCGCGCACCTTGGCCACGTCCATGCCCTTGGGCACGCCTTCCAGCAGCACGTTGATCGCTTCGCGCATCAGCACCCAGGTGCGCGGCAACACCCACAGGCCGATCAGCACCGCCAGGATCGGATCGATCGGCTTCCAGCCGGTGAAGTGGATCAGCACCGCACCGGCAATCACCGCCACCGAGCCGAGCATGTCCGCCCATACTTCCAGGTAGGCGCCCTTCACGTTGAGGCTCTCGCCGCTGCCGGCCTGCAGCAGGCGCATCGAGATCAGGTTGATGACCAGGCCGGCCGAGGCGATCACCAGCATGCCGGTGGAGGCGATCTCCTGCGGCTTGCTGAAGCGCCCGACGGCTTCCCACAGGATGTAGCCGGCAACCACGAACAGCATCGCGCCGTTGATCATCGCGCCCAGCGCTTCCAGGCGCGCATAGCCGTAGGTGCGGCGCGCATCCGGCGGGCGCCGGCTCAGCCGCACCGCGACCAGCGCGATCATCAGGGCCAGCGCGTCGGTGGCCATGTGTGCTGCGTCGGACAACAGCGCCAGGCTGTTGGTCCAGAACGCGCCCACCACTTCGACGAGGAGGAAGGTGGAGGTCAGGCCGAGCGCCCACCACAGGGGTTTCTCGTGGCGGATCTCGGATGGCAGGTGATCGTGGTCGTGGCCCATGGCAACAGCTCCTTTGCGATGGAGGCAGGCTACGCCGGCGGCCGTGGGGAAACTATCACGGTGTTTATAACATTGCAGACTGCACGTCGCGGCTCGCCGCAGCTTGCGCCCGTGCCGGGCCACACTATGATGACCACATCCCCTCTGGATGGGGAACGGGCAGCCAGACCGCTTCGGCGTTGCGGCCCGCAATGGACACCCAAGCACAAGGAATCCGGAACATGTGGACTACCAAGACCCCCTGGGTCGCCGTCGCCGTGGCCTGCGCGCTGGGCACGGCCGCAAGCGCCTCGGCCAAGACCTGCCAGCAGAATTTCCAGGCGGTAGGCGATCCCCGCAATGGCCAGTTCTTCACCTCCGAAGTCACCCTCCCCGGCCTGAAGCCCCGCAGCGCCCTGGGCCAGCTGCGCAAGGCAGCGCTTGATGAGGGCAACAACTTCGTCAGCGGAGATGTCATCACCGAGACCGAAGGCCAGATGTACGTGCTGCAGACCGACACCAAGATGCCGCTGGTCAGCATCATCACCGCCTCCAATGGCGGCAACGTGGTGGTCGGCACCAAGCTGTCACGCGGGCAGACCGCCAAGGAAGAGGACGCACGCAGCGCGCTGTGTGGCTGGCTGGACAAGCTCAAGACCGGCCCGGAAGGCGAGGCGATCGCAGAAGCCGTGCGTGTCTCCAGCGGTTTCGACAAGCCGATCCAGGCCACTGCGGTCGGCATGTCCACCGAAATGGGCAAGGACGCCAAGCGGCTGCAGCGGGAAATCAACACCGCACCGCTCAGGGCACTGTTCTCCGGCACCAGCACCCCGCCGGATACCGATGCGATGTACCAGCCGTTGCTCGTCAAGTATTTCGGCCGTCGTTTCATCATCGATGGCCAGGTCTACACCGCCCAGCCCAACCGCTTTGCCAAGACCTTCGAGGTGGGCTATCTGGTCACCAAGATGAAGGGCATCGGTGGCATCGGCGGGCGCCAGTCGAACGACGACAACAACGCCAACTTCACCGTGCACTGTGCGCTCGCGCCGGATCAGATGGCGCTGGGCGCCACCCTGCGCGAGAACGACTGGGTGAAACTGGAAGGCGTGGTCGACAAGATGGACACCGGTGGCGTCCACCTGCGCGATTGCCGGCAGGTGAAGTAGCCTTCAGGCTGCGCCGGGGAACGCCCCGGCGCAGGCCTCATCGGGTCAGAACCCGAAGCGCAGGCTGGCCCAGTACGCGCGGCCCGGCTCGTTGTAGGTCGCCGCGCCGGCATCGCTGCTGTTGGCCTCGCGGAACAGGCGCTTGTCGGCCAGGTTGTTCACGCCGAAGCCGAAGCTGACCGTCTCGGTCACCTTGTAGCGCGCGCTCACGCCCCAGATGTTGTACGCACCGCGATCCTGCAGTGCGATCGATGGGTCGCAGCTGCCGGTGCAGCGCGGATCATTGTTGATGTTGGTGGTGGCCGGCTTCTGCTTGCCGTAGAACGTGCCGGTCAGCAGCAGCGACAGCTTGTCGGTGGCCTGCCAGTCCAGCATCGTGTTGACGGTGTACTTCGGAATCACCGACAGCGGCTGGCCGGTGCGCTTGTTCTCGTTCTCCACCATGTAGGTGAAGTTGTTGCTCCACTTCAGGCGGTTGCCCTGCTCGCCCAGCAGCGGGATCACCAGGTTGCCTTCCAGCCCCTGCACGATCGCCTTCGGCGCGTTCTCCCAGCGGAAGATCCGGCCCCTGGTGTCGGCAGTCAGGCCGATCTGGGTGTAGCCGGCCTGGATCTTGTCCTTGTAGTCGTTATGGAAGTACGTCAACGAGGCCTGCCAGCCGCTCTGCGGTGCCCACTCGATGCCGAGTTCCTTGTTCAGGCTGGTTTCCGCCTTCAGGTCCGCATTGCCGCGCATGTAGCAGCCGGCGCCCAGGCTCGGCAGTGCATTCGGGCAGCCATTGCCACGGGTGTAATACAGATAGTCCGGATTCGACTGGTACAGGTTCGGCGCCTTGAACGCCCGGGCGATGCCGCCCTTCACCACCCAGTCGCCGTTGATGCGGAACTGCGCGTTGAGGCTGGGGCTGGTGTTGTTGCCGAACTGGCTGTGGTGGTCGAAGCGCAGGCCCGGGGTAACGATCCAGCGCTCACCCAGGTAGATGTTGTCTTCGACGAACACGGCGGTGGTCTGCGCATCGGCCTTGCCCCGCGCACGATCGCCCGACAGCCCCGGGATGCCGCCGCCGCTGCTGCTGGACTGGCTCATCGAGTACGGGTCGGTCAGGCGGCTGTCCAGGTATTCAAAGCCAAGCGTCCAGATGTTCTCGGCACCACCCAGCGTGGTCGGGAAGCTCACTTCGCCGTCCAACTGGTAGTTGCGCAGTCGCGAGGTCGACCAGTCGGTGCCGTTGAAGCTGCCTTCCGGGCCACCGGCCAGGCCTTCGTTGATGCGTGAGTTGTTCACCGCCTCCACCGCAGCTGTCACCCGCGAGGTCACGTCGCCCCAGCGGCCACGATGGGTGATCGCGCCGGTGTTGCGGTACATGCGGTTGGTCTCCGCTTCGCCCTCGGCCAGTGCCGCCAGGTCAACGCCGGTCGAGGTACCGGTGGTGCTGACCGCGCGATCACCAGCGTAGATGTTGCCCTGGCGGCTGGTGCCGGCTTCGAACTCCACCACCTGGTTGGCGGTCACGTCCCAGCGCAGCAGCGCGTTGACATCGCGGTTCTTGACGCCCTCGCGGCCGGCCGGCGGCACCGCGTTGGGGTTGGTAGCGTACTGGCGGTTGAGCTCCAGCGAGTCCGCGTCGGTCTTGTTGAGATTGCCGTACAGGCGGAACGACAGGGTGTCGGTCATCGGCCCACTCAGCTGCAGGCCGACGCGTTCGCTGCCACCTTCGGCGCTGTGTTCGGGCACCAGCCCATACAGGTCCACCGCACCGGTCAGGTCGCCGGTCGGGCGCTTGGTGATGATGTTGACCACGCCGCCGGAGGCACCGGAGCCATAGCGTGCCGCCGCCGGGCCGCGCAGCACTTCGATGCGCTCGATCATTTCCGCCGGCACCCAGTTGGTGTCACCGCGGGTATTGCGCTCGCCGCTGCGCCCCATGCGCACGGCATCGCGTGCGCCGATGCGCTTGCCATCGACCAGGATCAGGGTGTTTTCCGGGCCCATGCCACGCAGGTCGATCTGGCGGTTGTTGCCGTACTGGCCCGAGGCGCTGTTGCCGGTCAGGTTGACGCCCGGCATGGTCCGCAACAGCTCGGCGATGTCGTTGGCTGGCGGGCGCCGGGCGATATCCTCGGCGGTGATGGTCGAGGTACCCAGTGCCTGGCGCGCGATCTGCGAGGCGGTGACGTGCACCGTGTCGATATCGGTGGCGTCGGTTTCGGCCTGGGCGGTCAAGGCGCTGCCCGCCAGCAGGGCGGCGACGGCAAGCGCCAGCGGGCGCGGTGAATGGACAACGGCAGGAGACATGATCAGGACCTTCTGGCAGGGCTGCGGGGCCTCTGGCAAAGGGCTTGAGGCAACGACGAGGGGGGAGGCGGAGCCGTCCTGCAGGCACCTGCAGCCCGCTCCGTGCGCGCATTCTCCCATCAATGCGAGTGATTCTCAAATGCGTTCACTCATTGCCGCAGCGGCGTCGATGTGCTTTGCGCACCGTGCAAGCCTGCACCGCGCGTAAACTGGCGGGCTACCCCGCCATCAACCGTATGCCGCCGCGGCCGATACCCGTGGTTTGCCGTACGCAGTCAGAGATCGACGTGGAACCACCCCAACTGGACGATGCCAGCCAGCCGCTGGCCGAGGCCTGGCAGCAATGCCTGCTACAGGCCGGCCCTGCCGCCACCGCGCTGCTCAAGGCCGCTGCCTCCGATGCCCCACCCGCGCTGGCCCAGCGCTTTTACGAAGTGCTGCTGCAGGACGGGCGCGCACGCCGCTTCCTGTCCCACGACCAGGTCAAGCAGCGCCTGCAGCCGGCCATGCAGCGCTGGCTGGTACAGCTGCTGACCACCGACACCGCTGGCATCGCCACCACGGTCGCCTCGCAGCGGGTGATCGGCGACGTACACGCACGGGTCGGCATCCCGGTCGACCTGGTGACGCGCGGTGCGCGCGTGCTCAAGCACGAGCTGTTCGTGCGCCTGCGCGACGACGCGCCCGACAGCGCGACCGCGTTCGCCGCCATCGCCTGCCTCAGCGCGATCATGGACATCGCCATGGAAGGCATGACCCTGGCCTACACCCATGCGCGCGAGCGCTCCACCCGTGCCGACGCCGCCTACCGGCTGTTCTCGCTGGTACAGAACGTCGGTACCGAACGCGAGCGCCAGCGCGCATTGCTGCTGGACTGGGAGAACGCCCTGCTCTACGCACTCGCCGGCCACGTGCAGGCCAGCGACAACGCCAGCCTGGCCACCTCGGAGTTCGGCCTGTGGTTCACCCACAAGGGCATCCCCAGCTTCGGCGAAAGCAGCGAAACGCAGCAGGTGGGCCAGTTGATGGCCCGCATTGACGGCCACCTGCAGCGCGCGAGTGGCGATGCTCCGGCGCAGCGACTGGCGGTGCTGCCGGCCATCCGCGAGGACCTGGCCGCCATCCGCACCCTGATGACGCTGCTGTTCGAGCGCATCGGCGAACTGGATGCCGGCAGCGACGCGCTGACCAACCTGCTCAACCGTCGCTTCCTGCCCACCGTGCTGCGCCGGGAAATCGAGCTGGCCACGCGCAACCGCACACCGTTCTCGCTGCTGCTGCTCGACCTGGATCATTTCAAGGCAATCAACGACGGCCATGGCCACGATGCCGGCGACCGTGCGTTGCAGCACGTGGCCGGCCTGCTCGGCCAGCTCACGCGTGGCAGCGACTACCTGTTCCGCTATGGCGGCGAAGAATTCGTGGTGGTGCTGGTGGCGGCCAGCGAATCACAGGCGACCGTGATCGCCGAGAGCCTGCGCCGGCAGATCGCGCAATCGCCCGTTGCGCTGGCCAATGGCCAGGTGCTGGAGCTGACCGCCAGCATCGGCGTGGCCGGTCACGATGGTCATCCGGACTACGAGCGGTTGATGGCACGTGCCGACGCCGCGATGTACGAGGCCAAGCGCAGCGGCCGCAACCGCGTGGTGGTCGCCAGCGCGGACCTGCAGGAAGCCCCGGGGCGGCGTGCACTGCGGCGATGACGGCAGGACAGGTAGAGTCGACCGCTGGTCGACTATCGCGCGCAGCGCGGGATTTTTCGCCGTCGGAACGAAGAGCAGTCGACTAACAGTCGACTCTACCGGTTCGCGCGCCAGCCGCTGCTTTCACCGCCCCCACCCGCCATGCTGCCCACCACAGCAGCGCCAGCAACGCGATGCCTGCCCCCAGCAGGCACACAGCGGGCCAGCCATGCCGCACCTGCATCCAGGGCCCCGCCGCCGCTCCCGCACCGCTGCCCACCGCATAGAACAGCATGTACAACGCCACCAGGCGCCCATGCTGTTCTGCCGGTGCACGCAGCAACGATGCCTGGTTCGAGACATGCAGTGCCTGGCCGCCCAGGTCGAGCACGACCACACCCAGCAACAGCAAGGACAGCGAATGCGGCAGGCCCAGCAGCGGCCACCACGCGACCAGCATCAACAACAGCGCGCCGAGGCTGACCCGATGCGCGAAACCACGGTCCATCCAGTGTCCGACCCGCGCCGCCATCAGCGCACCGACCACGCCGGCCAGGCCGAGCGCGCCGATGGCTGCGGTTGACCAGTGCAGCGGCGGTGCCGACAGCGGCAAGGGTGCCGCCGCCCAGAACACATTGAGGCCGGCAAACAGCAGCAATGCCAGCGGCCCGCGCTCGCGCAGCGTTCGATCGCGGCGCAGCATGCCCTGCATCGAGCCCAGCAGCTCGCGCCAGCGTGGAGGGACCGACGGCACCGGTACTGCGGGCAGGCGCCGCCACAGCAGCGCCGCCAACGCTGCCATCACCACCGCTGACAGCAGGTAGACCCTCTGCCAGCCAAAGGCCGCCGCCACCGTACCGGACACCACGCGCGCCAGCAGCAGGCCGATGAACACGCCGCCCTGCACCACACCGACCACGCGACCGCGCTGCTCGGGCGGTGCCAGCATGGCGGTATAGGCAATCAGGCCCTGGGTCAGCGCGGTGCCCAACAGGCCTGCCAGCAGCATGCCCGACAACAGCCAGCTCGCCGTGCGTGACGCCGCCAGCCACAACAGGGCCAGCACCAGCGCGATCAACTGCAGCCGCAGCAGGCGTCGCCGGTCGCCGCAGTCCGCCAGCGGCAGCAGGCCAAGCAACGCCAGCACGCTGCCGGCCTGGGTGGCAGCCAGCACTGCGCCGGCCACGGCCCGGTCCATCGCAAAGGCGCGTGCAAGCTGATCCAGCAGCGGCTGCGCGTAGTAGACGTTGGCGACGCTGGCGCCGGCGGCAGCCGCAAGCAGGACCAGCAGCGGGCGGGGAAGCGATGTGGCACTCACCATATGGTTGCAATTTGAAACCAGATGCAGGCTATCGCCATTGGTTTTAAACTGCAACCACATTCGGAGATACCCAGCATGCACGCCGACAGCCCCTGCCCTGTAGCCCGCAGTGCCGACCTGCTCGGTGACCGCTGGGCATTGCTGGTGATCCGCGACGCCTTCGACGGCATCACCCGCTTCGGTGATTTCCAGCGCAGCCTCGGCGCGGCGCGCAACATCCTCAGCGACCGCCTGCGCCGGCTGGTCGAGGCCGGCATCCTGCAGCTGCAGCCAGCCTCCGATGGATCGGCCTACCAGGAGTACGTGCTCACCGCCGCAGGCCTGGAACTGTTCCCGCTGCTGGTCGCACTGCGCCAGTGGGGGGAGCGCCATCGCTTCGGTGCAGGCGAAGCCCATTCGCAGCTGATCGAATTGGCGACGCGGCGGCCGCTGCCCTACATGCAGCCGCGCGGGCGCGATGGCCAGCCGCTTCAGCCCACTGCCACCCGCGTGCGCAAGCTCAAGGGCGACGGGCGCGACACCTGATCCGCCCATTCGCGCACACCGACGGACGCCCGCGCCGGTTAGCATCGGATGTTTCCGCCGCTGGATGCCGCCGATGTCGCGCTGTCGCCCTTCCCTGCTGACCGCCCTGCTGTTGCCGCTGCTGGCCTGCGCCACAGCAACCACGCAGGCCCGTGAGGTTGCCGCGCCCGCCGACCACGTGCAGGCCGATGGCCCCTATGTGTTCCGCCAGGGCAACCAGCTGCAGGCCAGTTGGATCTGCGACGACAAGGTCGAGTCGCACACACTTGCCACGCAGGCCGCAGGCGCCGACATCGCCCCGCGTTGCGGCTACGAACACAGCGTGCACGTGGCCGCCCCGAATGCACCTTCGGTCTCCGTGCTGCCGGCCGTGCCGCGCATCGTGGCGCTGTCCGACATCCACGGCCAGTACGGGCTGCTGGTGCGCCTGCTGCGTGCCCACAAGGTCATCGACGCACAGGACCGCTGGGCGCTGGGCAAGGACACCCTGGTCATCGCCGGCGATGTGTTCGACCGCGGCCCGCAGGTAACCGAAGCCTTCTGGCTGCTGTATGGCCTGCAGCAGCAGGCGGCCGCCGCCGGCGGCGCGGTGCACTTCGTGCTCGGCAACCACGAGACCATGGTGCTGTACGACGACCTGCGCTACGTCAACCCGAAATACCTGCGCAGCGCCCAGCTGCTCGGCCGCAGCTACCCGCAACTGTATGGCGCCGACTCGGTGATCGGCCAGTGGCTGCGCACCCGCCCGGTGCTGCTGAAGATCGGCGATACCCTGTTCCTGCACGGCGGCATCTCGCCCGAGGCGGTGCAGCTGGCGCTGGACCCGGCACGCACCAACGCGGCCTACCAGGCCTCGCTGGGCCTGCCCAAGGCCGAAGTGAAGGCCGACCCGGCCACCGCACCGCTGTATGACGGCAAGACCAGCCCGATCTGGTACCGCGGCTATTTCGATGGCCGCCTCGACACCGCGGGTGTGCAGGCTGTGCTCGACCGCCTGCAGCTCAAGCGCATCGTGGTTGGCCATACCTCGATGCCGCACGTCAGCAGCTTCCACGGCGACCGCGTGATCGCCATCGACAGCAGCATCAAGAACGGCGAGAACGGCGAACTGCTGTTCATCGAGGGTGGCAAGCTCAGCCGTGGCCTGCTGGATGGTTCGCGGGTGCCGCTGGCGCTCGGTGAGCCGGGCCTGCAGGACTGAATGGAGAGACAGCGCGACGGTGCCGGGAGGTGCCGGCGCGCTCCACCTGCAGCCGGTTTGCGGCTACCCTCGGCAGCCGAGAGGCCCACCCCGTCCATCCGGTGGGCCTGACCGTTACAGGAGCCCCGCGCATGCGCGTTCTGATTGCTGAAGACGACCCGGATATCGCCTCCGGCCTGTGCGCCTCGCTGCGCCGGCAGGGGCACGTGGTCGACCACGTCGACAACGGTGCGCACGCCGATGCTGCACTGGGCTCGACGCAGTACGCGCTGCTGGTACTGGACCTGGGGCTGCCGCAGCTGGATGGCCGCGACGTGCTGCAGCGCCTGCGCCAGCGCGGTGATGGCCTCGCAGTGCTGGTGGTGACCGCCCGTGACGGCCTGGCCGAGCGCGTGCGTGTGCTCGACCTGGGTGCCGATGACTACCTGGTCAAGCCGTTCGCGCTGGACGAGTTCGAAGCGCGCGTGCGCGCCCAGCTGCGCCGGGTCACCAGCAATGGCAACCCGGACCTGCGCATCGGCCGCCTTCGCATCGACCTGGCCGGGCATCGGGTGTGGATCGATGACCAGTCGCTGGAACTGACCGCACGCGAGTTCGGCCTGCTGTCGGCACTGGCAGTGCGCGCCGAGCGAATCGTGTCACGCGCGCAGTTGGTGGAAGCGCTGTGCGACTGGGGCCAGGACCTGACCGACAACGGCCTGGACATCGCCCTGCACCGCCTGCGCCGCAAGCTGCAGCCCGGCGGCATGGGCATCCGCACCGTGCGCGGGCTGGGCTACATGCTGGAAGACGCGCAGGACGACAGCACCCCGTGATCAGTGGACCGCCCAGCCTGCGCCGGCGCCTGCTCGCCTTCCTGGCGCTGCCGATGCTGGGCCTGCTCACCTTCAACACGATCCTGGCCTACTACGTTGCGCTGGACTATTCCAACCGCATCCACGACCGCAACCTGATCGACGACACGCATTCGTTCGCGCAGATGCTGAGCACCATGCCGGTGACCAGCGACCTGTCTCCGCAGGCGCGCTTCCTGATCGAGTACGACCCCGACGGCCATCGTTACTTCAATGTCGACAGCAGCCGCATGGGGACGCTCAGCGGCAATGCCGACTTCAGCCCGTATGCCCCTTCTCAGGACTGCACCGGCGTGCATCCGGCCCTGTACGACGGCAACCTCAATGGCCAGCAGGTGCGCATGGCCACGGTCTGCACGCAGGCGATGAACGATCCGCAGGACCAGCTGGCGGTGACCGTGGCCGAGAGCATGGCCGACCGCCGACAGCGCGCGCGCGAGATCCTGATGATCATCATCCCGCTGATGACCATGCTGGCGCTGGGCACCGCAGCGCTGGTCTGGTTCGGCGTGACCTACGGCCTGCGCATCCTGACCCCGCTGAGGACCCGCCTGGCGCAGCGCCGTGGCGAACTGGCACCGATTTCCGATGCCGACGTACCGGAGGAGATCCAGCCACTGATCAGCACCATCGACGATCTGTTTGCCCGCCAGGCGGAAATGATCACCCTGCAGAACCGCTTCATCGCCGATGCCGCGCACCAGCTGCGTTCGCCGCTGGCGGGCATGGCCCTGCACGTGGACCAGGCGCTGGCACACGGTGACCCCGATACGGTGCGCGAGGCGCTGCAGCACATCCGCCGGCTCAACCAGCGCACCGCCCGGGTCAGCACCCAGCTGCTGGCGCTGAGCCGGGCGCAGACCGTGCCCGATACCGTGGAAGCACTGGACCTGTGCGAGCTGGTGCCGCAGTGGGTTGGCATGCGCGTGCCGGAGGCGATCCGCGATGGCATCGACCTCGGCTACCGCGGCAGCCCCCATCCGCTGCGTGTACTTGGCAACGGCGCCATGCTGCAGGAGGCGCTGGACAACCTGATCGACAACGCCCTGCGTTATGCCGGCCGCAATGCGACCGTCACGGTGGGCGTGCACGCGCTGGACGACAATGATGTCGAACTCTATGTGGAAGACAACGGCCCCGGCGTGCCCGACGACGTGATGCCACGGCTGGGCGAGCGCTTCTTCCGGGCGCCGGGCACCGCTGCCAGCGGCACCGGCCTCGGCCTGGCCATCGCGCACGAGGCGGTAGAGCACTTCGGCGGCCGCCTGAGCTTCCTCAACCGCCCGGGCGGGGGGCTCAAGGTCGCCATCACGCTGCCGCTGCTGAAGGCCCCCTGACCCGGCCCGGCGCGCTGAAAGGCTGGTGAAAATCGCGCTTGCGATCCTGCCATCCCCACTGCCGTCCCGGAGCCGCCAGGTGACCGAATCGCACGACTTCTTCCTCCCCGGTGGCCCCCAGGGCGTGCTGCTGGTCCATGGCCTGACCGGCACCCCGGCGGAAATGCGCATGCTGGGCAAGGGCTTGAACAATGCCGGCTTCACGGTGCACGGCGTGCAGCTGCCCGGCCATTGCGGCACCGTGGATGACCTGCTGGCGACCACCTGGGAACAGTGGTACCAGGGCGTGGAAGATGCGGCGGCCGCCCTGCGCGGCAAGGTCGACCAGCTGTTCGTGGGTGGACTGTCGATGGGCGCGGTACTTTCGCTGGCGTTGGCGGCACGTCGCCCGGAGTGGGTGTCCGGCGTGGGCGTGTACGGCGCCACTTTCCGTTACGACGGCTGGAACATTCCCGCCGTGGCCCGGTTCTCGTTCCTGCTGCCGTGGTTCAAGCGCTTCAACATCGGCCGCGACCGCATGTTCATGGAAGAACCGCCGTACGGCCTGCGCGACGAGCGCCTGCGCGCGCAGGTCAGCGCCGCAATGCTGTCCGGCGACAGCGCGGCTGCCGGCCTGCCGGGCAATCCCTGGCATGCGCTGGCCGAGATGCGTGCGCTGAGCAACTGGACCCGCCGCCACCTGCACCAGGTCACCGCACCGTGCCTGGTGATGCACGCCCGCGAAGACGATGTGGCCAGCATGGGCAACGCCGAGCTGGTGATGTCGCGGGTCAGCGGCCCGAAGGAACTGGTGGTGCTGGAAGACAGCTACCACATGATCACCATCGATCGCGAACGCCGCGATGTGATCCGTCGCAGCGCGCGCTTTTTCACCGAGATCGGTGAACGCACGGGCGTGCTCAAGGCGGTGGCCTGAGATGGGGGCACTCGCCACCCTGCTGTGGCTGGCCAATGTGGTACTCGATACCGGTGGCCAGCTCGCCTTCAAGGCCGCCGCCAGCGATCCGCAGGAAGGCGAAGGACTGCAACGCTGGAAACACATGCTCAGCCGCCCCTGGCTGTGGATCGGCATCGCCTGCTACGTGCTCGAGTTCGTGGCCTGGATTGCGTTCCTGTCGCTGGTGCCGCTGTCCAAGGGCGTGCTGCTGGGCTCGATCAACATCGTTGCGTTGATGATCGCCGGTCGTTTCCTGTTCCGCGAGAAGCTCACGCCGCTGCGGGTGACCGGCATGCTGCTGGTCACCGCGGGCGTGGCGGTGGTGGGGGCCGGCTCATGAGGCGCCTGTATGTGATCGGTTTCCCGCTGCTGATGGCCTTCGACACGCTGGCCCAGCTGTGCTTCAAGTACGCCGGTGACGCCGCGCTGCCGGTCGAGGCCAACACCGCCTGGCTGCTGCGCGTGCTGTCGCAGCCGTGGGTGTATGGCGCCATCCTCGGCTACGTGGGTGCGTTCTTCACCTGGATGAGCCTGCTGCGCCATGCGCCGATCGGCCCGGCGTTCGCGGCCTCGCACCTGGAAGTGATCAGCGTGCTGCTGCTGTCGGCGTGGCTGTTGAACGAGCCACTGACCCTGCACCATCTGCTCGGTGCGGTACTGATCGTGGCCGGCATCGTCTGCCTCGGCCGCGCTGAAGCGGACGACCCGCACAGTCCCGCCGAAAGCGCGTCGTGAGTGGGCTGCGATGAGCCTGTTCGCGCGCGAACTGCCACCTACCGCTGGCCTGCCGATTCAGGCCAGCGATTTCCTGCCCGGTGGTGGCGACCTGCGCGAAGTCCTGGCCAGCCAGCTCGGCACACCGCCACTGCAGCTGACCTGTTCCGGCACGCACGCACTGCTGATCGCGCTGCGTACGCTGCGCAAGCGCGCGCCAAGGCGCGACACCGTGATCATGCCGGCCTATACCTGCCCGCTGGTGCCGATCGCGGTGCACAGCCTGGGCCTGCGCGTGCAACTGTGCGATACCCGTCGTGGTCACTTCGACTTTGATCCCGGCCAGCTCAGGCGTCTGGCCGATGCGCGCACGCTGGCGATCCTGCCGACCCACCTGGGCGGGCGCATCGCCGATGTCGAACTGGCCTGCGAAGTCGCCCGCAACGCCGGCGCCTGGGTGATCGAGGACGCCGCACAGGCACTCGGCGCACGGGTCGGCAACAGCAGTGTCGGCCTGCGTGGCGACATCGGATTCTTCAGCCTGGCTGCTGGCAAGGGCCTGAGCCTGCATGAAGGTGGCCTGCTGGTCAGCCGTGACGACGAACTGCGTGCTGCGCTGGCCGAACATGCCGTCCAGCACGTTCGCTCCAGCCTGCGCTGGGAGCTGCTGCGCAGCGTGCAGTTGATCGGCCTTGCTGCCTGCTATCGCCCTTCGCTGCTGTCGCTGGTGTATGGCAATCCATTGCGCAGTGCGCTTCAACGCGACGATCTGGAAGAAGCGGTCGGCGACATTTTCCCGCTTGATATACCGCAGCACCGGGTCAGCCACTGGCGGCAGAACATCGGCGCGCATGCCGCGCGGCGCTTGCCGGCGTTCCTGCAGGCCGGTCGCCTGCGTGCGTTGCAGCTGCGCGTGCAGCTGGCACAGCTGCCAGCCGTTGAGGTGGTCGACGGCCTCGCCGGTAGCGGTGGCACCTGGCCATTGCTGATGCTGCTCCTGCCCAGCCAGCGCGCCCGCGATGCCGTGCTGAAGGACCTGTGGCCACGTGGTCTCGGCGCCAGCCGCATGTTCATCCATGCCCTGCCCGGCTACGCGTACCTGCGTGGCATCGTGCCGCAGGACGACATGCCCAATGCACGCGACTTCGCCGCACGCATGCTGACCCTTGGCAACAGCGCCTGGCAGACCCGCGAAGAGACTGCCGAAATACTGCAGGTCCTGGCCCGCGCCTGACCCGAACGTGCACGCGCGGCCTGTCCTCCGCGCATTCATCCGTGCACCTTCCTGAACGTTTTCCCAGCCTGTCAGAAGAGCCTTTCAACAGGAAAGGAACGAGAAAGGCGGCCTGCCTACATTGAGCCTGCCCCGGCATCGGGCCGGGCGTTTCTTTCATCGACGGACCTGCCCATGCACTGGAGCATCCTGTGTGACTTCGACGGCACCATCAGCCTCGAAGATGTCATCGACTCGCTGCTGGAAAAGTACGGCCAGCCGGGCTGGCAGGAACTGGAAGACCAGTGGAAAGCGGGAAAGATCGGCTCGCGTGAATGCATGCAGGGCCAGGTGCGGCTGCTGAAGCTGGACCCGGCCACGCTCGACGCCCATCTGGACCAGGTACAGATCGATCCGGGCTTCGCCGCCTTTGTCAGCCGTGCCGAACAGCTGGGCCTGCCGCTGCGCATCGTCAGTGACGGCCTGGACTATGCGATCCACCGCATCCTGGCCAACCACGGCCTGTCGCAGCTGCCGGTGGTGGCCAACCACCTGCGCTGGTGCGAAGACCATTGGGAACTGGAGTCGCCCTACCAGGCCGAAGGCTGCCGCAGTGGCACCTGCAAGTGCACCTGCGCCGCGCAGGCGCGCGCCAACGAAGCACCGCGCGTGCTGATGATCGGTGACGGCAGCTCGGATTTCTGCGTGTCCGAAGACGCCGACTTCGTGTTCGCCAAGCGCCGCCTGATTACCCATTGCACGAATGCCGGCATCGAGCATGCCGCCATCGACACCTTCCACGATGCAGTCGCACTGTTGCCGCGCCTGCTCGATGGCAGCCTGCTGCAGCCACGTCGCATCGACGCCACCCCGCAGCCCGCCGTACCGCCCCTGCTGCTGGCCACCGCCTGAGCACTCCCTTCCAGCCACGCTCCCCCGTTGCCCCCTTTCGAACGTCCTTCACGGAACCGAACTGCATGAACATTTTTGACAAGAACGCCGACGCCGCTGCCTCCGATGCGCAGCTGCTGGCCGACGAAGCCCGCTACAGCTCCTTCGGCGACACCGTCCACTACGTCGACCCGCCGAAGATCTTCCAGCGCGGCGAAGGCAGCTACATGTTCGACGGTGCGGGCGTGCCCTACCTCGATCTGCAGATGTGGTACTCGGCCTGCAACTTCGGCTACAGCAACAAGCGCCTGAATGACGCGCTGAAGGACCAGATCGACACCCTGCCGCAGGTCGCCAGCCAATACCTGCATCCGACCCGCGTGCAGCTGGCCAAGACCATTGCCGTGGACATGCACGAAAAGTTCGGCCTCGACGGTCGCGTGCATTTCAATGTCGGTGGCGCGCAGGCCATTGAAGACTCGTTGAAGATCGTGCGCAACGCGCGCGGCGGCAAGAGCCTGATGTTCGCCTTCGAAGGCGGCTACCACGGCCGCACCCTGGGTGCCTCGTCGATCACCTCCAGCTACCGCTACCGCCGCCGCTACGGCCACTTCGGCGAGCGCGCGATGTTCATCCCGTTCCCGTACCCCTTCCGTCGCCCGAAGGGCATGACCCCGGACGAGTATTCCGACCACTGCGTGTGGCAGTTCGAGCGCCTGTTCGAAAGCGAGTACAACGGCGTGTGGGATCCCAAGGTCGGCCAGGCCGAGTACGCCGCGTTCTACGTCGAGCCGATCCAGGGCACCGGCGGCTACGTCATTCCGCCGCGCAACTTCTTCACCGGCCTCAAGCGCGTGCTGGACAAGTACGGCATCCTGATGGTGGTCGATGAGATCCAGATGGGCTTCTGGCGTACCGGCAAGCTGTGGTCGATCGAGCATTTCGGCGTGACCCCGGACGTGCTGGTGTTCGGCAAGGCGCTGACCAACGGCCTGAACCCGCTGTCGGGCCTGTGGGCACGCGAAGAGCTGATCAACCCGACCGTGTTCCCGCCGGGTTCCACCCACTCCACCTTCAACTCCAACCCGCTGGGCACCCGCCTGGGCCTGGAAGTGTTGAAGCTGGGCAAGGAAATGGACTACGAGCGCATCGTACCGGAAAAGGGCGCGTACTTCCTCGACGGCCTGCGTGGACTGCAGAAGCGCCACCCGGAAATCGGCGACGTCGACGGCCTGGGCCTGGCCCTGCGCGCCGAAATCTGCCAGGCCGACGGCTACACCCCGAACAAGGAACTGCTGGACCGCATGGTCGACATCGGCCTGGCCGGTGACCTCCTGCACGACGGCAAGCGCATGGGCCTCGTGCTCGACGTGGGTGGCTGGTACAAGAACGTGATCACCTTCGCGCCGTCGCTGGACATCAGCTACGAAGAGATCGACCTGGCGATCACCCTGCTCGACCAGGCGCTGACCAAGGCCAAGGGCTGAGGCTGGATGCGCTGCCGGTTCCCGTGCCGATGGAGATGACGTCACGCGCATCCAGCACCGCGCTGGAACCGGCCGCGCTGCTGGAGGGTTTCCTGGCCCACCCGCCGCTCGGATTCGAGGCAGGCCGCCTTCCCAGTGGCTTGCCGACCTTCCGTGCGCCGCTGGACCTGACCACCACGATGGACGACGCGCTGCGCAGCAAGCTGCTCGGTCTGCCGCTGTCGCGCCTGTGGCGGCCATGGATCACCTGGAAGACCCGTTTCGTCGGTGCCACCAGCACCGAGTACACCCCGCTGCCGGCGCACGTGGCGCCGGAGGCGCTGGCCGAGGACGTGACGCGTCACGCGATTGGCGATACCCGGCTGCTGGTGGTCAAGGACCTGGCCATCGATTCACCGCTGCTGGACGACGCGGCCAACGCGCACAGCGCGGCGTTCCTGCAGGCCTTGCTGGCGCGCGGCTTCGTTGAACTGGAAGGCATGCCGCTTGCCTGGGTGGCGATCGATTTCGATTCGCTCGATGGCTACCTCGGCCGCCTGTCGCCCTCGCGCCGCAAGAACATCCGGCGCAAGCTCCGTTCGCGTGATGACCTGCAGATCGACTGCATCGCCACCGGCGATCCGGCCCTCGCCGACCCACGGCTGCAGGCCGAGCTGTATGCGCTGTACCTGGGCGTGTATGCGCAGAGCGCGGTGCATTTCGACCAGCTCGACCTGACCTATTTCCAGTACCTGCTGGCCGACAGCCAGGGCCAGGGACGAATGTTCCTGTACCGCCACCAAGGTCAGCTGATCGGCTGGAACCTGTGCTACATCCACGCCGGAAAGCTGGTGGACAAGTACATCGGTCTGGCCTACCCGCAGTCACGCGAGCACAACCTGTACGCGGTGAGCTGGATGCACAACCTCGAGTACGCGCTGCTGCATGGCCTGAGCCACTACGTGGCCGGCTGGACCGACTCGCGGATCAAGGCCGAACTGGGCGCCCGCTTCACCTCCACCCGGCACGCGATCCACGCCCGTTCCCCGCTGCTGCGCACTGCCCTGCGCAAGCTGGCGCCGCATCTGCAGGGCGAACCTGATGGAGGCGGTTGAACGATGCCGTTGCGTTCTCCGTTGATCCTCGACCTGGACGGTGGCGTGCTGCCGCTGCCCCAGGCGCAGACCCTGGCCCTGCCGCAGTGGCACGACCCGCTGCGCTTCGCCTGCAGCACTGCCACCCTGCACCGTTTCGCCGCCGAAGTGCTGGCGCCGCTGCCCGCGCAGCTCGGCACCGTGATGCTGGGCAGTGGCGACTTCCATCATCTCAGCCTGCCGCTGTTGTGCCGCATGCGCACACAGGCGCCGTTCCAGCTGGTAGTGCTGGACAACCATCCGGACAACATGCGTTTTCCGTTCGGCATGCATTGTGGCTCGTGGGTGAATGCAGCCAGCAAGCTGCCGCAGATCTCGCACATCCATGTGCTCGGCATTACCTCCAGCGACATCGGCCTCGGCCATGCCTGGGAGAACCACTGGCGCCCGCTGCTGGGCGGTCGCTTGACGTACTGGTGCATGGACGTGGATGTCAGCTGGGGCCATCGCCTCGGCATGGGCCACGCGTTCCGCCGCTTCGAGCACCCCGAAGCGCTGGTGGCCGCGTTCGCTGCCGAACAGGCCAAGTCGCCGCAGCCGGCCTACCTGTCGATCGACAAGGACGTGTTCGCCGAGGACGTCGCGCGCAGCAACTGGGACCAGGGCCGATTCCAGCTGGAAGACGCGCTGGTGGTGATCGAAGCGCTGCGTGCCGGCGGCCTGGTCGGCAGTGACATCACCGGCGAGGTGTCGCTGGCCACCTACCAGAGCCGCTTCAAGCGCTGGCTGTCGTCGCTGGATGGCCAGCCGGACATCAGCGCCGATGATCTTCCCGCCTGGCAGGCGCGTCACCAGCAGGTGAACCGCGAACTGCTGGCGGCAATCGCCGCCGTACCGACGGCCTGCTGACCGCGCCGGTAATGCCGGCCGCGGGCCGGCGTGGCTTCGGTAGTGCCGGCCGCTGGCCGGCAATGCCAACCGAGGTTGGCATCTACCAGACCAATGCCGGCCAGCGGCCGGCACTACACTGGGCGCCTACCCCAGGAGCCCTCGCCATGCCCCAGACCGTCATCCCGCAACTGCGCATGCGCCACGCCGACACCACCCTGCCGTTCTACGTGCAGGGGCTGGGCTTCGTGGTCGACTGGGAACATCGCTTCGAACCCGGCTTCCCACTGTTTGCCCAGCTCACCCGCGACGGCCAGACGATCTTCCTTACCGAACACAGCGGCGACTGCGAGGTCGGCGGCGCGGTGTACTTCATCGTTGACGACGTCGACAGCCTGCACCGCGCCTTCGGTGCCGCCAACGTCCCAATCGAGCAGCCCCCGCATGACACCGAATGGGGCAGCCGCGAAATGCTGCTGCGCGACCCGGATGGCAACCGGCTGCGCTTCGCCACCCACACGGACTGAATGACGTCGGCTTGAGATGGATATACGGAACATATACGATTCGTATATTCATACTCGAGGGCCACCCATGGGCATCGTCAACATCGATGACACCCTGCACGACCAGCTGCGCCGTGCCTGCACCGTCTCCAGCCGTTCGATCAACGCCCAGGCCAACTTCTGGATCCGGGTCGGCATGCTGTGCGAGATGAACCCGACGCTGAGTTTCCAGGACATCGTCGCCAGCGAGCTGCGCGCGGCCGGCGTGCAGCCGCCGTTGTTGCCTCCGGGCCAGGTCTGAGCCGATGGGCATCATCAAGCGCCCCGACGAGATCGCGCTGATGGCCGAATCGGGTCGCCTGCTGGCGCAGGTGTTCGCCGCACTCGACCAGCTGCCGCTGCAGGGCCGCAGCACGATGGAGATCAACGAATTCGTCGAGCGCATGATCGTCGATGAGCTGCAGGCGCGGCCGGCCAGCAAGGGCCAGTACGGTTTCCCGTACGTGCTCAATACCTCGATCGACAACGTCATCTGCCACGGCGTGCCCAGCACCACCGACGTGCTGCGCAACGGCCAGATCGTCAACCTCGACATCACCCTGGAAAAGAACGGCTACATCGCCGACTCCAGCACCACCTACCTGGTCGGTGAGGTCGACTACGCCGCGCGCCGGCTGGTGCAGACCGCCTACCAGGCGATGTGGAAAGGCATCGCCGCGGTGCGCCCCGGCGCACGCCTGGGCGATATCGGCCACGCCATCGCCCGCCACGCACGCAGCCACGGCTACAGCGTGGTGAAGGAGTACTGCGGCCACGGCATCGGCCAGGAGATGCATGAGGAACCGCAGATCCTGCACTACGGGCATCCCAACACCGGCGTGGTGCTGGAAGAAGGGATGGTGTTCACCATCGAGCCGATGCTCAACCAGGGCAAGCCGGCCATCCGCCAGCAGCCGGACGAATGGCCGGTCTACACCCGCGACGGCAAGCTGTCGGCGCAGTTCGAGCATACCGTCGCGGTCACCGGCAGCGGCGTGCGCGTGCTGACCCTGCGCCCGGGCGAAACACCGTTGTGCGCGGTGGATGCCGCCTAGAGCGGGCGCAACAGCAACAGCATGGCAAGGCAGAGCATGAACATCGCCACGCCTGCATCCAGCACCCGCCACGCAGACGGCCTGCGGAACACCGGCTGCAGCAGCCGCGCGCCATAGCCCAGTGCACAGAACCAGGCCACACTGGCCACGCACGCACCGGCGGCAAAGGCCCAGCGCAGATCGCCCGGATAGCGCGTCGACAGGCTGCCGAGCAACACCACCGTGTCCAGGTAGACATGCGGGTTGAGCAAGGTGAAGGCCAGGCAGGTCAGCAGTACCTGGCGCCCACTGCCGCCCTGCGCCTCGGCGGCGGCCAGCGCGCTGCCACCTCGCCACGCGCGCAGGCCCGCCTGCAGGCCATACCAGAGCAGGAAGGCCGCACCACCGAAGCGCAGCACCTGCAGCAGCAACGGCCACTGCAGCACCAGCGCGCCCATGCCGCCCACGCCGGCCAGGATCAACGCGATATCCGCGCCGGCGCAGGCCAGCACCACCCTGCCCACATGACGTTGTTGCAGGCCCTGGCGCAGCACGAAGGCATTCTGTGCGCCGATGGCGATGATCAGGCCGGCGCCCGCGAAGAGGCCGGCGACGGTAGCGGCAATCCACATCGGGACAGGCCAGGCAGCGAGGGGACGCGCAGGGTGCGGCCAACAGCCTTGTTTAGACAAACTGATTTTTCTTTATCCTGCGCAGGAAAACTGAAGAGGCACCGGCATGGACCTGGTACACCCGCAACTGGCCGCGTTTGCCGCGGTGCTGGAGGAAGGCAGCTTCGAGGCTGCGGCACGCCGCCTGTCGATCAGCCCATCAGCACTGTCGCAGCGGATCAAGGCTCTGGAAGACCGGCTCGGGCAGGTGCTGGTGGTGCGCCAGGCGCCGTGCCGCCCCACCGCCGCCGGTGAGGCGCTGCTGCGCCGGGTGCGACCGATGCAGGCGCTGGAGGCCGAGGCATTGGCCGAGCTGCTACCCGAGCGTGGCAGCAGCGACGCTGCGCGCACCCCGATCCCGCTGGCGGTCAATGATGATTCGCTCGATACGTGGTTCGTGCCGGCCATCGCCGACCTGCACCAGCGCCATGGCTACCTGTTCGACCTGCGCATGGACGACCAGGACCACACCCTGCGGTTGCTGCGCGACGGCAGCGTGCTGGGTGCGGTCACCGCCGAAAGCCAGCCGGTGAAGGGCTGCAACGTGCACCCGCTCGGCGCCATGCGCTACCAAGCGATTGCTTCGCCCGGCTTCGCCCGCCAGTACTTCAGCGATGGCATGGACGCCACAGCACTGGCACGCGCGCCGATGCTGGTGTTCAACCGCAAAGATGAACTGCAGTGGCGCTTCGTGCGTCGTCTGACCCGCGCGCGGCTGCAGCCGCCGCTACACTACCTGCCCTCCTCCACCGGTTTCGTCGAAGCCGCCGCGTGCGGACTCGGCTGGGGCCTGGCCCCGGAAACCCTGGCCGCGCCCGCTGTGCGCGCCGGCCGCGTGGTGGTACTGGAACCCCGCCGCTGGCTCGATGTGCCGTTGTACTGGCAGCATGCCGCCGTGCGCTCAAGCACGCTGCAGCACATCACCCAGGCGCTGCGTACTGCGGCCAGCGGCACCCTTCGTTGAGGAAAGACCGATGACCGCAGACCCGGGCTTCACACCATGCGCACTACCGTTTGCGCACTTCTTTACCACTGGGACGGCATGGGCGTGATCGGCCGACGTACAAGGATGCACCGCGCGAAAGTCGCGTTGACCCTGGCAGCCTGCCTGCCGCTTGCGGCGGCAGCGCAGAGCAGTGCCGATGCACCCGCACTGGACTGGGAACAGGCGCGGCAACGCCTGGAGCAGGTCTCCGATGCGCTGGCCGCTGCCGATGCAGCCGTTCGCAACAAGCAGGACCTGCAGGACGCCACCCGGCTGCTGCGCCTGCCGGAGATCACCGGCGAAGTGCGCCGCCTGCAGTTCCAGAAGACGCTCACTCTGCCGCTGGGCTCACTGGCGCCGGTGGCTGAAGCCTTCGGCATCGATTCGCCGCTGTCGTTCACCGAGCGCGACTGGCGCACCCGTCCAGTGGTCACTGCGGTGCTGCCGCTGTACACCGGCGGCGTGATTCCGGCCGCGCAGCGTGCGGCCAGTGCCGCCCACGAACAGGCCAGCGCCGAGCGCGAAGCACAACGTCAATCGCTGACCGTGCAGCTGGCCCAGGCCTACTTCGGGCAGCGCCTGGCCGAGCAGGCGGTGGACGTGCGCCGTGACGTGCGCGATGGCCTCAACCGCCACCTGTCCGATGCAGAGAAGCTGGAACGCGAGGGTTTCGCCACCCGCGCCCAGCGCCTGCAGGCCACCGTGGCCCGCGACAAGGCCGAGCGCGAATACCAGAAGACAGTGAACGACCTGGCCACGCTGAAGGCCGCACTGGCCACGCTGCTGCGCAGTGGTGGCGAGGTGCAGCCGGTTTCGCCGCTGTTCGTGCAGCGCGTGCCGCTGGAACCGGTGGCCAGCTTCGAGCGTACTGCGCAGGCGCGCCAGCCGCAGATCGCACGCCTGCGGGCCATGGTGGCGCAGGCCGAACAGGGCGTGCGCGTGCAGCAGGCCAAGCTGAAACCGCAGATCTTTGCCTTCGGCCAGTACGACTTCCGCCGCCGCGACGAAATGCTGACCGATCCGGACTGGGCGTTTGGCATCGGCCTGAAGTACACCTTCCTGTCGCCGAACTCGCGGCCGGCGCAGATCAGCGCCGCGCGCGCGCAGCAGGACCAGGCCGAAGCGGGCCTGCGCGAGGCCGAGAACCAGGTCGCGCTGGGCGTGCGCAAGGCCTGGAACGAACTGGAAACCGCGCGCCAGCAGTACGTGCTGCTCGACAGCAGCATTGCCCAGGCACAGGAAAACCTGCGCCTGCAGGAGCTGGCGTTCCGCGAGGGCCAGGCCACCTCGCTGGATGTGATCGACGCGCGGCTCGGCCTGGGCGGTGCCCGTGTAGAGCGCGCACAGGCCGCCTACCAATACGATATTGCGCTGGCACAGTTGCTGGAGGTCAGTGGACAGATGGACCGTTTTGAAGAATTCCGGCGCCGTGCGGACGAGGTGATCGACCATGAGTGATGTGCTGCACGACGATGCGACAACACCCCCGGCCAAGCGCCGCCTGGGCCCGATCCTGGTAGTGATGCTGCTGGTCGCGGTGGTGCTCGGCCTGTGGCTGGCCTGGCGCAGCCCGGCCGACCAGATCCAGGGCATGGCCGACGCGGACACCATCAACGTGGCCGCCAAGATCACCGCGCGCGTGGCGGAGTTGAAGGTGCGCGAGGGCGACCGCGTGCAGCCCGGGCAGGTGCTGTTCCTGCTCGACAGCCCCGAAGTGGCCGCCAAGGAACAGCAGGCGCACGGCGCATTGGCCGCCGCACAGGCGGTGGCCGACAAGGCCGACGAAGGCGCGCGCAGCGAAGACATCCGCGCCGCCGAAGCGAACTGGAAGCGCGCCGAAGCCGGTGCAACGCTGGCCGAAGCCACCTACCAGCGCGTGCAGAACCTGTTCAATGAAGGGGTGATGACCCGGCAGAAGCGCGATGAAGCGCATGCCCAGGCCACCAGTTCGCGCGAACTGGCCCGTGCCGCGCGCGCGCAGTACGATATGGCGCTGGTCGGCGCACGCGAGCAGGACAAGCGTGCCGCGCAGGGCCAGGTGCAGCAGGCGCAGGGCGCGGTGGCCGAAGTCAACGCCGCGCGTGTCGAAGTCGAAGGACGCGCGCCTGTGGCGGGCGAGATCAACAAGCGCATGGCCGACCCGGGCGAACTGGTGCCGGCCGGCTACCCGGTATTCACCCTGGTCGACATCGATCGCATGTGGGTGGCGATGAACCTGCGCGAATCACAGATGCAGGGCCTGAAGATCGGCAGCAAGCTGCAGGGCAACGTGCCGGCACTCGGCCTGGACGGCGAGTTCGAGGTCTACTTCATCAACCCTGCCGGCGACTATGCGACCTGGCGTACCACCCGCCAGTCGTCCGGCTACGACGTCCGCAGTTTCGAGGTGCGGGTGCGCCCGGTACGCCGCATCGAGGGCTTCCGCCCCGGCATGAGCGTGCTGTTCGCATGGCCCCAGCACTGAGCCCGGACCGCAACGGCTTCGCTGCTTCGTGGCGGCGCGAGCTGCAGTCGCTGCGCGGCAACCGTGCCGACCTGCTGCTGGTCACCGTGCTGCCCCTGCTGATGCTGGCGGTGATGGCGTGGATGTTCTCGCCGTCGGTGATGCGCGACATCCCCATTGCCGTGGTCGACCTCGACCACAGCAGTGACAGCCGACTGCTGCTGCGCATGCTCGATGCCAGCCCCGGCGTACGCATCGCCAGCCAGCCGGCGGACCTGGAGGACGCGCGTTCGCAGCTGCGCAGGCTGGATGTGTTTGCCATCGTACTGGTGCCGCGCGATGTCACCCGGCAGGTGCTGCGTGGACGCCAGGGCACGGTGTTCGCCTATTACAACGCCACCTACATGACCACCGGCCAATCTGCGTCTCGCGATATCGGCGACGCAGTCTCGGCCTGGAACGCACGCCTGCTGCGCGAACGCATCGGCCTGCAGGTCGGCCCCGGCAAGCTGCGTGCGGCACCGATCGCGGTGCAGTCGAACATCCTGTACAACCCTGCGCGCAGCTACGAGTTGTTCCTGCTGCCGCTGATCTTCCCAGCCGTGCTGTCGCTGGTACTGGCACTTGCGGTGGCCGGCAGCCTCGGCCGCGAGATCCGCGACGGCACCCTGCCCGCCTGGCTGGATCGAACGCCGTGGTCGGCGATTGCCGGCAAGGTCACGCCGTACATCCTGCTGTTTTCGCTGTATGGCGCGCTCGGCATCGGTTACCTGGCCTGGCTGCGCGGCGATGGTGTGGCCGGCAGCGTGCTCCTGCTGCTGCTCGCACAGCCACTGTTCTACCTGGCCACGGCCGCCTACGCGTTGTTCTTCGTCGGCGTCACCCGCGACATGGGTACCGCGCTGTCCGCGGTCGGCCTCAGCATCGGCACCGCACTGGCGTTCTCCAGCGCTACCTTCCCGGTGCTGGATGGCCCCCTGTTCACCCGCATCTGGCATCAGCTGCTGCCACTCAGCGCCTACATCAAGCTGCAGACCCAGCAGCAGTTCATCGGTTCGCCGCTGCAGGTTTCGGTGTGGCCGGTGGCCACATTGCTGCTGATGGCGGTGGTGGCAGGAGGCATTGGCGGCCTGCGCCTGATCGCCTTTGCGCGCACGCCGGAAGCCGCGCAGCCTGCGGGAGCCGACGCATGAGCGCACTCTGGCGCAGCCTGCGGCAGACCCTGATGGCGGTGCTCTGCGACCGCTACGCGATCGTGGTGATGGTCGGCGCGGTGATCCTGTATTCCTTCTTCTACCCGGCCGCGTACCGTCACCAGGTGGCCGGCAACCTGCCGGTGCTGGTGGTGGACGAAGACCACAGCGCGACCAGCCGCGAGCTGCTGCGCAAGCTCGATGCGCTCCGCGTTGCACGCGTGGTCGGGCAACCGGCGGACATCGACAGTGCGCGCCAGCAACTGGAAGCCGGCCACGCCGAAGGCATCGTGCTGATCCCGGCCAACCTGGAGCGCGACATCCTGCGTGGTCACCCGGCCAAGCTGGTGCTGCTCGGCAACGGCGCCTACCTGGGCCGTGCCAGCTGGGTGCTGGGCAGCGTGGCCGATGCACTGGGCGCGTTCGGGCGTGACGCCGTGGTCGGCCAGGCCGCCTTCATGGGCGCGCCACAGGCGCCGCCGGTCACCCTGGTGCAGCGCCCGCTGTACAACACCCAGGAAGGCTATGGCAGCGCCATCGTGCCCGGCGTGGCCGAGCTGATCGTGCACCAGACCCTGCTGATGGGCATCGGCGTGCTGCTCGGTGGTCGTCGTCTGGCACTCGGCCGGCGCCTGCGCTTCGACCTGCCGACCCTGGCCGGCATGGCGATGGGCTTCGGCCTGATCGGCCTGTTCGGCCTGTTCTGGTACGCCGGGTTCACCGCCTGGGTGCAGGACTATCCGCGCGGCGGGAACCCACTGGGCCAGCTGCTGGGCGGCACCCTGTTCATCGCCGCTACAGTGGTTTTCGGCCTGTTCGTCGGCAGCTTCTTCCGCACCCGCGAACGCGCCTTCCAGTACATCATCGCCACCTCGATCCCGCTGTTCTTCCTGGCCAACCTGTCGTGGCCAGCAGTGATGACGCCGCAACCGCTGGTCTGGCTGGCGCAGCTGCTGCCTACCACCTCCGGCATCAACCTGATGGTGCGGCTGAACCAGATGGACGCCAGCCTGGCCGACGTCAGCCACGAACTGATCACCCTCACCGTCCTGCTGCTGCTCTACGGCAGCCTCGCCACCTCGCGCCTCCTCGCAAAAAAAGGGACGGAGGGGATTAAGTCGTAAACGGCCGTTTTTGGGGATTGCGACTTAATTCCCTCCGTCCCCTTTTTCCTGCAACGAAGAACGCCGGCGTCGGGCCGGCGTTCGGGTACTGCGGTGTGGAAGGGGAAACGAGGTCTGGCTGTGACCGATCAGCGGTAGACGCGTTCGCAGCGACGTTCAACCACGCGGTCACCGTTCTTCTGCTGCTGGTTGCCTTGGATCTGGCGGCCGGCCGCACCACCGGCCACGGCACCGGCCACGGTTGCAAGCTTCTTGCCGTTGCCGCCGCCCACCTGATTGCCCAGCAGGCCGCCGATCACTGCGCCGGTAGCGGTACCCGTGATGCGGTTCGGATCGCGCGAGTTGCGCTGCACTTCCACGTTCTTGCAGACCACGCGACTGCCGTCATTGAACTTGCGTCCCTCATCGCGCGGCCCATACGTCTGCGCACCGGCCACCGACGAAGCCGCCAGCAGCGTGCCCAGCACAAGCAATCGGGTCGAGGTCTTCATGGCCATCTCCTGAGTTCCGGTATGGCGCAAGTGTCCTCCTGCGGTTGGCAACCGGAAGTGAAATGCGCGTGTCCGCCGCCTCATCGGCCATCGCGCGTTCAGGAAGAGAATCCGCGCCCATCACGATCATCCATCGCGATGGGCGCCGTCTCCCTACCGGCATTGCCCTCTGCTAGAACTCTTCCCAACCACCCGCATTGGCGGCCAGCGTCGGTTCCATCCGCGGCGACAGCACCGCCGGCCGGCGTACCGGTGCAACCGATGCCGCCACGGCTGCCAGCGCCGGGCGGACCGCTGCGGCGGCGGTCACCGCCCCCGTGCGGAACACCGAAACCGCCTCGGCCAGCAGGTTGGCCTGCTCTTCCATGGAACGCGCTGCGGCGCTGGCCTCTTCCACCAGCGCCGCATTCTGCTGCGTGGTCTCGTCCATCTGCACCACCGCCTGGTTCACCTGTTCGATACCCGAGCTCTGCTCCTGCGAGGCGGCAGAGATATCGGCCATGATGTCGGTCACGCGCTGCACCGAGGCCACGATCTCGCCCATCGTGGTGCCGGCCTGACGAACCAGCGCCGATCCATCGGCGACCTTGCCGACCGAATCCTCGATCAGGCCCTTGATCTCCTTGGCCGCACCGGCCGAGCGCTGCGCCAGCGTGCGCACCTCACTGGCCACCACCGCAAAGCCCCTCCCCTGCTCGCCGGCACGCGCAGCTTCCACCGCCGCGTTCAAGGCCAGGATGTTGGTCTGGAACGCGATGCCGTCGATGACACTGATGATCTCGGCGATCTTCTTCGACGAGGCTTCGATAGCCGACATCGTGGTGACCACCTGGCCGACCACCTCGCCGCCCTGCGAGGCGACGCCATGCGCACCGATGGCAAGCTGGTTGGCCTGGCGTGCGTGCTCGGCGTTCTGTTTCACGGTGGAGGTCAGTTCCTCCATCGACGCAGCCGTCTCTTCCAGGTTCGCCGCCTGCTGCTCGGTGCGCCGCGACAGATCGGTGTTGCCCGAAGCGATCTCGCCTGCCGCCAGGTTGATGCTGGACGCGCTGGACTGGATACGGCCGACAATCTGCTTGAGCTGATCGACGGTGGCGTTGCAGTCATCACGCATGCGGGCGAACACGCCGTGGAAGTCCCCCTGCATGCGTACGGTGAGGTCACCGCGCGAGATCGCCTGCAGCAGGGTCGACACCTGCACCAGGTTCTCGTCGGTGGTCTGCATCAGGCGATTGAGCCCGGCCACCATGTCGCGGAACTCATAGGCGAAGCGATCTTCATCGCCGCGCAGGCTGAAGTCGCCTGCGGCTGCAGCCGTCGCCAGGCGGCGGATCTCACCGTTGATCGCCGACAGGCTGGTCTTGGTTTCGTCCATGGCCTGGGTGATTGCGGCCTTCTCGCCCGGCAGCGGATCCATGTCCACCGACAGATCACCGCGGGCGTAATGCTTCATTACTTCGATCAGCCGGTTCTGCACCTGCACATGCGAGCCGACCAGCGCATTGGTCTCGTGCACCATGCGCCCGTAGTCGCCAGGGAAGGCGCTCTCGTCCATGCGATAGCTGAGGCTGCCCGCATCGTGCTGGCGGGCCAGCTCGCCCTGCGCCGCCATCACCGACTGCAACTGCGCCTGCATGCGCTGCATCGACCTGAGCAGCTGCGTCACCTCATCGTTGCCGGACGCGTCGATGCTGTTGTCCAGCCGCCCGTTGGCGATGCCGTCGGCCAGCTTCACCGCACCTTCCAGCGGGCGGGTCAGGCTGCGGGTGATGGCCCACGCAGCCAGCGAGCCCAGTACCAGGCTCAACGCGCCGAACACGATCGACAACGTGCCGGTCCAGGATTCGGTTGAACGGTATTCCTCGCGACTGCGCTCGGTCAGTGTCTCCTGATGCCGCAGCAGGGTCGAGATCGCCTCATTCCATGCGGTGGCCAAGCCGTGCTCGGCGAGCAGTTCCTTGGCCGCGCCGTCGAAATCACCGGCCTTCATGCGCTCGTGCAGATGCTGGGTGGAGGCGTCGGTGGCCTTGCGTGCCGCGTCGATTTTCGCCACCAGGCCATCACCGGTGGCGTCGCGTGGAATCTTGATGTACTTGGCCCAGATACCGTCGTAGGTCTGCGACAGCTCCTGCGCCTTCTGATAATCCTTGTTGAAATCCTCGCCGCGCTTGATCACCATCAGCCGGCGATGCATCAGCACCGCGTTGTTGGTATCCAGCATGTCGTTCAACAGCCGCATCTTCACCATGTTGACGTCCACCACTTTCTCGAACTGGGCAGACTTCAGGTGATTTCCGTACAGCGCCAGGCCGACGATAGCCACGATGAACAGCAGCAGCAATCCAAATCCGGCACCCAGCCGGGATCCCACTCGGAGGTTGCGTAAGGCGAGCATCTCAATTCCCTTGATCATGGCCGTATGATCGATGGCGGCGCAGCGGAGGGAAACTTTACGGAACTTTATATATGGACCGATCCAAATATATGGAACTGTGCAGGCAGTCAGAAAATGCAGCGACCAATAATGGCGCCACATCATTACCGAATGCCACTGACACGCCAGCGCCCGATGAAAATTACACAGATTGACACCATAATCACGCCTGCCCCATCCAAGGCGGCCCGGATTATCTGCGCCGGACACAACCGTCGCCCGAGCGGGCTACAGTCTGCAGATGACACGGATCCTGCACATCGAAGGCGCGTCCATCAACGACATCGCCAGCGTCTACGTGGAAATCAATCGCGTGTTCATGGCCGACGAAGACTGGCAGCTGGGCGCAAGCTTGGACGCGCTTGATGACCCGCTGCACGGCAGCTACGGCGCGCTCGCCGGTCATGCCGCCACCACGGTGGTGTGGCGTGACATCGCCCACAGCCGCGAGGCACTGGGCCGCGAGACCACGCGCGCTTGGCTGCGGTCCAAACTCGATCAGGACGGCAGGTTCAACGGTCCGGTCATCCAGCCTCAGTTGACGGCACTGTCGATTGGCCAGGGACAGACCTACTTCGAGATCGTCATGGAGATCTTCGGCAGCCATCCGCAGATCACCCTGGTGCCAGGCTGAGCACTCTGCAGCAACTAGACCCCATCAGCTCAAAGCTTGGCCAGGGCCACGCCCAGACGGCGTGGGAACGCCACTTCGCTGGCCAGGTGCCATGCGCGTGCATTGGCGCCCAGCCGGGTCCACTCGGCCTCATCCATCGCCAGCGCACGCTCGACGGCCTGTTCCAGCGCCTTCTCATCCACATGCCAGGTTCTGGACAGATGGCAGGGCTCGCCCTCGTGCGCGGCGACCAGGATACCGCGGCTGTCGTCGATCATCTGGTTCATCGGCGCGCCGTCGCAGGTGATCACCACCGCGCCGCAGCTCATCGCTTCCACCAGGTAATGGCCCCAGCCTTCGGTCTGCGACAGGCACAGGTGAAACGCATGTTCGTTCTGCAGGCGCTGCACCTCTTGGTCGGGCAGCCGCTCGCGGACGATCCGCAGGTTCGCGGCCCCGCCCTCATCTTCGTCCGAAGGGCCGCCGCGCAGGATGGTCAGCAAGGGCCACTCAGGGTGCCGCTTCCAGACATTGACGAGTGCAGCCGTCCCCTTCATGCGACTGGTACCGGCCGCATGCAGGAAGCTGCGCGGTCTGCGCGGCACCGCTGGGTCGTAGCGGTCACGGCTGCAGAAACCGACTTCCAGCGCGCGCATGCCCAGTGCGTTGAAGATGCGCGTGGCTTCTTCGGTCTTGGTCAACAACGCATCGAACCGCGGCAGGATCCGCAGGCTGCGTGCGGACACCCATTCCGGATTCGGAATCAACAGATTGACCTCGGCCAGTCCGAAGCTTGCCGGCCGGACATGCTCCAGCGAGATGTTGATGTCGAACCGGGCTGGCGTGCGCCCCAAGCTGAGCCACGAGGCCAGCAGCCTGCGCAGGCGCATCCCGCGCAGTTTCCAGGCACCACCATTGCGCACCGCGTCCAGACGGCTGACCGTCACCGTGTGCCCGAGCTGCTGCAATGAGCGCTCGATCACCTGGATGTCATGGGACAGGCCACGCAGGTTGTCGGCGGCCAGTAGATGGATATGCGCCATCAGGACGGACTCCCTGGCCGATTCAGGTTACGCGCCGGCAAGGCGGTCGCCATCATGAAGCCCAGCACCAGGTAGAAATAGAACGAATGCGGCATCGCCCGGTAGAACACGTTGTCCGTGAACGCCGAAAGCGCATAGACGATGACCACGGCAAGTCCGGCGATGGCGATCGTCGCGGTGATGTCGTCGGCGTGGCCGAGGCGCCGCACGAAATGAATGCCGGGCAGGATGAAGACCAGCAGCATGATCAGCAGCAACGGCACGCCACCGGTCACCGCCGCTTCCAGGTACTCGTTGTGCGGGTGGTTGTAGCGGAAGATCGACTCGGACACCTCGCCGCGGGCGATGCCCTCACGTGCATAGCTACCGAACTGGTTCAGGCCCACCCCCGCCACGGGATGCTCGGCGAAGGCGTCGACCGCCACGCCCCACATGGCGATGCGCTCGCGGACCGAGCCGACCTCGTTTTCCTGGTTGAAGCCGGAGATCTCGCCACTGACCTCACCGAAGCGCTGGATCACCTCGTGGTTCAGCACCGAGGTGGCGCCGACCACGCCGATGGCCAAGGCACCGACGAAGACCAGTGCCCCCCGCCAGCGCCGGGTTCGCCGGACGTGCACCACAATCACCATCAGCATGGCGGGAATGAACGCCAGGATCGGCCCGCGACTCTGCGCCAGGATCGAGCCGTAGACGCCGACGGCGATGGCCACGCCGTGCAGCCAGCGTTCGGCCGGATGCACATTGGGCTGGATCAACCGGATGACCGAGAACAACGCCATGCACAGCGTCACCATGGTGAACTCGATGGCCGTCCATTCGCCGCCACTGAAACCGTGCGCGCGTTCAAGACCCATCACGTGGTGCTGCACGATGCACGACCCGCCGAAGACCAGGGTGGACACGGCGAAGATCTTCCAGATCAGGCGCCAGTCCAGCGCAGTGGCGAACACAGCAGCGGTACCCAGGTAGAGCAGTGTCTGCGCCGGCAGATCCAGCTCGTTCCAGCGCAGCCCGTGCCAGAGGATGCTGTAGAAGGCATAGGCCAGGCGCAGGAAGCAGACGATCACGATGAACCGGGCGATGCGGTAGCGCAGGCGGACATCGGGCTGGCGGCGAATCAGAACCACGCCGGTGACCAGCAGGGCCAGCAGCAGCACCGCCTTCAGCAAGGTGTTGGGTGCGGAGCCGGCAAGCGGAACGATGGCGACCAAGATGCTCAGCAGGACGGTACGCCAAGTGTAACGAGGTTCGGCGGCCATGCAGGCTGCAGTCATGCTTGTTCTTTCCATCAACGCCCGCCCGGGGACAAGTCGCCCCGTTTTCCATGGAGGCCGCTTGGCGGAGATCGCCGGGGCTGACACTACCGTGGGACCCGGGGGAAATCAACCAAAGTGCCGGGGCAGAGGCGCAGGCGTTGGCACACGGACAGCCTCCGGGCCAAGCGCGGGTGCCGCGGATCATCGACCGCCCCAGGTCGCTACACTAATGACCTCTCCGGCCATGCCTGCGCGTGGTCACGCCCCGACGCCCTGCCCAAGACGCGAAACGCCCCAAGTGACTGATACAAAAGACAACACCAGCAACGCCAAGGCGTCCAAGGATCACACCCCGCTGATGAAGCAGTTCTTCGCAGCCAAGTCCGACTACCCGGACCTGCTGCTGTTCTTCCGCATGGGCGACTTCTACGAGCTGTTCTACGACGACGCGCGCAAGGCTGCGCGGCTGCTCGACATCACCCTGACCCAGCGTGGCAGCTCCGGCGGCGCACCGATCCCGATGGCCGGCGTGCCGGTGCATGCCTACGAAGGCTACCTGGCACGGCTGGTGGCGCTGGGCGAGTCGGTGGCGATCTGCGAGCAGATCGGCGACCCGGCGCTCGCCAAGGGCCTGGTCGAACGCAAGGTGGTGCGCATCGTCACCCCCGGCACGGTCACCGACGAAGCGCTGCTGGACGAGCGCCGCGACACCCTGCTGATGGCGTTGTCGCGCAGCAAGCAGGGCTACGGCCTGGCCTGGGCCGACCTTGCCGGTGGCCGCTTCCTGGTCAACGAAGTGGAGACCGACGACGCCCTGGAAGCCGAGCTGGCACGGCTGGAGCCGGCCGAGCTGCTGGTGCCCGACGAGGAGAACTGGCCGGAGTTCCTGCGCCAGCGCACCGGCGTGCGCCGCCGTGCGCCGTGGCTGTTCGACGCGGACAGCGGGCGCCGACAGCTGCTGAACTTCTTCAAGCTGCACGATCTGAGCGGCTTCGGTATCGATGACAAGCCACGTGCCACCGCCGCCGCCGGCGCCCTGCTCGGCTATGTCGAGGAAACCCAGAAGCAGCGCCTGCCGCACCTGACTTCGATCGCGATGGAAACCGCCGGCGAGGCGATCGCGATGAACGCCGCCACCCGCCGCCACCTGGAATTGGACACGCGTGTCGACGGTGATACCCGCAATACCCTGCTGGGCGTGCTCGACAGCACGGTGACACCCATGGGTGGGCGCCTGCTGCGCCGCTGGCTGCACCGCCCGCTGCGCCTGCGCGAGGTGCTGGTGCAGCGCCACCACGCGGTGGAAACCCTGATCGATCGCGGTGCGGACGCCGACATCCGCGAGCAGTTCCGCCGCCTCGGCGATCTGGAACGCATCCTCACCCGCGTCGCGTTGCGCTCGGCGCGCCCGCGCGATTTCTCCACCCTGCGTGACGGCCTGGGCCTGCTGCCGGCGGTGCGCGAAGTGCTGGCCCCGCTGGACTCGCCGCGCCTGCAGGCCCTGCATGCGGCGCTGGGCGAACACGACGCGTGCGCGCAGCTGCTGGCCAGCGCCATCGCCGACATGCCGCCGCTGAAGCTGAGCGACGGCGGCGTGCTGGCCGATGGCTTCGATGAAGAGCTGGACGAGCTGCGCCGGCTGTCCACCCATGCCGACCAGTTCCTGGTCGACCTGGAACTGCGCGAGCGCGAGAGCAGCGGTATTCCCACCCTGAAGGTGGGCTACAACCGCGTTCACGGTTACTACATCGAAATCAGCAAGGGCCAGTCCGATCGTGCGCCGGTGCACTACACCCGCCGCCAGACGCTGACCAATGCCGAGCGCTACATCACCGAAGAACTGAAGGCATTCGAGGACAAGGTGCTGTCCGCGCGCGACCGTTCGCTGTCGCGCGAGAAGTACCTGTACGAGCAGCTGCTGGACACCCTTGGCGGGCAGTTGGAACCGCTGAAGCAGTGTGCCGCTGCGCTGAGCGAACTGGACGTGCTGGCCGCCTTCGCCGAACGCGCGCAGGCGCTGGACTGGGCGCGCCCGGAACTGCAGGCCGAGCCGTGCCTGAAGATCGAACGCGGCCGCCATCCAGTGGTCGAAGCGGTACGCGAACAGCCGTTCGAACCCAATGACCTGGACCTGCATCCGGACCGTCGCATGCTGGTCATCACCGGCCCGAACATGGGCGGTAAATCGACCTACATGCGGCAAAATGCGCTGATCGTTCTGCTGGCCCACATCGGCAGCTTCGTGCCGGCCAGCCGGGCGGTGATCGGCCCGATCGACCGCATCCTGACCCGCATCGGCGCCGGCGACGACCTCGCCCGCGGGCAGTCAACCTTCATGGTCGAGATGGCCGAGACCAGCTACATCCTGCACCACGCCACCGCCCATTCGCTGGTGCTGATGGACGAGATCGGCCGTGGCACCTCCACCTACGATGGCCTGGCGCTGGCCGACGCGGTGGCCCGCCACCTGGCCTACCAGAACCGCTGCTACACGCTGTTCGCCACCCACTACTTCGAGCTGACCGCGCTGGCCGACGAACAGCATGAGGGCGGCCGCAGCGGCATCGCCAACGTGCACCTGGACGCGGTCGAGCACGGCGAAGCGCTGGTGTTCATGCACGCAGTGAAGGACGGCCCGGCCAACCGCAGCTTTGGCCTGCAGGTGGCCGCACTGGCCGGCCTGCCGCGCGCCACTGTGGCGCAGGCACGGCGTCGCCTGGCCGAGCTGGAACAGCGCGGCGCTGAAAGCCACGCCGCCGAGCTGGCGCCGCAGGCGCTGGATGCCCCGCAGCAGTTCGGGCTGTTCGCGGCGCCATCCAGCAAGGCGCAGGAAGCGCTGGCGGCGATCGATCCGGACGAACTGACGCCGAAGCAGGCGCTGGAAGCGCTGTACCGGCTGAAAACGCTGCTGTAAGTGCGCCTGGCCAGGGGGCACCATGCCCCCCTGGAAGCCACCGCGGAGAATCCTGCATACTCGGCCACGCAGACCGCCACAGGGGAGCTGGGGCGCCGTTCCGCACAGTCACTGAAACTGCGATCCCAGCGGCATGCAATGGGGCCGGGCAACATGCCGCGGCATCGAAGCGAGGGGATTCGATCACGAGGGAACGAACATGCGGCGTACGGTTCTAGCGTTGTTGCTGGTGTGTGGCGTGGCCGATGCACAGGAATTCGTAAGCAGCGAGCGTACCTACGACGAACGCCTGCGGGGTGCGCGGGTCGCGGCGCTCGGCGATGATCTGTTTGGTGATTCCCTAAACAGGAAGGATGGCACGCTGCAGTTCTCGCAGACCGATGTCGTGGTGCCGACCAGCAGTGGAATGCGGGTCGCATTCACCCGCACAACGCCGAAGCAGAAACAGGGACTGGATCGCGCTGCCGCCCCGCTGGGGGCGTCCTGGGAGATCGATGCCCCCTACATGATGGGCTCCTACGATCAACGCCGGGGCTGGAATGCGGCGGGCGGCGGCCGCTGCAGCGGCAGCAACCTGTCCCCGACCGAGTGGGTGGGCCCGTCACCGGACTTCAACACCCGGGTCATCCCGAAGCACACCTATTGGAGCGGCATCTTCATCAACCTCCCTGCGGTCGGTTATGAATCCCTTTTGCTGAAGGAAGCAGGGGCAAGCCTGCCCCAGGATGGGGCAACCTACATTGGCACCTCGGCCAGCCAGTGGCGCGTCAGCTGCCTGCCAGCCATCAGGAATGGAACCGGCGAAGGTTTTGTGGTGCGGACCACCGATGGCACCCGTTACTTCTTCGATTGGATGGCGGTCCGCGACCAGCACGACGTGCTGGCCAACGAGTACTATCGTGATGGCAATGGCAATGGCACATCGCAGCCCTACCTGCTGGTTCCGGTCGTCGATGTCTTCCTCTACGCGACACGTGTCGAGGACCGCCACGGCAACTGGGTCAGTTACAGCTACGACGGTGCCAACCCGACCCGCCTGCTGGCGATCATTTCCAATGACGGAGCCCGGATCGATATCGACTATGACGCGCAGGGCAAGATCGGCGCCGTCCGGGCCGGGGATCGCACCTGGCGTTACAACTACGTCGACAGCTACTGGGGGCGCACGCTCAACGAAGTCGTACTTCCCGACCAGTCGCGCTGGACCTTCTCCACCGACCGCCATGTGGGCGCCATGCCGTGGACGATGGTGCCCCCCGTCCTGAATCCAGGCTTCTACATGAATTCCTGCGCGCAGAATGCAACGGGATTCCGCTCGGAAGATGCCGGCGACCCGGCCTTCAACGATGTGATCACCATGCGCCATCCCAGCGGCGCACAAGGGGTGTTCTCGCTTCGCCAGTTGATCCACGGATCGGACAACACGCCTGGCAGCTGCGGCATCATCGGCACTAGTTCCTCCAACTTCGGGTTTGGCTCATTCGGCATTCCCAATGCCTACATGGCCAAGTCGCTGGTATCCAAGACCCTGTCCGGGCCCGGCATCCAGCCCGCCTCCTGGACGTACACATACTCACCACACTGGTCATTCACCGGTGGCTGCACCTCCAACTGCGTTTCAACAACCTGGGAAAACCGGCCCGACGGCGTGCAGGCCGAGTATGTCTTCGGCAACGACTACACCGCCAACATCGGCGACCTGCAGATCGAGCGCCTTCGCCGTGCCGGCCTGGTGGTACAGGAAACCCGGTATGTGAAGGCAGCCGCATCGGGGCCCTACCCCGCACGCTATGGAACGCAACTGGCGCCACGCGGGAATCCGCTGACCACCCAGATCCGGCCGATGCAGGACACCCAGCTGCGCCGGGACGGGATGCTTCATCGTCGTTATGTGGATGCATTCGACGGCCTAGCGCGCCCGGTGCGCATCGTCGAATCGAGCACTGCTGGCCCATGATCGGAGCGTGTCGGGATGCGAGCCGCCGGGCGACCGGAACAAGGCCCCGGCAATGAATTCCCGACAATCGATAGACAGAAGCTATAGAAGTGAATGATTCATTCGATTATTCATTTCATCTGGCCATAGCTAAAGTCGAGTGAAGATGTTCCACCCCGTCTTCACCCGCAGGAGCCAGCCATGAGCCAGTCCGATAACAACAGCCCCAAGTGCCCGTATCACACCGCGCCGTCGCCTGCGGAAGGCACCCAGCAGCAGCGTGAACTGAGCACCACGCCCAAGCAGAAGCACGGCGATGATCCGGTCACGCCGATGACCACGGCCTTCGGCGCACCGGTGGTGGACAACCAGAACAGCAAGACCGCCGGCCCACGTGGCCCGCTGCTGATGGAAGACGTCTGGCTGCTGGAGAAGCTGGCCAACCTCAACCGCGAGATCATTCCCGAGCGCCGCATGCACGCCAAGGGCTCGGGCGCGTTCGGTACTTTCACCGTCACCCACGACATCAGCAAGTACACCCGTGCCAAGCTGTTCGAGAAGGTCGGCAAGCAGACCGAGATGTTCGCGCGCTTCACCACGGTGGCCGGCGAGCGTGGCGCCGCCGACGCCGAGCGTGACATCCGCGGCTTCGCACTGAAGTTCTACACCGAAGAAGGCAACTGGGACCTGGTCGGCAACAACACGCCGGTGTTCTTCCTGCGCGACCCGCGCAAGTTCGCCGACCTCAACAAGGCCGTGAAACGCGACCCGCATACCAACCTGCGCAGCGCGCGCAACAACTGGGACTTCTGGACGTTGCTGCCCGAAGCCCTGCTGCAGGTGACCGTGGTGATGAGCGACCGCGGCATCCCGCGCAGCTTCCGCCACATGCACGGCTTCGGCTCGCACACCTACAGCTTCACCAACGCCGACAGCGAGCGCTTCTGGGTGAAGTTCCACTTCGTCAGCCAGCAGGGCATCGAATCGCTGACCGACGCGCAGGCGCAGATCCTGGTCGGCCATGACCGCGAAAGCCACGGCCGCGACCTGTTCGCCGCAATCGAGAAGGGCGACTTCCCGAAGTGGAAGCTGTTCATCCAGGTCATGCCCGAGCTGGAGGCGGAAACCTACCGCATCCATCCGTTCGACCTGACCAAGGTGTGGCCGAAGAGCGACTACCCGCTGATCGAAGTGGGCCAGTTCGAACTGAACCGCAACCCGGTCAACTGGTACCAGGACGTGGAGCAATCCGCGTTCGCACCGAGCAATCTGGTGCCCGGCATCGGCCCGTCGCCGGACAAGATGCTGCAGGCACGCCTGTTCGCCTATTCCGATGCGCAGCGCTACCGCCTGGGCGTGAACCACCACCAGATTCCGGTGAACGCCGCACGCTGCCCGGTGCACAGCAACCACCGCGACGGTGCGATGCGCGTGGACGGCAACTACGGCGGCCTGCCGCACTACGAGCCGAACAGCTACGGCCAGTGGCAGGAACAGCCGCAGTACCGCGAGCCGCCGATGAAGATCCGCGGTGACGCCGACTTCTGGAATTTCCGTGAGGACGACGCCGACTACTTCAGCCAGCCCGGTGCGCTGTTCCGCAGCTACAACCAGGCACAGAAGGACCGCCTGTTCGCCAACACCGCCCGCGCCCTGGGCGATGCGCCGGACTTCATCAAGCAGCGCCACATCGACAACTGCAGCAAGGCCGACCCGGCCTATGGCGCTGGCGTTGCCGCAGCGCTGAAGGCGCTGGCCAGCCAGCCTTCGGATCCGTTCAAGCCGGCGCAGCCGGAAGCGGACTTCCCCACCGCGACCCCGGGCGCCGAAGACATCGAGCTCTGATCGCCCTGCCCCGTGAACAGCACGCCGCCTCCCCGTGAGGCGGCGTCGCCGTTTTAACGGTCCGCGTCGTACCTTCTGCACGCCCCACCCCAATCAAGGATTCCGCAGATGAGCCTCACCGACGAACTTCTCGCCAAACTGCAGGGCGCACCGCTGCAGCAGGTGTCGCAGCAGCTCGGCATCAGCGACACCCAGGCTTCCGGTGCGATCAGTGCCGCGCTGCCGGTGCTGATGGGCGCGCTGGGCAACAACGCCTCGCAGCCGCAGGGCGCGCAGGCGCTGCTCGGCGCGCTGCAGAACAACCACAGTGGGCTGGACCTGGGCAGCGTGCTCGGTTCGGTACTGGGCGGCGGTGGCGGTGGTGCCGCCAGCGATGGCGCCGGCATCCTCGGCCACATCTTCGGCGGCAACCAGCAGAAGGTGGAAACCGGCCTGGCCCAGGCCACCCAGCTCGACAGTGGCCGCACCAGCCAGCTGCTGCAGATCCTCGCACCGATCGTGATGGCTTTCCTCGCCCAGCGCCTCGGTGGCGGCCAGGCCGACGCCGGCTCGCTCAGCCAGGCCCTCGGCCAGGAAAAGCAGCAGGTGCAGCAGCAGGGCGGTCTTGCCGGCGGCCTGCTCGGCAGCCTGCTGGACCAGGACGGTGACGGCCAGCTCGGCGTGGGCGATCTGCTGAAGATCGGCGGCAGCCTGCTGGGCGGCAAGCGCTGAGCCAAGGGGGCGCCGGATCCGGTCTGGCGCCCTGCTGCTTACAACGCGTCGATATCGCCGAGCGCGCGGATCAACCGCCGTGCGCGCTTGTCCGGCTTGTGCTCCGGCGGCTGGAAACCATCGCGCGCCGCGATGCGCAACGCGCGCTGTTCGGCACGGCGCGCCTTCGAGGCCTCACTCTCGGCATACAACTGCTGCGCCGTCGGCGCCGGCCCGCGCTGGTCGCTCAGGCCCAGCACCTGGATCTCGAAATGCTCTTCGCCGCGGTCGACCTGCAGCTGCTCACCGACGCGCACTGCGCGTGAGGATTTCGGGCGCTGCCCGGCGACGCTGACCTTGCCGGTTTCGATGGCCTGCTTGGCCAGGCTGCGGGTCTTGAAGAAACGGGCCGCCCACAGCCAGATGTCCAGGCGGACACTGGGCGACAGCGCGGAAAGCTCGGTCATCGGCAGGGACTACTCCGTTCGCTTGTTCAGGGGACGCGGGTTGTCGGGGTCGGTGCGGCAGCCGCTGCCCCCGATCAGGGTGGGAACGCCGGCGGAAAGATCCTGGCGCTGGCTGCCGACCAGGCACTCGGGGCGGTCGGTTGGCCGCACCTGGGTATCGCCCAGCCGGTCACCTGTCGAACATGCGGCCAGCGCGGCGCCGATCAAGGCCAGCGCCAGCCTTCGCTTCACCTGCAGTCGTTGACGCATTGCCACATCCCGCAAACCGGCTTGGTGCTAGTGTGCGCCTCCCGGGATTCGATCACCACTCCATGGCCAAAGCGCCGCTTGACCTGACCTCCGGCCCGATCGGCCGCAATCTCCTGTTGTTTTCCCTGCCGATCCTGGCCGGCAACATCGCGCAGTCGCTGAACGGTTCGGTGAATGCGGTCTGGGTCGGGCGCTTCCTCGGCGAGGCGGCACTGACCGCCACCGCGAACGCCAACAACATCATGTTCTTCCTGATCGGCTCGGTGTTCGGCTTCGGCATGGCCTCGACCATCCTGATCGGCCAGGCGATCGGCGCGCGCGACATCGCGCAGGCGCGGCGCGTGGTGGGTACCAGCGCCACCTTCTTCATCGGCCTGTCAGTGATCATCGCCATCGCCGGCTGGTTCATGGCCCATCCGCTGCTGGCGGCGATGGGCACGCCGGCCGCCTCGCTGCCATTGGCCGAGGCCTACCTGCAGATCATCTTCCTGGCGATGCCGACGCTGTATGCGTTCGCCTTCCTCACCGCCGCGCTGCGCGGTGCCGGTGACTCGCGCACGCCGTTCCGTTTCCTGATGGTGTCGGTGGCACTGGACATCGTGCTGAACCCGGTGCTGATCTTCGGCATGGGGCCGTTCCCCGCGCTGGGCATCGCCGGCTCGGCCTGGGCCACGCTCGTCGCGCAGACGCTGTCGCTGGCCGGCCTGCTGCTGTACATGCGGCACAAGCGCCACACGTTGTGGCTGGGCCGCGCCGACATGCGCCTGTTCAAGCTCGACCTGACCATCCTGAAAGCGCTGGTGCTCAAGGGTGTGCCGATGGGCCTGCAGATGGTGTTGATCTCGCTGTCGGTGATCCTGCTGATGACCATGGTCAACCAGTACGGCACCGACACCGCCGCCGGTTACGGCGCTTCCCTGCAGCTGTGGAACTACCTGCAGATGCCGGCGATGGCGATCGGCGCGGCGTGCTCTTCGATGGCGGCGCAGAATGTCGGTGCGCAGCGCTGGGACCGCGTACGCGGCACCGCACGCCAGGGCGTGCTGTTCAATTTCCTGCTGACCGGCGCGCTGATCCTGCCGCTGGTCCTGTTTGATCGCCAGCTGCTGGCCCTGTTCCTGCCGCCGGCCAGCCAGGCGCTGGACATTGCCCGTCATCTCAACCACGTGGTGATCGGCTCGTTCCTGTTCTTCGGCGTCAGCTTCGTGATCTCCGGCGTGGTGCGCTCCACCGGTGCGGTGATCCCGCCGCTGCTGATCCTGGCTGGTTCGCTGTGGGGCGTTCGCGTGCCGTTCGCCGAGCTGCTGCAGCCGTATTGGGGCGCCGATGCGATCTGGTGGAGTTTCCCGGTCAGCTCGCTGGTGTCGATGCTGCTGTCGTTGGCGTATTACCGCTGGGGCGGCTGGCGCAAGGCGAAGATGATCAGCAAGCCCTCGCACGCCGAGGAACTGGCCACGCCGTCGGAAATTCCGGCTTGCCCGCCGTCGCCAGTGGCCGACCCGGATGCCGCACCGATGCGGTAATACCGGCCGCTGGCCGGCAACCTCATGGGCCAGTGAACGCCACGGTAGTGCCGGCCGCTGGCCGGCAACCTCACACCTCTCCAGCAGCATCGCGGCACAGCCGGCCAGCGGCCGGCTCTACCGCTTCTTCTTCTTCGCCGCGTTGAACGTCGCCGCCGCGCGCATCAACGCCTTGAACGCGGCGGCATCCGGCATCGCGCCTTCATGGATATCGATCGCGCGCCGCGTGTTGCCCTCCAGGCTGGCGTTGAACAGGCCCTTCGGATCGGCCAGCGCCGCGCCATTGGCAAACGTCAGCTTCACCGCCTGCTTGTAGGTCTCGCCGGTGCACAGGATGCCGTTGTGCTCCCACACCGGTGTACCCCGCCATTTCCAGGTTTCCTGCACGTCGGGCAGCGCCTCATGGATCAACGCACGCACGCGTGCCAGCGCTTCGCCACGCCAGTCGCCCAGTTCGGCGATGCGCGCATCGATCAGTTCGGCGGCCGGGGTTCCGGCATCAGCCGGGTTGGGTGCATGCGTGGCCATCAGCGGCTCTCGTCGGCAAGGAGATCAGAACGGTGGGCTTACATGTGTTCGCCGGGCAATGCCGCGGCCTGGCGCACCCAGTCAAGAAACCGGGCTTCATCCAGTACGCCATCCTGTGCAATGTGCAGGTAGCGCGTATCGGCACTCCTGGACGGCTCCGGCGGCACCGGTTTCAGCGCAGCGCCGCGGAAGAACGCCACCTTGATATAGCGGGTGAAGCAATGGAAGCTGAGAAACCAGCCTTCGCCCGCGGCCACCGCATACATCGGCGAGTTCCACTTCACCGCCTTGTGCACCCCGGGTACGGCCTGTTCGACCAGCGCATCCAGCCGTGCGCCGATCGGCCGCTTCCAGTCCGGCATCGCCGCGATATAGGCCTGTACCGTGGCATCGCCCTCGCCCTTGGCGATCTGCGGATTACCGCCTGACAACAGCTTGTGCGCAGCGGAAGGTGCGGTTCGCTTGGCAGGCATCGCACGGCACGTCCATCGGGATGATGCCGGCAGCCTACCGCGGCCTGTGCCGGGCGGTCACGGCGCAGTGCGCCATCGGCTCAGTCCGCCTGCCCCGCGCGGAACTGGCGCCACTCCGGCAGCTTGCGGTGCCGGCGCAGCGCGCGCATCAGCGCCGCCATCACCATGCCGAACAGCGCTCCGGCCAACAGCCCGGCCACCAGCAGCAGCGCCAGCGGACGCTCACTGCCCTGCCACAGCATCAGCCACATCAGCGCGGTCCAGAACAGCCCGAACAACAGGCCCTGCACCAGCGCATTGGTACCGAAGCCGGCCAGGATCGGCGGTGGCAGTGCGATGCCCATGCGCCACAGCAGGCGATGCAGCAACGGCGCCGACTGCACACGCGCCAATCCCTTGCCGTCGAGGAAGCGCAACGCCGACTGGATCACGGCGGGATAGCGCGGGTTGATGTCGTTCATCACCTGATCGTGGCCGATGCGCTGCCGAAAACGCAAACGGCCACCCGAAGGTGGCCGTCGCGGCAACAACCGAAGTTGTTTATCAGGCCTTTTCGGCCAGACGGGCAGCCTTGGCGGCAGCAGCGGCAGCCAGGTCTTCCTTGATGCGGGCAGCCTTGCCTTCCAGGCCACGCAGGTAGTACAGCTTGCCGGCGCGGACCTTGCCACGACGCTTCACTTCGACCGAGTCGATGATGGCGCTGTGGGTCTGGAACACGCGCTCGACGCCGTAGCCGTGCGAGATCTTGCGCACGGTGAACGAGGAGTTCAGGCCGGCGTTCTTGGTGGCGATGACGACGCCTTCGTAGGCCTGCACGCGCTCGCGGCTGCCTTCCTTCACCTTCACGTTGACGACAACGGTGTCGCCCTGGCTGAACTTCGGCAGTTCACGGGTGATCTGGGCGGATTCGAATTCCGCAACGATGGACTTGTTCAGCTTGCTCATGGGTTACACCGATTCTTGTTCGGGTGGGCGTGTCATGTAGACAACGTGGGCTCATGCAGTCACCGGACTGTGCTGCACGTTTGTTGTGGGTACTGCGCGCCGGCCTAGGCTGGCGGTAATTGGCCATGATAGCCGATAAAGCCGGCCCTGCGCTAGGGGTCGGCCTTCTGTTTCTGGGCCTGACGGCCCTGTTCCAGCAGCGTGCGGTCGGCCTTGCCCAGCGCCTGTTCATCCAGCAGGTCCGGGCGCCGCTGGGCGGTACGGACCAGCGACTGCTGGCGGCGCCACGCGGCGATGGCCGCATGGTTGCCTGAGCGCAGCACGTCCGGCACGTCGCCCAGAGGGTGCTGGGCCGGCTGGCTGTAGTGCGGACAGTCGAGCAGGCCCAGATCACCTTCGAAGCTGTCCTGGGCCGCTGATTCAGCGTCATTCAGGGCCCCGTCCTGCAGGCGGGCCACGGCGTCGATGATGACCGCCGCACCCAGCTCGCCACCCGACAGCACATAGTCGCCGAGGGAGATTTCCTCGTCGACATTGGCTTCCAGGAAACGCTCGTCGATGCCCTCGTAGCGGCCACAGAGCAGGACCATGCGCGGCAACGCCGCCAGTTCCCGCACCTTGGCCTGAGTCAACGGCGCCCCCTGCGGGCTGAGATGGATCACCCGCGCCGGGGTCGGATCAGCATCGCGGATCGCCTGCAGGCAGGCCTGCAACGGCTCGATCAGCATCACCATGCCCGGGCCGCCACCGAATGGACGGTCGTCCACCCGGCGGTAGTTGCCTTCGGCGTAATCACGGGGATTCCAGCCATGCAGGCTGAACAACCCCTTCTCCTGCGCGCGCCCGACCACGCCCAGTCCAGCGGACTGGGCGAGGAACTCGGGGAACAGGGTGATGACGTCGAAACGCATGCTCACACTCAGAACTCGGGATCCCAGTCGACCACGACCAGGTTGGCCTCGAAATCGACCGACTTGACGAAGTCCGGCTGCACGAACGGGATCATCCGCTCGCGGTCACCCCGGACCACCACCACGTCGTTGGCGCCGGTGCTGAACAGGTGCGAGACCTGGCCCAGGGCAACGCCCTCGGTGGTCTTCACGTCCAGGCCTTCCAGGTCCACCCAGTAATACTCATCGGGCTTCGGCGGTGGCAGGGCACTGCGGGCCACGTAGATCTCGGTGCCGCGCATCGCTTCAACGGTATCGCGGTCCTCGACGCCGGGGAACCGGGCGACCAGGTGCTTGCCACTGTCGCGGCCACGCACACCTTCAATCGTGGTTTCCACGCCGGACGGGCTGCGCACGATCCACGGCTGGTAACGGAAAATGGCGGAACGTGGCTCGGTCCAGGACTCGAGCTTGATCTCGCCGCGCACACCAAAAGCGCCGACAACCCTGCCCAGCAGGATGCGGCGCTCGATATCTTTCATCTGCTTCAACCAAGAGGGCCACGCCGAAGCGTGGCCCGTCAGGATCAGGCCGCAGCGGCCTGGGACTTGGTCGCTTCCTTGATCAGGTTGCGGACCTTGTCGGTCGGCTGGGCGCCGTTCTTGACCCAATGGTCAACGCGGGCCAGGTCCAGCTCGATGCGCTTCTCGCCGCCCTGGGCGACCGGGTTGTAGAAACCAACGCGCTCGATGTTGCGGCCGTCGCGCGCGCTGCGCACGTCGGTGACGATGATGTGGTAGAACGGACGCTTCTTGGCGCCGCCGCGGGTCAGTCGAATCTTGACCATGGTGTTTTTCCTATTGCCCAGTCGCCAGGATGGCGAGGTAAGCGGGCGATTATAGCGGCAGAGTCCGGCCGAGCCAACCCCGGGGGGTTCGCTTGGGGTCAGATCCCTTTTGCGGCGCAAAAGGGATCTGGCCCCAGCCCCTGCCAAGCCACCGCCGCCAGCACCGCCCTGCTCTGTTCAGCCAGCGCCTGCGAGCTTGGCAGGAGATGCCCGTCGATGGCCTCCAGCGCCCACAGGCCGCTGGCGTTGCAGGCAAAAGCGGCCTTCACACTGCCCAGTTCAGCCAGCGCCAACGGCCGCGTCAACTGCGCATCGGGCCAATGCCGCTTCAGCAGCGCTTCGGCCGTACCGCGCAGGGCCGGCGCCTGCGGCCAGAGCAGCCGTTCACCATCGTGCACGGCCAGATTCCAGGTGCTGCCTTCACTCACGTCGCCATCAGCGGTCACGAACAGCACATCGTCGAATCCTTCGGCCATCGCCGCTCGGCGCTCGGCGAACAGGCCAAACGTGCCCACGTGCTTGATCTGCGGCATTTCGCGCTGCCAGACCACGCTGCGCACGCGCTTGGGCGCGACCAGGGCCACCGGCGCTGATACTGCCACCAGCACGTCCACCGGCACCGCCGCCAGCGGGTTGCGGAAATCGAACCGGCGCGAGTACACCGTCACCCGCAGCGAGGCATCGGCCAGGCCGGCCTGTTGCAGGGCCTGTGCCATCCAGGTCTGCACCTGCACCGTATCCAGCTCGCTGCCGAACAGTTCACGGGTCGCCTGTGACAGCCGCGCCAGATGCAGGTCCAGTCCCTGCACCGCGTGGTCGCGCACCTGCAGCGAGGTGAAATGGCCGTAGTTGACCAGCGCCGGCAGCAGATCCTCGACCTGTGCCGGCAGGCCGTTGCAGGTCACCGTCATCGCAGCAGCGCCTGCGCCTGGCTCCACATGCCGCGCAGCACGTCGGCGGCCGGCTGTGCCGGCGCCATCCACGCCGACTGCCCGGCCCAGGCCTGCATCGCCGCCAGGCGGTTTTCCTGCGCGGCCTGCTTGCGCATCGGCGCGGTCAGCCCGCGCTGCACCGGGTACGGGCGTGGCGCCGGGGCGCCTTCTGCGGCAGCGGCGCGCACATAGGCGGTCGCCAGGCCGCGGCCCAGGCGGCCGCTGAAGGCGCGGGTCGGCCAGGTGTCTTCCGGTTCGCTGGCGGCCAGCCCATCGGCCCATGCCGAGGCGATCGCTGCTTCGGGCGTGCGCAGGAACGCGGTGCCGATCTGCACCGCGCTGGCCCCCAACGTGAGCGCGGCGGCGATACCGCGGCCATCGGCGATACCGCCGGCGGCAATCACCGGGATCTGCAGGTGATCGGCCAGGCGCGGCAGCAGCGCGAACAGGCCGACCAGCTGGCGCTCGGCCATCGCCGGATCGAACGCACCGCGATGGCCGCCCGCTTCCATGCCCTGCGCCACCACCGCATCGGCACCGGCGTCCTGTGCTGCACGCGCTTCGGACAAGGTGGTCGCGCAGGCGATCCAGGCAATGCCGGCATCCTTCAACTGCTGCACGTGGCGCGGCAGCAACACACCCATGATGGTCGAGGCCACCGCCGGGCGTGCGGCCAGCAGTGCGGCGAACTGTTCTTCGAAGTCGGCGGGCGTGGCATCGGCGGCGCTGGCCGGCACGTCCGGGCCCCACTGCGTCAGGAAGGCGCGGCTGGCAGCCTCGGCGGCAACGTCACGGGTCGGCACCGGATCCGGCACCCACAGGTTCACCTGCGCCGGGCCATTGGAAGCGGCGCGGAAGTCATCCATCCAGCGGCCGATATCGGCGGCCGGCGACAGCACCGCACCCATCGCGCCCATGCTGCCGGCATTGGCCAGCGCGGCCGACAGCGGCACCGGGCAGGCACCGGCCATCGGTGCCAGCAGGATCGGAAGCTGCAATGAAAAACGCCGACAGAAGGTGTCGGCGCGTTCAAGAATCGGCGATGCATTCACGCGACATACCTGTTGGAGAAGTCGCCATCCAGCATACGCCAGTCATTGTGACCGGGGCCGCGTCGCAATGCGCGCCGGCCCCGTCGCTGCATCAACGGAACGGCATGCCGCGGCCGCCCATGGCGCCCATCATGCCCTTCATGCTGCGCAGCATGCCCTTCATGCCGCCGCCGGCCATCTTGCTCATCATCTTTTCCATCTGCATGTACTGCTTCATCAGCTTGTTGACGTCAGCCGGCGTCACGCCCGAGCCCTTGGCGATGCGCGCGCGGCGCGAGCCGTTCAGCAGGTTCGGGTTGCGCCGTTCCTTCTTGGTCATCGAGCTGATGATGGCGATCATGCGCGGCACTTCCTTGCCCTGGCTGACCTGCTGCTTCAGATGGTCGGGGATGTTGCCCAGGCCCGGCAGCTTGTCCATCAGGCCGCCGATGCCGCCCATGTTCTGCATCTGCTCGAGCTGGTCACGCATGTCGTTCAGGTCGAACTTCTTGCCCTTGGCGACCTTCTCGGCCAGCTTGGCCGCCTTGTCCTTGTCGACCTGCTGCTCGACCTGCTCGACCAGCGACAGCACGTCGCCCATGTCGAGGATGCGGCTGGCGATACGGTCCGGGTGGAACACGTCCAGGCCTTCCGGCTTTTCGCTGACGCCGACGAACTTGATCGGCTTGCCGGTGATGTAGCGCACGCTCAGTGCGGCACCGCCACGGGCGTCACCGTCGGTCTTGGTCAGCACCACGCCGGTCAGCGGCAGGGCATCGCCGAAGGCCTTGGCGGTGTTGGCCGCGTCCTGGCCGGTCATGGCGTCGACCACGAACAGGGTTTCGGCCGGGTTCACCGCAGCGTGCAGGGCCTTGATCTCGGCCATCATCGCTTCGTCGATGGCCAGGCGGCCGGCGGTATCGACCAGCAGCACGTCGACGAACGACTTGCGCGCGTCGTCGATGGCGGCACGGACGATGGCTTCCGGCTTCTGGTCGGCACTGGACGGGAAGAACAGCACGCCGACCTGCTCGGCCAGGGTCTTCAGCTGCTCGATCGCGGCCGGACGGTAGACGTCGGCCGAGACCACCATCACCTTCTTCTTGCGCTTTTCCTTCAGGTGCTTGGCCAGCTTGCCCACCGTGGTGGTCTTGCCGGCGCCCTGCAGGCCCGCCATCAGGATGATGGCCGGCGCGGGCACATTGAGGTTCAGGTCGCTGGCTTCGGCGCCCATCACCGCGGTCAGCTCGTCGCGCACGACCTTGATCAGCGCCTGGCCCGGGGTCAGCGACTTCAGCACTTCCTGGCCAACCGCTCGTACCTTGATGCGCTCGATCAGGGCCTGCACCACCGGCAGCGCAACGTCGGCTTCGAGCAGCGCGATGCGCACTTCGCGGGTCGCCTCGCGGATGTTCTCCTCGGTCAGGCGGCCACGGCCACGCAGGCGCTCGATGGTGCCGGAAAGGCGCTGGGTCAGGGACTCGAACATGCGGCGCAACCTGTCTGAAAGCGGGGGACAATAAGGCAGACAGTATAACGGGTCCGGCTGTCTCCCCGGACTGCGGCCACGGGACCGTCGCCACCACCGCAGGGGTATGCGAAACTGCAACGATGACAATCGTTCTCATCGCCGTCCTGCTCTACCTGGCTGCCAGTGCCCTGCTGGTGCGCGCGCTCGGCCGCGATGAAACCACCGGCTCGCCCACCTGGCTGTGGCCGGCCCTGCCGGCGATGCTGCTGCATGGCAGCTACCACGTGATGGTGGCGATGCGCACCAACGGCGGGCCGGACATGCACTTTTTCGCCGCGCTGTCGCTGGTCGGCCTGGGCATGGCCTGGCTGACCTCGCTGGTCGGCGCACGAGGGCGGATGTCGGCGCTGGGCGTGGTGGTGTTCCCGCTGGCTGCCGTGCTGCTGCTGGCCTACCACGGCTACGGCCACGAACCGAGCAAAGTGCTGGGCTGGCGCCTGGCCAGCCACGCCTGGCTGGCGCTGCTGGCCTACGCCACGCTGAGCATCGCCGCGCTGCTGGCAATCATGCTGTGGCTGCAGGAACGCGCACTGCGTCGCCGCGAGTTCCGGCCGTGGCTGCGGGCGCTGCCGCCGCTGGCCGACCTGGAATCACTGCTGTTCCGGGTGATCATCGTCGGCTTCGCGCTGCTGACCCTGACCCTGGTCACCGGCGTGCTGTTCGTCGATGACCTGCTGGCACAGAAGCTGGTGCACAAGACCGTGCTGAGCGTGCTGTCGTGGGTCGTGTTCGGCGTGCTGCTGGTCGGCCGCCGCCGCTACGGCTGGCGCGGCATGAAGGCGGTGCACTGGACGCTGGCGGCAATGCTGTTGCTGCTGCTGGCGTTCTTCGGCAGCCAGTTCGTGATCGAACTGGTGTTCGGGCATACGCGATAGAAGCGTGCCGACCAACGGTCGGCACCCACCCAACATCACCTGGTAGTGCCGGCCGCTGGCCGGCAACTGGACCGCACCCTGCGTGGATGCTGCCGCCGGTCAGGGCACCGGCTGCGCCAGGATCTTCCGCACCGAACGGCCGCTGTTGGTGAGGATGTCATCGACCTGCCAGCAGCCCTGGCCCTGGCGCACCATCGGCAACCGGGTCACGTAGGCCTTTTTCCAGACCAAATATCGCATTTCTACCTGGCCAGTGGTCGCCGAGGCCTCTTTCCAGCTGTAACGCACGGGGCTGTCGATGTCGCCATCCTGCGCATCCAGCCACGGATCGGAATCGATCGTGCAGATGCCCTCCTCGCGCTGCTGGCAGGCACGCTCATCACGCAGCGCCTTGCCGAAGGCCGCGCTGACCAGCGCGGCCGGCGGATCCAGCAGATCACCGTTGCCGGTCGTCGCCTCGTAGAAGGCGCGGGCCACAGCCGCAGGCTCCCGGCAGGCGGGAGCAGCCTGCACGGTGGGGGCCAGCAGCAGCCCGGCGATCACGAACATCCCTGTCTTTCGCATGTATTTCTCCTTGAGGGAGTGCCGGCCGCTGGCCGGCACTACAGGATATCCCGGCGCTGCCGGCCAGCGGCCGGCACTACCCGATACCCGGCTTACAACCCGTAACGCTCGATCACGTCCAGGTGCGGCTGGCGATCCTGGTCGCAGGCTTCGGCCAGGCGCAGCCAGCAATGCGGATGCGGCCACGTCGCGGTCTGCTGCTGGAGGAAGCGGTGCAGCGCCAGCGGTGCATGGTCCTGCGGCTGGGCCACGGTGAACAGCAGGCCGGGCAGCGTACCCTCTTCCACATCGGGGTCGGTGACGGTGTAGTCCGGGCGGCTGTGCGACCACACCTTCCAACCCTGTGCTTCGGCCGCCTCAACGAAGACGTTCCAGGCCTCTTCGCCCGGGTGCGCGCCATCGATCATCCAGCTGCGGGCGAAGCCGCCGCGTTCCAGCACATGCACCTGCGCATAGGTCGGGATGAAATGCTCGCGTGCTTCCTCCTCCTCGGGTGCCGGATGCACCAGCGCGGCATCGAACACCACCCAGTCGCCCACCTGCTGGGCGCGGTTGGACGGCGCGTTCTCGACGATGCGCGCGGTCACCGGCCCGCTGCGACGGGCGTAGTACTCCATCGGCTCACCGTTCTCTTCGCTGCGGATGATCACCCAGCCCCACGGCTCTTCGACCACGCCTTCCAGGCTGGACAGCTCCATGCCGATCGCCTTCGCCGAGCGACGCACGGCGTCCCAATCCCGCGCCGCGCTGGCGGCACTCATGTGGTCCCAATGCGCGGCATTCGGATCTTCCAGCAATTCAACCAGCTGCGCATAGCAGGCCTGTGCTTCGCTGAAGCGGCCGGTTTCCATGTACATGCGCGCCAGCGTGCCGCGCGCGCCGTGCGAGCCCGGAGACAGCTCCAGCAGGGATCGGGCCGCCTGCTCCAGCGCCGGCCAGTCGGACACGCGGCGTGCACGCTGCACCTCGCACCAGTGCGCGAACACCGGCACGCTGCCGCGATAGAGATCGGCCAGCTGGCGCAGGCCATCGTCGTCGCCCTGTTCGGCCAGCCAGCGCATCAACGTGTAGGCCGCGGGACCATCGTTCTGCGCATGGCTGCGTACGAACCGCCACAGCAGCGCGCGCGCCTCGGGCTGCGCGCCGCAGGCATTGAGTGCGCTGGCCGCCATCTCGGCCAGCGCCTCGTCATCGGGCAACTCGGCATGCGCCTGCAGCAACCACTGCGCTTCGCGCTCGGGATCGCGCGACTGGTTCTGTTCGCCCTGCGCGTCCAGCCATGCCAGCAGCTCGCCCGCCGGCACCGGCAGCGGTGCGACATCCGGCAACGCGTCGATGCGCGCGGCCAGGCCGGCCACCAGCGCCGCAGCACCACGATCCTGGCGCAGCTGCGCCAGATGCGTGCGGGCCAGTTCCAGCTGCCGCAGTGCCACCCAGCGCGCACCACGCTGCAGCGCCAGCTCCAGGCTCAGCGCTGCCACTTCGATCAGCAGGCGATGCGATCCGACCCGGGCAAAGTGCTCGATGATCGTGTTGAAGCGCGTGCCCAGATCCCAGGTATTGCGCGCAGGATCCCGCTGGCAGAGCGCGGCGGCGGTGTTGGCCCACAGGCGCCAGTAGTTCGGAGTCAGCTCGCTCCACGGCACCAGCTGCTGCAGCGCCTCTTCGTCGCGGCCCAGCTGGGCCAGCGCCCAGGCCTTGGACAGGCGGCGCGGCACCGTGCAGTTGGCCGGCTCGTATTCTCCGGACGCAGCAACTTCGGCCTCCCGCTTTTCGATCAGTGCCAGTGCCTCATCGGCACGGCCCATTCCCAGCAGGATCTTGATCTGCATCTCCGGGAAGCTGTCGAACACTTCCTTGCCACAGGCCTCCACGGCATCGGCCTGCGCCTGCAGGTAATCCAGCGCCGCCTGGCCACGACCATCATCGAGCAGCGCATCGGCCTTCTCGCAGCTCAGGCACTGGAAACAGGCCCAGCTCGGGTCGATGCGACCCAGTGTTTCATCGCAGACCTCGATGCGCTCGGGCACCCAGCCCGGGCCATCGATGTTGCCATAGCAGGCAGCCAGATCCTGGGTCACGCAGATCGACTGCGGGCATTCCAGCGTGTCCTCACGGTGCGCACGTTCGAACAGCGCCACCGCTTCGCCCAGCGCGCTCTCGCCTTCGACGCGGTTGCCGACGCGGTTGCGCAGCGCCCAGTGGCCGACATAGACGTCGACCCACGGGTTGTCCAGCGCCTTGCCCAGCGCACGCGCTTCGGGCAGCAATGCATCGACGCGGTCGATCTGCAGTTCACTCACCTCGTCGGCGAGACGGTTCAGCAGGTGCGCGTTCTGCGCCTGGCCGGCCTGGCGCAGGTCACCCTGCAGTTTTTCGACCCAGTTCCAGATGTCCATGGGGTAAGTGCTCCTGTCTAGCAAAGGCTGGATGAGAAGGTACGGTGCTCAGCGCAGCATCTGCTGCAGGGCACCGGCAATATCGGTAAAGGCGCCGTTGAGATCCGGGCCGGGCGTAGCGTTCGCGCGTGCCAGCGGGCGGCCCTGCGCGGCGACGATGATCTTCAGTGAGCGCAGCAGACGGGCTGCGGCTTCGGCCTGTGGATGCCCCTCGCGCTGGGCGCGCAGCAGCGCCTGCACTGCCGGGTTGTCGAGATTGAGGTACAGCCGCGACGGCGCGCGCGACTCGATGCGTGCGGTGAACTGCCGGGCCAGGCGCAGCGCGGCCATCGACACGCGCTTGTCGTTCTCGTCGTCTTCCAGGCGCTGCTTCAGCTCGGCTTCGCGGTCGGGCACCACCACCACCGGCAGCGACTCGGGGCTGAAGCGTGCCGGCAGCAACTGTTCGCCGTCGCCCAGCTGCTCGCGCAGCCATGCCAGCTGCGCCTCGTCGAGGCTGTCATCGCTTCGGAACAGTGCACGGTTACCCTGCTCGGTCCCCAGTTCAACCAGGCGCAGGCCCTTGGCCTGGGCCCAGCGACGCAGGAACGGCACGACTGCATAGCGGTGGCCATGCGCGACCGGTACCCCCATCGCGCGGAACAGCATCTCCTCGAAGCCACCGCCATTGTCGAGAATCACATGCACGGCACCACGCGCCGGCAGCGCACTGGCCGGCAGGTCGCCCTGCGAAGTCGGCACGCGCACGTGCTCCAGCAGCAGGTCGAACAGGCGGTCATCGCACAGCGCCGCGCCCAGCAAGGCCTCATTATGGCGCGTGAGAACGCGTCGCCAGGCTTCCGGCTGCTGCCGTGCGACGTCGGCCAGGCCATCAATCAGCGCCTCCAGCAGCGCGTGCTGCACGGCCCGGTACTGGTCATCGCGCTGCAGGTCTTCGCGGCTGGCGGTGGGCGTCAGCCGCGAGGATTCGATCACTCCGCCGATGAAGCCCGCCCACGGCGGCAGCAGGTCGCGCGCATCGTCGTCCAGCAGCATGCCGCGCACGAACACCGAAAGATTGCGGTTGTCACTGGTGCCGTAGGTAGCGCCGTCCTGGACCCACAACAGGCCGGTGGCATCGCTGTCGCCATCCGCGCGCAGTGGCACGGTGACGATCGGCTCGAAATCGTGCTCGAAGCGCGCAGCGAACTGCAGCGCCTGGCGACGCGCCTGCACCGGATGCACGACGACGTCACCCTGGCTGCGCCACGGCGGCGGCTCGGGGTTGAGCGCCTCGGCCGCAGCACCGATGAAGATCGGCTCGGACAGCAGCGCGCAATAGCGGCCCAGCACCTCGTGCAGGCGCGCCTCGTTGGCCAGCGGCAGGAAATCCGGATGCAGCTCCAGTTCCACCTCGGTGCCAACCGCGCGCGCCGGCATTTCGCTGACGGTGTACTGCTCGGCATTGCTGGACACGTACAGATGACCCAGTTCCGGCGTCTGGTACGAGGTGGTACGCACGCTGACCCTGCGCGCCAGCACGAAGGCCGACAGGAACCCGAGGCCGAACATGCCGATCAGGCCTTCATCGTCCTCCCCGCCCTGGCGCAGGCCCCGGGTGTAGCCGACGCCCACGGTAGCCAGGTAGTCATGGATTTCCTGGCGGGTCAGGCCGGCACCGGTATCGGTGATGCGCAGCACGCCGGCAGCGGCATCGACCTGCACCGAGATGCGCGACGGTACTTCGATGCCGGGCTGCTCGATGCGGCGACGGATGATCGAGTCATGCGCGTTCTGCACCAGCTCGCGCAGCGCCACCATCGGGGTGGAATACAGGTGCTTGCCCAGCACCGTCATCAATCCATTGAGATCGACCCCTGCGCGACGGATTTCGGCGTTGGGGGCGGTGGGCGTGGTGTCCTGCATGTAATCGTTTACTCCTGGGCACGGAAAGACGCCAGAGGGCGCCTTCGTCGAGCGGGAAAAACTAGCACAGGCAGGCTGACCGTTGCCGTATACGACGTTTGTAGAGGCAGGGCCGCGCGCATCACGCCGCGTCGATAGCCTCGGACAGGCGCTCCACCGCGATCACTTCCATGCCCTTCACCGAACCGCCCTTGGGCGCGTTGGCCTTGGGCACGATGGCGCGCTTGAAACCATGGGTGGCCGCCTCGCGCAGGCGGTCCTCGCCGTTGGGCACCGGGCGGATCTCGCCGGACAGGCCAACCTCGCCAAAGGCAATCGTCTTTTCCGCCAGCGGCCGGTCCTGCAGCGAGGACAGCACCGCCAGCAGCACCGGCAGGTCGGCCGCGGTCTCCTGTACGCGGATACCCCCGACCACATTGACGAACACGTCCTGGTCGCCGACCAGCACGCCGCCGTGACGGTGCAGCACGGCCAGCAACATGGCCAGGCGGTTCTGCTCCAGGCCGACCGCGACACGGCGCGGGTTCGACAGCGGCGATGCATCGACCAGTGCCTGCACCTCCACCAGCAGGGGCCTCGTGCCCTCGCGGGTGACCATCACGCAGCTGCCCGGCTGATGGGTGCTGCCGCCGGACAGGAAGATGGCCGATGGATTGGAGACTTCCTTCAGGCCCTTGTCCCCCATCGCGAACACGCCCAGTTCGTTGACCGCACCGAAGCGGTTCTTGAACGCGCGCAGCAAACGGAAGCGGCTGCCGCTCTCGCCTTCGAAGTACAGCACCGCATCGACCATGTGTTCGAGCACGCGCGGGCCGGCGATGCCGCCCTCCTTGGTCACGTGGCCGACCAGGAACACGGCGGTGCCGGTCTCCTTGGCGAAACGCACCAGCCGCGCCGCGCTCTCGCGCACCTGGCTGACCGAACCCGGCGCGGCGGTCAGGCTCTCGGTCCACAGGGTCTGCACCGAATCGGCCACGATCAGCCGCGGGCCCGCCCTGGAGGCATGCTGCAGGATCGACTCGACGCCGGTCTCGGCCAGCGCGTTGACCCCATCCAGTGGCAGTTCCAGCCGGTGCGCACGACCGGCCACCTGCGCCAGCGACTCCTCGCCGGTGACGTACAGCACCGGCAGTTCGGCCGCCATCTTTGCCACTGCCTGCAGCAGCAGGGTCGACTTGCCGATGCCCGGGTCACCGCCGACCAGCACCACCGCGCCCTCGACCAGGCCACCGCCGAGCACGCGGTCGAACTCGCCGATGCCGGTGCTGACCCGGCGGTGCTCGGTCTGCTCCACGTCCTTCAGCGCGGTGATCTTCGGCGGATCGATCTTGCCCGCCCAACCCGCCCGGCGCGACGCCGGCGCCTTGGCCGCCGCCGCGCTCTCCAGCACGATTTCCGACAGCGAGTTCCAGGCGTTGCACTCGGTGCACTGGCCCTGCCACTTGCTGAATTCGGCGCCGCATTCATTGCAGACGTAGGCGGTGCGGGCTTTGGCCATCGGATGATTTCCAGCAACGGGAACAGGCGTGGCAGGATAGCCGAGCCGGGTCGCAGGTGCTGCGACCGCTCAAGTCCCGCCTGCCCGCGCCGATAGCTGTCGCGGGCGTGCGCCTTGCGGGCGCCCCCTCCCTCCCCCTCTGGATTCAACATGACTGGCAGTTACAGTCAGAGCCTGGTCGCCATCTCCCTGCTGGTGGCCATTCTTGCTTCGTACACGGCGCTGGACATGGCCGGCCGCCTGGCCACCGCCGAGGGCCGCGTGGCTCGCTGGTGGCTGGCCGGCGGCGCGGCGGCGATGGGCCTGGGTATCTGGTCGATGCATTTCATCGGCATGCTGGCCTTCGACCTGCCGATTCCGGTCGGCTACGACCTCGGCATCACCCTGTACTCGCTGGCCGTGTCGATCGGCGCCTCGGCCTATGCGCTGTGGCTGGTGTCGCGGTCCAGCCTGCCCTGGCGACGTCTGCTGGCCGGCGCCGTGCTGATGGGCCTGGGCATTGCCACCATGCACTACCTGGGCATGGCCGCGATGCGCATGCAGCCGGGCATCGACTATCACCCGGGCTGGTTCGCTGCCTCCATCGCGGTTGCCATCGGCGCCGCCGGTGCGGCGCTGTGGATTGCCTTCCGCCTGCGTGCCGAGCAGCGCAACACCACGCGCCTGCGCCTGCTCGCCTCACTGGTGATGGGCCTGGCCATCGTCGGCATGCACTACACCGGCATGGCCGCGGCGCGCTTCCCGGAGGGCAGCATCTGCGGCGCGGTCGGCAGCGGCGGCATCGACACGCGTTGGCTGGCGGTGCTGGTGATCGTCACCACGGTGGCGACCCTGGGCATCGCCCTGGTGGCCTCGCTGTTCGACCGGCAGATGCGCGTGCGCACCGGGCTGCTGGCCGATTCACTGGCACACGCCAACGACAGGCTGATCCAGGCCGCCCTGCACGACCCGCTGACCCAGCTGCCCAACCGCATGCTGCTGCAGGACCGCATCGAGCAGGCCATCGAGAAGGCGCGGCGGCGCAACCAAGCGGTGGCGGTGATGTTCTGCGACCTGGACGGCTTCAAGGCGGTCAATGATGCGTACGGACACCAGCTGGGAGATCGCCTGCTGGTGGCGGTGGCGCAGCGTATCGGCGGCCTGCTGCGGCCACAGGACACCTTCGCCCGCCTCGGCGGCGACGAGTTCGTGATCGTGCTGGCCATCGATGTTCCCGACGATGCAGTGGTGGTCGCCGAGCGGATCATCGCGGCGGCGGGCGAACCGTTCCTGCTGGATGCAGCCGAGCTGCAGGTCAGCGCCAGCCTGGGCATCGCCCTGTATCCGGCTGATGCCGGCAACGAGCGCGAGCTGATGGCACACGCCGATGCGGCGATGTACCACACCAAGGAGACCGGCCGGAACGGCTATACGTTCTTCACCCCCTCGATGCAGCTCAGTGCCAACCGCCAGCTGCGCCTGCTGCAGGACCTGCGCAAGGCCATCGCCCGCGACGAGCTGGTGCTGCACTACCAGCCCAAGTTCCCTGCCGCCGGCGCACCGGCCACCGGCGCCGAAGCGCTGCTGCGCTGGCAGCATCCCGAGCTGGGCCTGCTGGCGCCGGATGTGTTCATTCCCATCGCCGAACGCAGCGGTCTGATCCTGCCGATCGGTGACTGGGTACTGGACCGTGCCTGTGCACAGCTGCGCGCGTGGCACGATGCCGGACATTCCGAATGGTCGATGGCGGTGAACCTGTCACCGTTGCAGTTCGCCTCGCCGGCGCTGCTGGACAGTGTGCGCGAGGTGCTGCAACGGCACCGCATCGAGCCGGCGTGCCTGACCTTGGAGATCACCGAGACCACGGCAATGAAGGACGTGGACGCCAGCCTGGCGATTCTCAACGACCTGACCGCGATGGGCGTGCATATTGCCATCGACGACTTCGGCACGGGCTATTCCAGCCTGCTCTACCTGAAGCGCATGCCCGCCACCGAACTGAAGATCGACCGCGCGTTCGTGCACGATCTGGAATGCAATGAAGAGGATGCCGCCATCGTCTCGTCGATCATCGCGCTGGGGCGCACCCTGCAGCTGCAGGTGGTGGCAGAGGGCGTGGAGACGCAGGCACAGCGCGAGTACCTGAGCGAACTGGGGTGTGATCAATTGCAGGGTTACCACCTGGGCCGACCAATGGACGCCGAGGAGTTCCTGCGCCGGGTGGGGTGAGACCCCATCCACGCATGGCGTGGATCTCCTGGTAGAGCCGGCCGCTGGCCGGCTTCCCGCAATTGCCGGCCAGCGGCCGGCACTACCACCCTGTGCCGGCCATGCCAGGCGGGATGAGGCCGATGGCTTTGGGGTCGGATCCCTTGCTGCAGGCAAGGATTCAGACCCCATCCACGCATGGCGTGGATCTCCTGGTAGAGCCGGCCGCTGGCCGGCTTCCCGCAACTGCCGGCCAGCGGCCGGCACTACCCCCCTGTGCCGGCCATGCCGGGTGGGATGAGGCCGATGGCTTTGGGGTCGGATCCCTGGCCGCAGGCAAGGGCTCTGACCCCATCCACGCATGGCGTGGATCCTGGTAGAGCCGGCCGCTGGCCGGCTTCCCGTAATTGCCGGCCAGCGGCCGGCACTACCACCGCGCGTGCCATTCCCGGCGGGCGCGACAAACAAAAAAGGCCGCCCGAGGGCGGCCTTTCTGCGTGGCAACGTCGCGCGGACGTCAGTGCATCATGTGCACGTTCATGTTGTGCATGACCCACAGGGTGCCGACCACGATGATGCCGATCACCACCACGGTGAAGGCCGCAGCGTTGACGTTCCAGCGGCTTTCCGAAGAACGGTCCAGGTGCAGGAAGAACACCAGGTGGACCAGCATCTGCAGCACCGCGGTGATGGCGATGACCACACCGTTGACGGTGCGCGAGAAATCGCCCGACATCACCATCCAGAACGGGATGACGGTCAGCACCACCGCCAGCACGAAGCCGATCAGGTACGACTTCACGGTGCCATGGCTTTCGCCGCCGGTGCCGTGGTCGTGTGCATGGTTGTCATGTGCCATTACAGCGCTCCATTGAGGTAGACGACGGAGAACACGCCGATCCAGATCAGGTCCAGGAAGTGCCAGAACAGGCTCAGGCACGCCATGCGGGTCTTGTTGGTCGGGGTCAGGCCGTACTTCTTCAGCTGCACGAACATCACCAGCAGCCACAGCAGGCCGGCGCTGACGTGCAGGCCGTGGGTACCGACCAGGGCGAAGAACGCCGACAGGAAGGCACTGCGGTCCGGACCGTAGCCCTGGTGGATCAGGTGCTGGAACTCCCACACTTCCATGCACATGAAGCCGAAGCCCAGCAGCCAGGTGATGCCCAGCCACAGGTACATCTGGCCCATCTGCTTGCGGTGCATGGCGATCATGCCCAGGCCGAAGGTCAGCGACGAGGTCAGCAGCAGCGCGGTTTCCCATGCCACGAACGGCAGTTCGAACAGGTCCTTCGCGGTGGGGCCACCATCGGTGCCGCCTGCCAGCACCACGTAGGTGGCGAACAGCGAGGCGAAGATGAGGCAGTCGCTCATCAGGTACACCCAGAAACCGAAGACGGTGTTGCCGCCGGTGTCGTGGTGCTCGTGGTCGTCATGGCCATGGGCCGCCGCATGCGCGGCGTGCCCGTGGCTCAGGGTCGAGGTATTGGTGCTCATGCCTTCAGCTCCGACTTCACCAGGCCCTGGGCTTCCAGGTGCTTGCGGTGTTCGTTCTCGATGCGTTCCACCTCGGCGGCCGGGACCCAGTAGTCCACGTCCTGGTCGAAGGTGCGGTAGATGAACGTGGCGATCATGCCGACGAAGCCGACGATGGCCAGCCACCAGATGTGCCAGATCATCGCGAAGCCGAACACCAGGCTGAAGGCACCGATGACAACGCCCGTGCCGGTGTTGCGCGGCATGTGGATGTCGGTGTACTTGGCCGGCTTCGGCCAGGCTTCACCACGCTGCTTGCGTTCCCAGAAATCGTCCAGCTCGGTGACTTCCGGCAGGGTGCCGAAGTTGTAGAAGGCCGGCGGCGAAGAGGTTTCCCACTCCAGCGTACGGGCATCCCACGGGTCGCCGGTCAGGTCGACGGTCTTCTTGCGGTCGCGGATCGACACGGCCACCTGGATGATCTGGCACAGGATGCCGGCACCCACGATGAAGGCACCTGCGGCGGCAATCAGCAGCAGCGGCTCGTAGGCCGGGTTGACGGTGCTCTGCAGGCGACGGGTCATGCCCATGAAGCCCAGCACGTACATCGGCATGAAGGTCACGTAGAAGCCGATGAACCAGCACCAGAACGCGCACTTGCCCCAGAACTCGTTGAGGCGGAAGCCGAACATCTTCGGCCACCAGTAGGTGATGCCGGCGAACATGCCGAACACCACGCCGCCGATGATGACGTTGTGGAAGTGGGCGATCAGGAACAGGCTGTTGTGCAGCACGAAGTCGATGGCCGGGATCGCCAGCATCACGCCGGTCATGCCGCCGATGACGAAGGTGACCATGAAGCCGATGGTCCACAGCACCGGGGTGGTGAAGTGCACGCGGCCGCGGAACATGGTGAACAGCCAGTTGAAGATCTTCACGCCGGTCGGGATCGAGATGATCATCGTCGTGATGCCGAAGAAGGCATTGACGTTGGCACCCGAGCCCATGGTGAAGAAGTGGTGCAGCCACACGATGAACGACAGCACGCCGATGCAGGCGGTGGCGTAGACCATGCCCTTGTAGCCGAACAGCGCCTTGCGCGAGAAGGTCGCGATGACTTCGGAGAACACACCGAACGCCGGCAGGACCAGGATGTACACCTCCGGGTGACCCCAGATCCAGATCAGGTTGATGTACAGCATGGCGTTGCCGCCACCGTCATTGGTGAAGAAGTGCGTACCCAGGTAACGATCCAGGGTCAGCAGCACCAGGGTGATGGTCAGCACCGGGAAGGCAGCGACGATCAGCACGTTGGTCACCAGGGCGGTCCAGGTGAACACCGGCATCTGCATCAGCTTCATGCTGGGGGTACGCATCTTCAGGATGGTGATGAAGAAGTTGATACCGCTCAGCGTGGTACCCAGGCCTGCGACCTGTAGACCCCAGATGTAGTAGTCCATGCCGACGCTTGGACTGTATTCGATGCCCGACAACGGCGGGAACGCCAGCCAGCCGGTGGCAGCGAACTCACCGATCCACAGCGACAGCATGATCAGCACAGCGCCCGACACGAACAGCCAGAAGCTGAGCGAGTTGACGAACGGGAACGCGACGTCGCGCGCACCGATCTGCAGCGGCACGGCCAGGTTCATCAGGCCGGTGATCAGCGGCATCGCCACGAAGAAGATCATGATCACGCCGTGGGCGGTGAAGATCTGGTCGTAGTGGTGCGGCGGCAGGTAACCCTCGGACCCGCCGACGGCAAGCGCCTGCTGGGTACGCATCATGATCGCGTCGGAGAAGCCGCGCAGCAGCATGATGAAGGCGACGATGAGGTACATCACGCCGATCTTCTTGTGATCCACCGAGGTGAACCACTCCTTCCACAGATAGCCCCACAGCTTGAACTTGGTGATCAGGGCCATGACGCCCAGGCCACCCAGCACCGCGCCGACCAGGGTGGTCAGCACGATCGGATCGTGGGGGATCGACTCAAGAGAGAGTTTTCCCAACATGTTCATTCTCCCGAACCCGCGTGGCCAGCATGGCCAGCGTGTTCGTGTTCGGTGGCATCCAGGTTTTCACCCGATTCCTTGGAATCATGCGCGTCACTGGGGGCATGCCCCTCGTGCGCTTCATGGCTGGCGGCATCGGCAGCGGCGGCACCGGCGTGCGAGTGCTTCATGCCGTAATGCTTGTTGTCGCCCATGTGCTTGGCGATGACCCAGTCGAACAGGCCTTCTTCGGTCTTGCCGAAGTAGGTGACCGGATACCACTCGGCGTTGCGTGCTTCACCCAGGGCCTTGAACGAGGCCTTGTCCAGGGTCTGCTCACCGGCACGGACCTGGTCCAGCCACTGGCGGTATTCGGCATCGGTGACCGAGTAGGCGGTGAAGTGCATCTTGGCGAAGCCTGCGCCACTGTAGTGCGAGGACATGCCCGGGAATTCACCGGTCTCGTTGGCGATCAGGTGGAGCTTGGTCTCCATCGCAGCCATCGAGTAGATCATGCTGCCCAGGTGCGGGATGAAGAAGGCATTCATCACCGAATCGGACGTGATCTTGAAGTTCAGCGGCGTGTTGACCGGGAACTTGATTTCGTTGACGACCGCCACCTTCTCTTCCGGATAGATGAACAGCCACTTCCAGTCCAGCGAGATCGCCTCGATGGTGACCGGCTTGACGTCCGATTCCAGCGGACGATACGGGTCCAGCGCGTGCGACGAACGCCAGGTCAGGACCGCCAGCACCAGCACGATCATGCAGGGAATGGACCACACCACCACCTCGATCGCCGTCGAGTGGGACCACTTCGGCTCGTAACGGGCCTTGGTGTTGGAGGCGCGATACTTCCACGCGAAGGTCAGGGTCATGATGATGACCGGGATGACGACCAGCAGCATGAGCACGGTGGCCGTGATCAGCAGGGTCTTCTCATCCTGGCCGATCTGGCCCTTCGGACTGAGGATGGCCACGGCATCGCAGCCGGTGAGCATCACCAGCAACGACAGCAGCAGGCCCGGGCGCAACCAGCGCCCAAGGGTTTTCAACGGAATCATCGGTCGATCCAATTGCGAGGGAATGCCGTTCCCCGTCCTGCCTGTTCCGGCCAAAGCCGGTCCCACCGGTCCGGAAGACAGGTAGGGAGGTGGGTCGAGTCAGCCTTTCAATTTTAGGCCGTCACCCACCATTTAAGAAAGGCATTGACATTGATCGAGCGCAGGAAAGGCCCGATTCTGGCTGCGACACGTTGTCGCACCGCGCGGGCATGACGGGGCGCATGACCCAGGGCGGCATTCCGGCCCTGGACGTTCGCGGGCCGTTCGCCCTCGTTCGGCAAAGTCACCTGAATCGGTTCAGGCGTGCTGACGGGTGCCTAGCATGGGATGCTCGGCACAGGAGGAAGACCCCGATGGACAAGATCGACTTCAAGAAGCGCGACCGGGCACTCTATCACCCGCCCACCGGCCAGTTCGTACCGGTCGATGTACCGCCCCTGCCCTACCTGATGGTCGATGGCCGCGGCGACCCGAACACCGCCCCGGCCTACCTGCAGGCGGTGCAATGGCTGTACTCGGTGAGCTATGCATTGAAGTTCGCCCTGAAGGCCGGGGGCCAGGACTACGTGGTGCCACCGCTGGAAGCGCTTTGGACCGCCGAGGATCCGTCGAGCTTTGTGGCACGCCGCAAGGATGAGTGGAGGTGGACGGCGATGATCCGCACGCCGGATGGGATCAGTCCAGCGCAGTTGGAGGCTGCCATTGCCAAGGCGGCGAAGAAACTGGGCGACGTTCCAGCCAGCCTTCGCCACGAAATTCTCGAAGAAGGCCTCTGCCTGCAGACGCTGCATGTAGGCGCCTACGATGACGAGGGTCCGGCCCTGGCCCATCTGCACGACGAACTGATGCCCGCACTGGGTTACACCTTTGCCGGCCCCCATCATGAGATCTACCTGAGCGACCCGCGCAGGACCGACGCGGCGCGGTTGAAGACCGTGCTGCGGCAGCCCGTCCGCGCGGAATGACCGCCTGCGAGCACCGCTCTGACAAGGAGCAGAAGATTCATGCCCCTGATTGATCGTTTACTGCGCTGGACCACCCTGCCCACCGGGCGCCGCGCCTTCGCGCTGCTGTGCAGCGTGTTGTTGCTTGTACTGGCCTGCAATCCCGACCTGCTGCCGCTGCTGTCGCTGATCGATGCACTGGGGATGGATGTGGTGATGTTGCTGCTGGCTGCACAGGTAACGGTGGTACTGCCCTGGCTGCGGGAACGCGCCGGGCGATGGTTCCGGCTGGCCATGCGGATCGCGGCCGGGGTGCTGGCCGGGGTGATCGGCGGCTATCTGCGGCAACTGGTGATGCTCGTGCTCATCAGATCCGGCACCTGCTGCGCTATATATAGGGCTTGATGCCCCGGGCCTGCAGGGAAGACATGAAACAGCTCGCTATCACACTCGGTGCACTGCTGCTGTCCGGCAGCGCATGGGCCGATACACACCAGACCGGAAAAATCACCAAACTGGTTGTCGAATCCACGTTCGTTTCCGTGTGGCTGGAAGGCCAGCCCACCAACAACGAGTGTGCTTCCGACGGGCGCTGGACAATCGATCTTGCCAGCGACAAATCCGGACGGGAAAAGTACGCGGCCATCCTGTCGGCGGCGTCATCGCGGACACCGATCGGCTTCCACGCACTCACCAGCGAAGGTTGCGGCGTGTTCGGAGCAAAGAAGATCTACTATTTCGACCTTGCCTATTGAGACAGCACTCCGCGCAGACGTGCTGCTCAGCGCCTCGGGGCCGGATCTGCGATGCAGACCTTCTCCCCAAGGCGCAGGGACTTGCCGTCCCCGTGCCCTGCCGATGAACGATCAAGCGGCCAAAAGCAGACACTGATACCGGAAAGGTCATTGCCATAGTCTTCGGGGATGCCGGTCATGGCAATGCCCATGACTTCATTCCAGCCCGGCGCGCCACACTTCAGGCAAGCTGCCGCGCTCGCCTTGGCTTTGCCTGGTGTCCATCGCGCGGGCGGAAGGCCCATTCGCCCGGCTTTCCATTCGACATACCGGGAATGGAAGCCAATTGAAAATCCACGCCCCATGTCCACCGTTGTCGTCGAGGCGTCTGCGGGAACCGTCGATTCAACCCGGATCGTCACCGGCCGGTCGGGCAACGTGGCTCCGACCTCAATGCAGTAGGTCGGCGCGCAGGCCTGCGGCACAGAGACAGGTGGCGCAGCGGATGCTGCAGCCGGCAGCGAGGCGGCCAGAATGACGACTGAAGAAGCAATCCGCATGATCATTTCCTCTTGTCGTCCTCGATGAGGGTCTTCAACACCTGCTCGCTGCCGTTGCTGTTTCAGCAGGTTGACCGGGCTCATTCAATCCAGACGTTGGAAATCGAATGTGACCTTCCTGGTGCAGCGGGATGGGACCGGAGGGAAACGCCACTTCGCCACGGCAACCAAGGCTGCGCGCTCATAAGCAGCATTGTCGACCCTCCCCCGGTCCAGCGCTTCAAACTGTGACCGCGTGATGACGGGATTTGTCACCCGCCCATCCTCTTCAACGACGACGGTCGCCACGACAGAGCCACGCACCTGCATCTCAGTCGCGGCGGGAACGACCGGCGCAATGGACTCCACCGGACTGCTTGCCGCCTGGCAAGGCCCAGGGAGCTCCTCACCGGCGCGACATGAGGCACTGGACAAGGCCAACGCAAGCATCAGAACGCGGTTCATTCAACACTCCCGATTGCTGGTGGGGGAGCAGACATTAACCGTGCCGTTCGTGTCGCTGTAGCTCTTCCGGGCAGGCTCCCCCAGCTCACGCGCGGCCCGGGTCTCCACCCCCGTAGCCCGCGCCTCCTCCGAAGATACGCCGACTCGGATCTGCATCACGCCGTTGCTCTCCGAGTTGGACTGTGGCGCAACAAGCGAAGCCTGGAAAGCGGACAATCCAACCCGATCATGCTGGGCAGCATGGCTCACCTCGTGACCGCCCCCCAGAGCAGGAGACTGGATCTCCCCGGAGGATTTGACGCGAAGTCCAGAGGTGACATCAATGCTGATGATTCTTTTGTTCTCGTCATATCCAAAATCACCATTGCGATTGAACTGTATGGTGTAGGTCTCATCGGATAGGAGAATCTGCTTCAGTTCAGAGCTGATGGTTTCTGACTTCATCCAATGGTTGAGCACGGCAGCACCATCACGCAGCGTCGCTCCGCCTTCAAATGCGTACTTGACGATTCGCCCATCTGGATCCGTGAACCTGTAAGGATTCCCGTTCGCATACCTATACCGGTTGAACTGCCCCACCGGCTGCTCATACGCCGTGACCGGATCAACCGACAGGAACACACCCAACTGCGGATCCATGTAGCGCTGCTGCATGTAGATCAGGCCCGTTGCCGAGTCGCTCACATGCCCGGTATACCCCGGCCCGTCCGTGACCTGACCACCGACCACGGCCCCGTAGGGCTCGTAGTCATAGCGCTTGATCACATTGCCGTTGGCATCGCTCTCAGCCACGACCGAGCCCAAGGCGTCCGTGTGGATGTAGGTGACTGTCGTCTGGGCGATTGCGGATGGCGACAGGCCAAGGCCGATCAGCAGCACGCAGGACAGCCAGGCGCCTGTTGCCCCCAGCTTGCGAATTCGATCTCCACATCTCCTGAAGCGGGTAAACACGCCGCCTGCAGTTCCCCCGAACCTGCGCATCCTTCCAATCTCTGAAAGAGCCTTGAAGCAAGGCTGGGTATTCATAGCACAGGAATGACCGGCTGCAGTTGCCAGGTCAGGAACTGTGCAAGGAGCCAAGCGCCTGGGAAGCCGGAGGGGCGGGTAGATCGCGAGACTCAGAAATCGCGGAGTGCCAGCCATGGGCTGGCACTCCTGGGGTTGCCGGCCAGCGGCCGGCACTACCAGAGCATAAAAAAAGCCCCGACCAAGGCCGGGGCTTTTCTACAACTGGTGCCGGAAACAGGAGTCGAACCTGCGACCTACGCATTACGAATGCGCCGCTCTACCAACTGAGCTATTCCGGCGGAGCCCGCGATTTTACGGGCTGGGCGCCCCGGCGGTCAATCCACCCGGCTCAGTCCGCCTCTACCCGGTTGGCACACACCCGCCCAGCCGCGAAATCCTGCAGGTTCCCCAGCGTGATCGCCGAGATCTCCTGCAGCGCCTCCACGGTGAAGAAGCCCTGGTGGCCGGTCACCAGCACGTTGGGGAAGGTCATCAGGCGCTGGAAGGCCTCGTCGTCGATGATCTCGCCGGACAGGTCCTGGAAGAACAGCGCGCTTTCCTGCTCGTACACGTCGATGGCCAGGTGGCCGAGCCGGCGCGACTTCAGCCCGCGGATCACTGCATGGGTATCCACCAATCCGCCGCGCGAGGTGTTGACCAGCATCGCGCCCGGCTTCATCCGCGCCAGCGAGGCGTCATTGATCAGGTGCTGGGTATCGGGCGTCAGCGGGCAGTGCAGCGAGACGATGTCAGCGCGCGCCAGCAGTTCATCCAGCGCAACCATCTCGCCGATACCTGCGAAGGCCGCCGACGGGTACGGGTCGTGCCCCAGCACCGTGCAGCCCATGCCCTTGAAGATGCGCGCGGTGGCCAGGCCGATCTTGCCGGTACCGATGATGCCGACCGTGCGGCCATGCAGGGTGCGCCCGAGCAGGCCATCGAGCATGAAGTTGCCCTCGCGCACGCGGTTGTAGGCACGATGGGTCTGGCGGTTGAGGGTCATCACCAGCGCCAGTGCATGCTCGGCCACGGCTTCGGGCGAGTACGCCGGCACCCGCGCGACGAACAGGTCCAGCGCTTTCGCAGCGGCCAGGTCCACATTGTTGAAGCCCGCACAGCGCAGCAGCACGGCCCGCACACCCAACGCGTGCAGCGCGCGCAGCACCTGCGCATCCAGCCGATCGTTGACGAACACGCAGACCGCGGCGCAGTCCTGTGCCAGCGCTGCGGTATGCACATCCAGCGCGGCATCGAAGTAGACGAACGTGTAACCCTGCCCCGCCGCCTCACGCAGGTTGGCTTCGTCCAGGAAGCGACGGTCGTAGGGTCGGGCGCTGAAGACGGCGATCTGCATGGAAGAACCTGGATGGAATGCCATGCCGACCATACCGCAGCCACGCGTCCGTGGGGATGGCACCGGCGATGCGAACATCGCCGGTGCCCTGTGCCACTCAGAACTTGTAACCCAGCCCCAGCATCACGCCGTTCTGGATCTGCCCGTCACGACGCTCGCCCACGTAGTCGGCCATGATCGACAGGCGTTCGCTGGCGCGGCTGGTCACGCCCAGGTTCCAGGCCAGCACCTGCTCGCCCACGGCCTGGCTGCTTGCCCCGAACACCAGATCCGGTGCTGCGGCGAAGCCGGTGCTGTAGCGCGCCTGCGAGTCGCCCAGTTCCTTCTGCCAGACCACGCGGGCACGCGGGGTAATGCGCTCGCCGTTGTTGCCTTCGAGGGTCCTGAACAGCTGCAGGCCGGCGCCCACGCGGATGCTCTCCAGGCTGCCGCTGCGACCGACCAGTGCACCCGCACCCTGCCCTTCATTGAAGCGCGTGGCCGAGGTACGCGCGTAGTCCACCACCGGCAACAGCGGCTGGATCACCAGGCCCTTGCCCGTGGTGAATGAGAACGCGTGCTCCACCCGCGCGGAGATCGCATCGTTGCTGTACGTGGCACGCAGCGGCTGCTGCAGGCCATCGATACCGCTGACGCTGCGGCGGGTGTCGTGACGCAGGTCTGTGTAGCGCACCGCCGCCGAGAGATAGCCGCGCGAATAGGTCGCGTCCAGGTAGCCGCCCACGTCCAGCGCGCGCACGTCACCACTGAAGTCGGAGCCGTCGCGGCCCTTGGTCGACATATCCGCCGCTGCCACGCTGACGCCCAGGGTGACGCGGTCATCGGCAACGCGGGTATCGGCGCCGACGACGATGCCGCCGATGTTATGGCTCAAGCCTGCCACGCCACCGTCGGCATCGATGCGGCCGTGGCTGGCAAAACCGCGCGCCCACAGGCCATGGTTGCGACCAGGGCCACTGCCTTCACCGCCGCCCGCCGCCGGCTCGACCAGGTGCATGGCCAGCTGGTTGAACAGGCTGCCGTGGCGCATGCCCGGCTGCGCCGACACCGACTGCGCGGCCTGCGAGGCCAGGCCGTCGGCATCACCGCCACTGCGCATCGCGGCCTGGTGCTGCTGCACCACGTTGCCGATGCTGCCCACCAATGCGTTGTCGGCCAGGCGCAGGCTCGCGTGCGCGTCACCGCGCAGGGCACCGGCCTGCTGTGCGATCACGTCACGGTCGGCGAACTGCAGCGCGCCGAGCAGCGACTTCAGGCCACCATCCCTGCGATCGGAAGCGGTCGCCAGCGCACGGCCAAGGGCATCGCCCGAAGCACCATTGGCAAACAGCCCCAGCTGGTCGAAGCCCGGGTTGGCGGTCAACCACAGGCCATCCGCGGTCTGTTTCACGTTGAAGCTCAGCAGCGAGTTGTGGCGTGGGCGGAACACCTCGCCGCCGGTGATGCTGGCGCTGTAGCCGGTGTCCCCCAGGCGCACGACCTCTTCGAAGCCGCCCTGGTAGATCGGGCCCTGCACCAGGTCACGGCGGAAGTCCTGGCCGTAGTAACCCTGCGCCACGTTCAGTTCGAGGAAGGCCCCTTTGGAGATCACCAGCGCGCCGTCGGTCTGCTTGCTGTCGAAGAAACTGCCTACATGCAGGCGGCCACTGCCAGCCCCGCCGTTTTCGGTCACATCGAACAGCACCTTCCCGCCCGGCATGATGTTGACGTAGCCATGGGTGACCAGATCGCCGCCGCGCGGCATCAGGGTCCCGTACACGCGCAGGCGATTGAAGCCATCCTCGCGCCAGGACGGGCGGGTACCGCTGGCCAACGCACTGAGATCCATAGCGGTGCCGGCCACGTCACCATTGCCGACCAGCATGCCTGCGGCCATTACCCGCACCTCCGAAGCGCGCAGGGCGCCGCCTTCCAGCGCGATGGTGCCGTTGTCGACCAGCATGAAGTCGGCACCGGTGGTCGCGGAGGTCCGCCATGTCGCGCCATTGGTCACGCGGATCACGCCCATGGAGTTGTCCAGCGTGGACACATCCAGGTCACCCAGGCGCAGCTTCGACAGCAGCAGGGCCTTGTATGTGGGATCGTTCTGGTAGTCCTGTACCGAGTTCGCGCCGATGCCCTGCGGACCATTGCTGGAGGCGTTGTAGATGCTCTGCGCCAGGTTGATGTAGCTGGACTGCCAGTTGGTGTTCCAGCGCGCGAAGTCATCATCGACGAAGGTCTGCAGCTGGCGACCGGTGCGCAGGTAGCCCGGGTTGATGTCGCCGCTCACGTTGGCGGTGACATTCAACGTATCGCCCGGGTCGCGGTAGCCCTTGGCGGTGATGACCCTGTTGCTGTAGATGTCCTGGCCCGGGAACGACTCCAGCTTGCTGCCGCTGCCATCAGGATCGAAAGTGACCGAGGCACCCGTGGTGCGCGCCGGATCGCGGAACACCAGCAGGCCGTTGGGCTGCACGACTTCATACATGGCCTTGTGCAGCAGCCCGGCATCGATGCCGCCGCCGTAGTTGCCGGTGTAGATCTGGGTCATCCGTGGCGACGGCGTGTAGATCACCTTGCCGCTGTTGCTGGCCGCGTGGATCTGTACCGAATCGACGATCGGCAGATCACCGGCCAGATAGCGTTCGACGCCACCGGACTGCATGATCGAGCAGGACGAAATGCAGTGGCCGGACACGATGGTGTTCAGGCCGGACGTGCGGATCACGCCCTGCAGCCACTCGCCGGCGATCAGCGCGCCACCATTGGAGGTGCGCAGCACCACTTCGCGGATCGGCCGGCCCTCGGCCTGTGCCTTGGCCAGCAACGCGGGCAACGACACCACATCGGCGTAGGTCACCCCGCCGCTCAGGAAGATGCGATCCCCCTGCACGTGATAACTCATTGCCATGACGTCATCAGCCGCCGCGATGGCGCCAACGGCGATCAGCCCGGCCAGGGCCAGGCTCAACTTCGAATGCTTCATACGTTCTCTCTCTCCACCCGCAACACGCGGGTAAGGAGTCAAACGGCAGAGCGCCGGAATCTCCCCCAGCCCGGTCGGCCGGAAAAAATGAATGCATTCACAATGAGAGAGGGGCACCACACACTCTTCCCCATCCGGTCATCGTCGCGTAAAACTCGAAGGCGCACCCGCCAACGTCAGCCGAGGCCAGCCCTGTCCGTTCCGTCCCCCCTGATCCACCACGCGCCGGAGCCACCCGCGCCTGCGGACGCCTTCATCGCGTTCGTACGCGAGGAACGCGCGCCACTGTGCGCGTTCCTGCGCACACGGGGCGTCGGGCCGGAGGATGCAGAGGACATCGCGCAGGACTGCATGGAGCGGCTGATCCGCTATCGCGCGCACGGCACCGACGAACTGCGCCTGCTGCTGTATCGTATCGCGCGCAATCGCCTGGCCGATCGCGGCCGATCGCCGCAGTCGCGACCGCACCTGTCACTGGCCGAGCATGAGGGTCACGACGAGCCCACCAGCCCGTCGCCGGACCCCTTGCGCCAGGCAGAGTCCGGGCAGATGTTGTCCCTGCTGCGGCAGGCCCTTTTCAAATTGCCCGAGCGTGCGCGCGAGGTGTACCTGCTCAACCGGATCACCGGCATGAGCTATACGCAGATCGCGCGGCACTGTGGAATTACAGCCAAGACCGTGGAAAAACACATCGCCCGCGCCCTGCAGGGCCTGCGCCAGGAGTTGGGACCGGATCCGCTGCACAACGACGGGGATACCGAATGAGCAGCCACCGGCACACGGAAGACGCCTCGCTGTTCGCACGCGCCAGCGCCTGGGTGGCGCGGTTGGAGGCCCCGGACTGCACCCCTGCCGAACGCGAGTCGTTCGAAGACTGGCTGGCTGAAGACCCTGCCCATGTCAAAGCCTGGGCGCAGGCCGAAGATCTTTTCCAGCAGGGCCAGGGCCTGGCTGCGGACCCATGGCTGCGGACGGCTGCGGCGCGTGCGGCACGGCCTGCCCGACGCCGCTGGCTGCCTGCTGCGGCCGCGGCCGCTGGTATCTGCCTGGCCATCGGCGTGGGCTGGATGGTAGCGGTGGATGGCAACCCAGCCCCGCAGCGCTTTGCCAATGACACGCATCAGGCGCAGCGGCTGACCCTGCCCGATGGCAGCGTAGCCATGCTCGATGCCGGCACGACGCTGCACGCACGCTTTGGCTGGCGCCACCGCGAGCTGGACCTCGAACGCGGCCGCCTGCAGTTGCAGGTCGCGCCATCGAACAAAGCACTGCATCTGCGCGCCGGCACCAGCACCATCCGCGATATCGGCACCACCTTCCAGGTCGAGCGCCTGCACGATGGCCTGGTCGAGGTCGCGCTGCTGGAGGGTGCGGTGGAAGTCAGCAACGGCGCCGCCCAGCACACCCTGGCCCCTGGCCAGCAACTGCAGGTACTCCCCTCCGGGCGCATCCAGCCCGGTCCAGCGCTGTCCTCCACGGCAGCCGCCGAGGGCTGGCTGCATGGGCAGCTGGTCTTCGATGCCACCCCGCTGTCGATCGTGGTCGAACGCATGAACCGCTATGGCCATGCACCGCTGGTGATCGCCGACCCGGAGATCACCGATCTGGCAGTCAGCGGCACGTTCCGCGCAGGCGACGCACAGGAGTTGCTGTCCGCGCTGGAACTTGGCTGGTCCATTGCTGGCCAGACGCGCCCGGATGGCGCGCTGGAACTGCGCCGCACGTACTGAGGAGGCCCGCGGCGATGGCAGGACCAGGCGCGCTGCAGTGGGGGCTGCTCCGCCCCCTGCTGTGCCTGGCGCTGCTGGTCGCCGCGCCGCCTGCCGCCCTCGCAGGCGATCCGGCTGCCACCCACGACTACCGCATCAACGCTGGCCCGTTGCCCTCGGCATTGCAGCAATGGGCACGGCAAAGCGGCATCGCTCTGGTGTTCGATGCCCGGGAACTGGCGGGGCTCCATGCCAACGGCACCCATGGCCAGGCCGATCCAGCATCGGCCCTGAAACAGCTGGTCGCCGGCATGCCGGTGACCATCCTTCGAACACCGTCCGGTGGCTTCGTGGTCCGCCGCATCCGCGTCGCGCCCGCCGTCACGCCGCCGGTTCCGGCAACGGTGGCGCCGCGCCCGCGCATGCCCCCGCAGTCGCCCCCCCAGGTGGACCTGGCGCCGATCCATGTCACCGGCAGCCGGTTGCCGCGCACCTCCGTGCAGACCACCCTGCCGGTGACCACAATCGATCGCGCAGATATCCTGCGCAGTGGCTACGGCAGCCTGTTCGACCTGCTGCGACACCTGCCCGGCATGAACGGGCTGCCAGCGATGAGCAGCGCACGCAGTGGCGATTCGCAGTACCTGCCTGTCGGTGCAGCCGCCACCACCAGCCTGGATGGCATGGGACCGCGCGCCACCCTGTTCCTGGTCAATGGCCGGCGCCTGCCCCGTTATCCAATGGTGTCCCTGGAACAGGGCGGGCTCACCGACCTGGGCGGCATTCCACTCAGCTTTGTCGAACGCATCGAACTGGTGCGCGGCGGTGCTTCGGCCATCTACGGTGCCGATGCCATGTCCGGCGTGGTCAACATCATCCTCCGCGACCAGGCCGACGGCCCGGAGGCAACGCTGCAGACCGGTCTGAGCAGTCGTGGCGACGCCGGCCAGTACCGCGTGCAGGCCGCCACCGGAGGCCTGCGCGGGAGCGGCGACCGCTGGTTCGCAGGCATCGACCTGCATCGCGTCGATCACCTGGCGGGGGACCAGCGTGACTGGCACGCAGAGACGTCGCAGTACCTGATCGGCGCCTTCCGCGATGGCGACTACTGGCCCGCTACGCACTGCGACGGACCATTGAAACGACGCAATGGCGCCTGCTGGTTCGACAGTTCGCGCCCTCGTTCGCTTCAACCGGCCTCCGATACCGCCTCGGCCTATCTGCGCTACCGGCATGAGCGTGGCCAGGGACGCTACGTCTATGCCGAAGCCCGCGCCAGCCACAACCGGCAGCGTTTCGATCTGGGCCCGACCGCCGTCGCCCTCGGCCTGTACGGCTACACCTTCAACAGTGTCCTGCGCGAAGCCGGCAATGTGCGTCCCCAGGTCCGTGCCACCGACGCCGATCTCACCCTGGGCATCGGTCGGGACCAGGGCAGCCACAGCTGGGACGCCGGCATCAGCGCGCAGCGCAGCGACGTCACCCTGGCCACGCCGGGCACCGTGCGCGCCGAACCGTTCATCGAGGCGGCGCAGTCGCTCAGGTTCCTGCCAGGCTTCGATGCATTGCCCGCCGATGAAGCCACCTCGCTGTTCCCATCGATCCGCAACCGTGGACTTACCGAGCAGTGGCAGGGCTGGTGGGGCATACAGCGCGCATTGATGCCGATGCGGGGCGGCAATGCGCAGCTGGCTACCGGCATCGATCTGCGCCATGAACGCTGGACGTCGCACCCGGACACCCTGCTGAGCCAGGGCGATCTGGCACTGGGGCTGCCGCAGCAGCAGCGGCGCCTGTCGCGGCAGAGTGGCGGCGCGTATGCGGAACTGGGCCTGCCACTCACGTCGGAACTGCGCATGGACCTGGCCGCGCGCTGGGACTACGACGGCGACTACACGGCATTCTCGCCCCGTGCCGGCCTGCGCTGGACGCCAACACCGCACTGGTCGTTCCTGCTGGCCAGCGGCCGCGGCTATCGCGCGCCCAGCCTGTTCGAACAGCGCCGCCCGCCAGGACAGTTCGGCACCCTTACCCTGCCCGTCTCAAGCGCACTGCCACCTTGTGCACAGAGCGAGCCGGACGGCCGCTGCGTGGTCACTGCGGATGTGGAGGAGAACAACGCGCTCAAGGCCGAGAGCTCACGCAGCCATTCGCTGGCGGCGACCTGGTCACCCAGCGATGCGTTCTCGCTTTCGCTGACCCACAACATCGTCGAGCTGCGCAACGAGATCCTCGCGCTGCAACCGGCCGATGCCGTGTGGAACCGTGACACCTGGCAGTTGGATGAGGATGGCAACCTGAGCAGCCTCCGCCTGTCGTTCGACAATATCGGCCGCACCACTTCCCGCAACTGGGTGCTGCGTGGCGAATACCGGGTCGACACCGGCAGCACCGGCCAGTGGTTGTTCTCGCTGGACGCGCTGAAGCAGCAGGAGCTGCGCCGCCGTCGGGACCACGAGCCGGCGATCGACCTGCGCGGGCATGTCACGCCCGAGATGGCGGCGGTCCTCAACGTGCAATGGCAGAACAGCAACTGGGACATCGCCCTGCGCGGCAACCAGGTGGGCCGCACCCGCGCATGGCTGCCCGGCGCCGAGTGCCCGCAGCGGCAGATCGAACAGAACCACTGCATGAATCCGCGCCAGCTGCGCTGGAACCTGCACCTGGCGCGCCGCCTGGGCACACGCGTCATCGCGGCGCTGGACGTGCACAACGTGCTTGATGCGCAACCGGTGAACTACCTGGTCGGCAATGGTGGGCAGTTGCCGGGGCTGGACGATCCACTGGGTCGCTACTACCTGCTTACCCTGCAGTTCCGCTGAGCGTAGTACGCTACGCGGCCTGTTCCACCGGTCTGCCACCTTCCCCATGAAAGCCTATCTCTGGTTCTGGGGCGCGTTCCTGCTGTTCTTCGCGTTGCCCTTCCCCTGCATCCTCTATTTCGGAACCTCCTGGCCGGTGGCGCTGGCTGATCGCAGCGCGCCATGGCTGTCCCTGCTGCTGCTTGTGCTGTCGCTGGCTGCATGGCTCTCTCTGCTGTTCGCGTTCCTGCATTTCCTGCTGCTCGGCCCACCGCGCGCCCTGCATCGCGTCCGCTCGATCCTCGCCGATGGCGAACCGCGCGATGCGCTGATCGAACACGCTGAACAGACCGGCGTACAGGTGCGTGGCTTCGCGCAATGGAAACTGCAGCTGTCCTTCAAGAACCTGTCCGGCACGCCGATCCGCGAACAGCTGCTGGTGGTCGACAGCAAGCCGCAACTGCAGCGCTTCGGCGTCGGCAGGCACGTCGATGCACGCCTGAGCCAGGTGCCGGGCGCGTTCCCGAACGTGGTACTGGACGGTGCCCAGCCCGAACTGGATGTCGCCAGCCTGTGGCGGCGAAGCATCGGCGCAGCGCTCGGCATCGTCCTGGTAGCCGCTGCCTATGTGGCGGCCTACCGGCTGCAGAGCGAGGGCCTTGGCTGGACCTTCCTGTCCTTCGGCCATCCGCTGCTGGTGTGCCCGCTGGTGCTGTGTGGGTACATGTTGGGGCTGCGCCTGCTTGGCCGCCTGCTGCAGGCTGATGCGCGCGGCGACGCGTTGAAGTACCGCGGCATCGGCGTGGAGGCCAGGGTGCTGAAGGTGCGTCAGACCGGCACCTACCTCAACGAACAGCCGCAGGTGGAGTTCCAGCTGGAGTACACCGATCGTGACGGCCGCGTACAGCAGGTGAGCGTGCGCCGCTTCATCCCGCTGATCGATCTAGCCAACATCCCGCGCGAAAACGTGACCCTGCTGTACGACCCGGATGACCGTGGCAACGTGCGCCTGGAGGGCGTATGAAACAGCCGCCCTCCACCCGCGCCGTGTTCCTGGTACTGCTGCTGGTTCTGGCGGGCGTGGCCGTTGCCGGCGGCGCCCTGCAGACCATCAGCGAAACGCTGGGGCATTCGGTACAGCCGGACCGGTTGCCACCCTCCGTCTCGTCACAGTCGCCGCGCGAACAACCTGTATCGCTTGTGCCGTCCCCGGCCGCCTTCCCCGCGGCGAGTACCGCTGCGGCACCCGAGCGCAACAATCGCCTGTTCGATGCGGACTACCTGCAGGCTGCGCGCCAGGCACTGGAGCAGCTGCCGGCACTGGCCGGCCAGAGGCTGACGGTCTTCCATAGCATCCACTTCTATGACGATGGCCGCATCAACCTGGATCTGGTCGATCCGCAGCAGCCGACCCACGTTGACAGCTACCACTTCGAACGTGGCCAGTGGCGCAAGGGCAATCCAGTGAACCCGCAGCAGTTCGCGCCGACCATCAGCCTGCAGCGCAGCAGCACACCCCTGGCCAGCATCGATTTCGAGGCCGTGCCGCGCGTGGCGCAGGCACTGCAGGAACAACGCAACGCGCTGCAGAACCCCGCATCCGAAGTCGGCCACGTCTACGTGATCGTGCGCAAAGGCGGCAAGCTGGTGTGGCTGCCGGATGACGTCGCCGGTGACCGCGAATCCGTGCGCCTGCAGTTCGATGCGCAGGGCACCCTGCGCGGCGTGAACCGCCGATAGGCCACAAAAAAAGGGGACGGAGGGGATTAAGTCGTATGTGCCTTGGTGCGGATTGCGACTTAATCCCCTCCGTCCCCTTTTTCTATTTCACCGAGCGGGCTATGGCGTACTGCGCGCCGTAGTACGTGGACAGCACCAGCACGCTGGCCAGCGGCAGACCGCCGGCGAAGCGGTCCCAGGCCAGCAGTGAATCGCTTGCGACGAACAGCAGCGCACCGGCGGCCGCCCAGCGCGCGCTGCTGGCTTCCACGGCAGCGGGCTGTGGCCGGCGCCACTGGCGTGCCAGTGCCAGCACCGCCATCGAGGCCAGCACCACCACATACGCCAGCACCGGAATGCGCATCGGTGCGGGCAAGTGCGGCCACAGGCCAAGTACGTTGAGCACAGCAAATGTCGCCAGCAGGACGCTGGCGGCGAGCAGGCCACGTCCGGCACGCAGGCCGTCGCGGAAGGCCACGATGTAGCAGAGGTGGGCCAGCAGGAACGCGACCAGCCCCGGCACGAACGCATCCATCGGCAGCATCAACGCGATGTCACCCACGCACGACAGCAGCATGCCGGACAGCACCGCGCGTCGATAGAACGGCTGCGCTGGATCGTGCACGCGCCAGGCGATGGCGGCGATCAGCAGCGTGGTGGCCGGCTTGGCCAGCCAGTGCAGCCAACGCCCGTCGCCATCCAGGAACGCGCCGACGATGGCGAGGACCGCCATCAGCAGGATCACACCATCGCGGGCGCGTGGCTTCATCGCGCCTTCCACAATTCTGCGAGGCGGTCAGGCTTGCCGGCGATACGCTCCAGCACCGGGTACTGCAGGCCACCGTGGTAGGCGATGCTCATCGTTTCGATGCGGTCGAACTGCTTCACCAGCAGCACGATCGGCGCCTTGTCCTTCGCTGCCGCAGCCACCGCGTCCTTCAAGCGCTGGCTGCTGTACTCACGGCCGCCAACCGCGATCACCTTCATGCCCGGTGCAAGACCGGCGTTGAACGCCGGGCTGTCCCAGATCACATCGCCGACCGTACCGCTGTCGAGTACGGTCGCGCCCAGCGAATAGGCGAGCAGTGCCGCCTTGGCGCGTTTTTCCTGTGCCTTGTAGGCGTCGTTCGGGGTATCGCGGTAAACCAGCTTCCAGCCAGCCAGTTCCAGGCCGCCGGTCAACGAACCGTGGCCGTCCAGGCGCCCGCGCAGGAACGTCGCCCAGTCGTACGGCGCGATGCCGTTCAAGGTCGCGACCACATCATCGAAGGTGTATGGGTTGACGTCCCAGTCGCCATTGCCGACGCCGAAGAACGCACGCGCGAAGTCGTCCAGGCTGCGGCGGTTGCCGCTCAGTTCGCGCAGCTTGCCCTCCACTTCCAGCCACAGCATCTGGCCGCCGGAGTAGTAGTCCTCGCTCATCTGGTAGTTGCGGTAGGGCAGCGTGCGGCGCTGGGCGATGGTCGGATCGTTGGTAGTGTCCTGCAGCGGCCGCCAGGCCATGCCCGGTCGGCCACGGTCGTAGGTCGCGGCCACATTGGCCAGCATGTCGCGCGCCTGCGCGGTCGACCACAGCCCCGAACGCGCCGCCAGCACCTGGCCCCAGAACTGGGTCTGGCCCTCGTACACCCACAGCAGGCTGTCGCCCATCGGCACGTTGAAGTTGGCGGTGGCCAGGTCGGCGCCGCGACGGTACTTGCCGTTCCAGGAATGGGTGTACTCGTGCGGCAACAGATCGCGCATCCACGCGTTGCTGTCCCACTCGATGAAGTAGCCCGGGTCAGCGCTGTTCTCGCTGGAACGGTGATGCTCCAGGCCGATGCCACCGAGGCGGTCGGTCAATGCCAGCAGGAACTCATAGTGGTTGTAGTGGCGCGCACCGTAAAGCTTGTCGGCCTGCTGCACCAGCGCGCGATGCATGGTGATCTGCGCCTCGCTCGGCTTCAGTGATTTGGCGTCGTCGGCAAACACATTGAGGTGCACCGGCACCTTCGCGCCCGGGTCGAGATCGATGCGCTGGTAGTGCTCGCCGGCGAACAAGGGCGAATCGACCAGATGGTCATACGAGATCGGCTTGAACACCACGGTGTCACCGTCGCGCCGCGCGGTTTCCAGCGCGGTTGCGAACGACCAGCCCTTGGGCAGGGTCACGCTGGCCTGCGCCTGCAGGTTGCGTGCATCGACGCCGGCCGGATACAGCGAATTGGCGTTCCACTGCAGGTTGAGCATTTCCGGGGTCATCACCACCCGGCCCTGGCTGCCGCCCTGCGAGGACAGGAAGTCGAAGTGGGCGACGATCTCGCTCACGCCCTCGGGCACGTTCACCTTGAACGCATAGACGTTGAACTGGTCACGCTGCCAGGCCAGCGGCTTGCCGTTGGCGGTCACGCGCAGCCCGGCCAACTTGTCGATCGGGCCGGTGGGCGAATGGTTGCCGGGAATCCACTGCGGGTACAGCAGGGTCATCGGGCCGGGCTTGGCCGGCATCGTAGCGGTCACCTTGAAGATGCGCCGGGCCAGATCGCGCGCGTCGACATCGATGCGCAGCAGGCCGGGGGCCACCGCGTTCGCCGGTGGCGAGGTCTGCGCCAGTGCAGGCGTGGCCGCCAGCGCGAACAGCAACGACATCGCCAAGGCTCGGGTCTTCATCGGGCAGGTTCCAACAGCGGAGAATCTTCCGATGCTAGGCCTGTAACGTGCCCTGCCCCATGGCCAAAGGTCATGGGCGGGCCGCCCATCCTTGCGTGCGAAAAAGCGTGCGAACCAAGGTTCGCACCCACCTTGTGCTGGTTTGCACCCACCGTGTGCCAGTTCGCACCCACCAGAGCAGTTCCAGTAGATCCACGCCATGCGTGGATGAGGCGCTTCCCGGTCAGTCGACCAGGCGCAGGCGCAGTTCCTTCGGCAGCGCGAACACCATCGATTCCGGTTCGCCGTCCAGCTCGCCCACGCCGGTGGCGCCCAGTTCGGCCAGGCGCGCCAGCACGCCATCGACCAGCACCTGCGGTGCAGAGGCGCCGGCGGTCACGCCGATGTGCTGCTTGCCTGCCACCCATGCCGGGTCGATCTCGTGCGCGCCGTCGATCAGGTACGACTCCACGCCCTCACGGCGGGCCAGCTCGCTCAAGCGGTTGGAGTTGGAGCTGTTCGGCGAACCGACCACCAGCACCAGGTCGCAGCGCTTGGCCAGATCGCGCACGGCATCCTGGCGGTTCTGCGTGGCGTAGCAGATGTCGTCGTTCTTCGGGCCCTGCATCGCCGGGAAACGCTCGCGCAGCGCATCGATGATCCCGCGCGTGTCATCCACCGACAGCGTGGTCTGGGTGGTGTAGGCGAAGTTTTCCGGCTGGTTGATCTGCAGCGTGGCAACCTGCTCCACGTCTTCCACCAGGTAGATCTGGCCGGTGCCGGCTTCGCGGTTCCACTGGCCCATGGTGCCTTCCACTTCCGGGTGACCGGCGTGGCCGATCAGCACCACGTCACGGCCGGCACGGCAGTGGCGGGCGACTTCGAAGTGGACCTTGGTCACCAGCGGGCAGGTGGCGTCGAACACCTTCAGGCCACGGCGCTCGGCTTCCTGGCGCACGGCCTGGGACACGCCATGGGCGCTGAAGATCACCGTGTTGTTGTCCGGCACTTCGTCGAGTTCCTCGACGAAGATCGCCCCGCGCTGCTTCAGGTCGTCGACCACGAAGCGGTTGTGCACCACTTCATGGCGAACATAGATGGGCGCGCCCAGCGTTTCGATCGCGCGCTTGACGATCTCGATCGCACGATCGACACCGGCACAGAAACCACGCGGGTTGGCGAGCAGCACATCCATCAGTTCAATCTCCCGGCAGCGGCCGGCTTACGGTTTCGGATTGGCATTATCCGCCTTTTTGGCGGACTTGCCGTCGAACAGGCCAAACAGGGCGATGCCGATGGCACCCACCACGATGGCCGAGTCGGCGATGTTGAACGAGGGCCAGGTGTAGCTGCCCACGTACCACTGGATGAAGTCGACCACGTGGCCGTGCACCTGGCGGTCGATCACGTTGCCGATGGCGCCGCCGATGATGAGCGCATACGGCACCGCGGCCTTCCAGTTGCTGCGCGCGGTGCCGCGCAGCCACCACGCCATCAGGCCGCTGATGGCGATCGCCAGTGCGGTGAAGAAGTACTTCTGCCAGCCACCGGCGTCGCTCAGGAAACTGAATGCCGCGCCGGTGTTGTAGGTGCGGTACCAGTTCCAGAAGCCGTCGATGACCACCACCGGCTGGAACTCCGGCAGGCTCGACAGCACCCAGGCCTTGGACCACTGGTCCAGGCCGATGATGGCGGCCGACAGCAGCAGCCAGACCAGGGCGTTCGGATGCGGACGGGGCGCGGCCATCAGAACCAGCTCCGCACTTCGCCGGCGCCGGTCACGTTGCTCACGCAACGGCCGCACAGTTCCGGATGATCGGCGTTGCTGCCGACGTCGGCGCGGTGGTGCCAGCAGCGCACGCACTTGGCCTTGGTGGTCGGCTGGGCGCTGACGAACACCTCGTCGGTGGTCGCCGGGCGCACCTGCACGTCGCCACTGATGAACAGGAAGCGCAGTTCATCGGCCAGCGGCTGCCACTTCGCGGCCTGCTCCTCGTTGGCGGCAATGGTGATCTCCGCTTCCAGCGCGGCACCGATGGCGCCGTTGGCACGCATCGGCTCGAGCACCTTGGCCACCTGCTCGCGCACAGCCAGCAACTGGTCGAAGTCGGTGGCGTTGAGCTGGGCATCGGCCGGCAGCGGCGCCAGGCCGTCGTACCAGGTGGTGAACAGCACGTGGCCGGCGTGTTCGCCCGGCAGGTAGCCCCACAGCTCGTCGGCGGTGAAGGTCAGGATCGGCGCCACCCAGCGGGTGAACGCTTCGGCGATGTGGTACATCGCGCTCTGTGCCGAACGGCGACCGTGCGAATCGGTCGGCATCGTGTACAGGCGATCCTTGGTCACGTCCAGGTACAGCGAGCCCAGGTCCACGCTGCAGAAGTTCAGCAGCAGCTGCACGATCTCGGCCATGTTGTAGCCGTCGTAGGCCGCCTTGATCTTCTCCTGCAGCTCCCACGCGCGATGCACGATCCAGCGGTCCAGCGCGACCATCTGGTCGAGCGGACGCAGGTGCTGTGCCGGATCGAAACCGTCCAGGTTGCCGAGCAGGAAGCGTGCGGTGTTGCGCAGGCGGCGGTAGGCATCGGCGTTGCGCTTGAGGATCTCCTGCGACAGCGACATCTCGTTGCTGTAGTCGGCCGAGGCGATCCACAGGCGCAGGATGTCCGCGCCCAGCTTGTTCATGATGTCCTGCGGCTCGATGCCGTTGCCCAGCGACTTGGACATCTTGCGGCCGTGCTCATCCACGGTGAAGCCGTGGGTCAGGCACTGCTTGTACGGGGCGCGCTTGTCGATCGCCACGCCGGTCAGCAGCGAGGACTGGAACCAGCCGCGGTGCTGGTCGGAACCTTCCAGGTACAGGTCGGCCGGCTTGCCGAAGCCACGCGCCGCAAGCACGCCTTCATGGGTCACGCCCGAGTCGAACCAGACGTCGAGGATGTCGGTGACCTTCTCGTAGTCGGCGGCTTCAGCGCCCAGCAGTTCGGCGGCATCCAGCGAGTACCACACGTCGATGCCCTCGGCTTCGACGCGGTCGGCGACCTGCTGCATCAGCTCCACCGAACGCGGATGGATCTCGCCGGTCTGCCGGTGGGTGAACAGTGCGATCGGCACGCCCCAGGTGCGCTGGCGCGAGATGGTCCAGTCCGGGCGACCGTCGACCATGCTCTGGATGCGCGCCTTGCCCCAGGTCGGGAACCAGCCGACGGTGTCGATGGCGGCCAGCGCATCGTTGCGCAGGTTGGCCTTGTCCATCGAAATGAACCACTGCGGGGTGGCGCGGAACACCACCGGCGTCTTGTGGCGCCAGCAGTGCGGGTAGCTGTGGCGGATCGGATGGAACGCCAGCAGCGAACCGTTGTCGCGCAGCACGCCGACGATGGCTTCCTGTGCCTTCCACAGGTGCTGGCCAGCCAGCACCACGTCACCGGCCGGCGGGGTCGATTCCAGGTACACGCCACGGCCGTCGATCGGGGTCACCTGGCCGGCGTTGTACTTGTCCAGCAGGCCGTACTTCTGGCTGACCACGAAGTCTTCCTGGCCGTGGCCGGGGGCGGTGTGCACCGCACCGGTACCGTCCTCGTCGGAGACGTGGTCGCCGTTGAGCACCAGGATCTCGCGCTCCGGGTAGAACGGGTGCGCCAGCAGCTGGTTCTCCAGCGCCGCACCGGTGGTTTCACCGTGCAGCACCAGGTTTTCGACGCCATAGCGCTGCAGCGCGCGCTCGGCCAGCGCCGCAGCCAGCACCAGCCAACGGCGCTTGCCGTTGTGCGCCGGGCCTTCGGCCAGCACGTAGGTGATCTCCGCGCCCAGCGACACCGCCAGCGAGGCCGGCAGCGTCCACGGGGTGGTGGTCCAGATCGGTACGGCCACTTCCACGTCGGCCGGCACGCTCACGCCGAACGCCTGGCCGATGGCCTGCGCATCGCGTGCGGCGTAGGCCACGTCGATCGCCGGCGATTCCTTTTCCTGGTACTCGATCTCGGCCTCGGCCAGCGCCGAGCCACAGTCGAAGCACCAGTACACCGGCTTGGCGCCACGCACCAGGTGGCCGTTGGCCACAACCTTGGACAGCGCACGGATCTCGTTGGCTTCGAAGTCGAAGCTCAGGGTCTTGTACGGGTTGTCCCAGTCACCGGTCACGCCCAGCCGCTTGAAGTCCACGCGCTGGATATTGATCTGCTCTTCGGCGAACTCGCGGCACTTCTGGCGGAATTCGACGGCGTCGAGCTTGGTGCCGACCTTGCCCCACTTCTTTTCCACCGCGATCTCGATCGGCAGGCCATGGCAGTCCCAGCCCGGCACGTAGGGCGCATCGAAGCCGGCCAGGTAGCGCGACTTGACGATGATGTCCTTCAGGATCTTGTTGACCGCGTGGCCCAGGTGGATGCGGCCGTTGGCGTACGGCGGGCCATCGTGCAGCACGAACAGCGGGCGGCCGGCGGCGTTGTCGCGCAGCTGCTGGTAGAGCCCCTGCGCTTCCCACCGCGCCAGAATGCCCGGCTCGCGCTTGGGCAGGTCGCCGCGCATCGGGAATTCGGTGGCTGGCAGGTTCAGGGTGGTCTTGTAGTCCTGGCTCACGCAGTGGCTCGCAATCTATGTTCGGAAAGGATGGCGCGCGCCTGTTCGGCGTCGCGGTGCATCTGGTCGGTCAGCGCCGCCAGATCATTGAATTTCTCTTCGTCGCGCAGCTTGGCGACGAACTCCACATCGATGTGGCGCCCGTACAGGTCGCCCTGGAAATCGAACAGGTGGGCTTCCAGCAGCGGCTCCACGCCCTCCACCGTCGGGCGGGTGCCGAAGCTGGACACCGACGGCCACGGCTGGTCGAACACGCCATGCACCCAGGTCGCGTAGATGCCCGACAGTGCCGGGGTCTTCGGGAACCGCAGGTTGGCGGTGGGGAAGCCCAGCGTACGGCCGAGCTGGCGCCCGCGCACCACCCGGCCGCTGATCGCGTACGGACGACCCAGCAGATCGTTGGCACGGGCGAAGTCGCCCTGCTGCAGCAGCTGGCGGATGCGGGTGCTGGAAATGCGTTCGCCATGCAGGTCGACCGCTTCAATTTCGCCCGCAGTGAAACCCAGTTCGGCACCCATTTTCTGCAGCAGAGCCAGGTCGCCGCGGCGGCGGTTGCCGAAGCAGAACTCGGGGCCGATCCAGACCTCACGCGCACTCAGGCGCTTGACCAGCAACTGGCGCACGAAGGTCTCGGCCGGCATCGCTGCCATCGCCGCGTCGAATCGCAGCAGGCCGACCGCATCGACACCGAGCTCGCGCAGGATCTCGACCTTGCTGCGCGCCAGGGTCAGCCGCGGCGGCGGTGTGCCCTGGGCGAAGAACTCACGCGGCAGCGGCTCGAACGCCACGGCCACGGCGGCCACGCCCAAGGCGCGCGCGCGGGCAACCGCATGGCGGACCAGCGCACGATGGCCCAGGTGGAGGCCGTCGAATGCACCGATACAGACCACGCTTCCGTTGGGGAACAGCTCCCCGCCCTCGACGCTTCTGAACAGCCTGCTCATCAACTCTCGTTCCGGCCCGACCGGGGCCGCCGCTTCAATGGTGTAACCCTGAAGTATAGCCGCCACAAGCCGCGATCAATGCCCACGCAGATCGCGCGGGCGGAAGCCCATCGCCAGCATGGCTACCGCGTAGGTGGCACCGCCACCGCCAACCAGCAGCGACAGGCTGCCGATCCGCTGCCACACGCTCATCGCCGAGAAGCCTGGCAGCCAGTGCAGCAGGGCCAGCAGCACACCAACCATGGCCGCACAGGCCAGCAGCAGTCGCAGCAGATAGCCGCCCCAGCCCGGCCGGCGCTGGTAGACGTCGGTCTTGCCCAGCCAGTACCACAGCAGGCCCAGGTTCAGGTAACTGGACAGTGCACTGGCAATGCCCAACGCCAGATGCAGGCCCGGCTGCTTGCCGATGGCCGCCATCACGCCCTGCGCCTTCAGCTCGTCCGGCACCATGACCTGGTACAGCACCGCCAGCAGGGCGAAGTTGAACACCATGTTGGCCACCAGCGCGGCCACACCCGCGCGCACCGGGGTCTTGGTGTCCTGGCGTGCGTAGAACGCCGGCAACACCACCTTCAGCAGGGCGAACGCCGGCAGGCCGAAGCTCAGGCCGTACACCGACAGCGCGGTCATGCGGGTATCGAAGGCACTGAACTGGCCGTGCTGGAAGATGGTCGCGATCAGCGGTTCGGCCAGCAGCAGCAGGCCCAGCATGGCCGGCACCGAGATCAGCAGGGTCATCCGCAGGCCCCAGTCCAGCGAACGCGAGAAGCCCTCGCGGTCGGTGCTGACGTGGTGACGGGCCAGCGCCGGCAGGATCACCGTGCCCAGCGCCACGCCGAACACGCCCAGCGGCAGCTCCAGGAAGCGGTCGGCCAGCGACAGCCAGGACTGCGAGCCATCGGTCAGCTTGGCCGCGATGACGGTGTCCAGCAGCAGGTTGATCTGCGCCACCGAGGAGCCGAACAGGGTCGGCACCATCAGCGTCATCACCTTGCGCACGCCCGGATGGCTCCAGCCCCAGCGCGGCAGGGTCAGCAGGTTGATGCCCTTCAGCGAGGGCAGCTGGAACAGCAGCTGCAGGATGCCGGCAGCCAGTACTGCCCAGCCCAGCGCCAGGATCTGCTTTTCCGGGGTGCCGCCCAGCCGCGGGGCCAGCCACAGCGCGCCGGCGATCATGCACAGGTTGAGGATGACCGGGGTCAGCGCCGGCATGGCGAAGCGCTGGAAGCTGTTCAGCGCGCCGCCGGCCAGGGCGGTCAGCGACACGAACAACAGGAACGGGAAGGTCAGGCGGAACAGGTCGACCAGCAGGCCCTGCTTGACCGGATCGGTATCAACGCCACTGGAGAAGACCGAGGCCAGCTGCGGCGCGAAGATCAGCGCCAGCGCAGTGACCAGCATCAGCACCCCGCCCAGGGTGCCGGCGGTGCGGGCCATCAGTTCACGCAGCTCGGCGTGGCTGCGGGTCTCCTTCACTTCCGTGAACACGGGCACGAAAGCAGTGGCGAAAGAGCCTTCGGCGAACAAACGCCGCAGGAAATTGGGTACCCTGAAGGCGACCCAGAAAGCATCAGTGATGGCGTTGGTGCCGAACGTGGTGGTCACCACGAAGTCCCGGACAAGTCCGAGAACGCGCGAGACCATGGTCATGCTGCTGAACGACAGCAGGCCCCGCAACAACTTGGGTGAACTCACTCAGCGTCCCTCTTGACAATCGACTTGACGTGCATTTCTTACGCCATCATACTAGCTAGCTTGCTGTTCCCATAACACCGATTTTTTCAGGAAACCACCACCGTGGCCAATATCAAGTCCGCCAAGAAGCGCGCCAAGCAGACCGTCGTGCGCAACGCGCGCAACGTGGCTCAGCGCTCGATGCTGCGCACCGCTGTCAAGAAAGTGATCAAGGCGCTGGACGCCAACGATGCCGCCGGCGCCGAAGCCGCCTTCGCCGTTGCCCAGCCGATCCTGGATCGCTTCAGCGCGCGTGGCCTGATCCACAAGAACAAGGCTGCTCGCCACAAGAGCCGCCTGAACGACCGCATCAAGGCCCTCAAGGCCGCCTGATCCGGCGTTGCCGCCCTGCCCTTAGGGGCCGGGCAGCAGACAAGAACCCGGCCCCGGCCGGGTTTTTTTGTTGCCAGCGATCCGGGGATTGCCGCAGGTACGGCGGCATTGGCCGGCGGCGTGGACTGGCGGCTGCACCGACGGGGTAGAGTCGACTGTCAGTCGACTGCTCTTCGCGCTACCCGCAATGCCCGCGCTGCGCGCGTTAGTCGACTGACAGTCGACTCTACCCAGCCGACTCTACCCAGCCGACGCCATTACCCAGCCGGAGCCATTACCCAGCCGGAGCCATCACCCAGCCGGAGCCATCACCCCAGCCAGCCCCAACCCCATCGCGCAGTCCACAAAAAACCCGGCCGAAGCCGGGTTTTCACATGGAACCACAACAGCATTACTGCGCGTCGCGGGCTTCCTGCTCTTCTTCCTTCTGGCGATCGAAGAAGGCCATGATCCGGCTCATGATCGGGAAGGTACCTTCGCGGCCCAGCGCGGAGACCAGGAACCACGGCTCCTTCCAGCCCAGCTCGGCGACGATCTGCTCGGCCGCAGCCTTCGCTTCATCCTCGAACATCAGGTCAGCCTTGTTCAGCACCAGCCAGCGCGGCTTCTGCAGCAGTTCCGGATCGTGCTTTTCCAGCTCGCGCTCGATGGCGCGCACCTGCTCGACCGGAGAAATGCCTTCCACCCCACCCTCCATCGGCGAGATGTCCACCAGGTGCAGCAGCAGGCGGGTGCGCTGCAGGTGGCGCAGGAACTGCGCACCCAGGCCGGCACCGTCGGCCGCGCCTTCGATCAGGCCCGGGATGTCGGCAATCACGAAGCTGCGGTAGTTTTCCACCTTCACCACACCCAGGTTCGGGTACAGCGTGGTGAACGGGTAATCGGCCACCTTCGGCGTCGCCGCCGAAACGGCACGGATCAGGGTGCTCTTGCCGGCGTTGGGGAAGCCCAGCAGGCCGACGTCGGCCAGCAGCTTCAGCTCCAGCTTCAGCGTGCGCTCCTCACCCGGCTCGCCCGGCAGCGCCTGGCGCGGCGAGCGGTTGGTCGAGCTCTTGAAGTGCATGTTGCCCAGGCCACCGCGGCCGCCCTTGGCCACCAGCAGGCGGTCTCCGTGCTGGGTCAGGTCGCCGATGACTTCATCGGTGGCAACGTTGATCACCACGGTGCCGACCGGCACGGTGATGGTCAGGTCTTCGCCGCCCTTGCCGTAGGCCTGGCGGCCCATGCCGTTCTCGCCACGCTGCGCCTTGAAGATGCGGTCATGGCGGAAGTCGACCAGGGTATTCAGGTTTTCGTCGGCGCGGATGTACACGCTGCCGCCCGCACCGCCGTCGCCGCCGTCCGGGCCGCCGAGCGGAATGAACTTCTCGCGACGGAAGCCAATGCAGCCGTTGCCGCCGTTGCCGGCGAACACTTCGATTTCTGCTTCGTCTACCAGTTTCATTGTTTCGATGCCTGCGATGGGCGCGGCCTGCCGGCCGTCACCTTGAATGTTATGCCTGCCGATGGCCGGCAGCCCGGCCTGGCCGGTCTTGCTTCAACTCTAACGAAAAGCCCCGCCGAAGCGGGGCTCTTCATGCAGCACCCCCATGCCGAGGCACGGGCGCCGGCGATGCCTGGATCAGGCGTCGGCCGAGACGATGCTGACGGTGCGACGCTTCTTGGCGCCCTTGACCGAGAACTCCACCTTGCCGTCCACGAGGGCGAACAGGGTGTGGTCACGGCCCAGGCCAACGCCGGTGCCCGGGTGGAACTGGGTGCCGCGCTGACGCACGATGATGTTGCCGGCTTCGATGGCCTGGCCGCCGAAGATCTTGACGCCCAGGTACTTCGGGTTGGAGTCGCGACCGTTGCGCGAGGAGCCTACGCCCTTTTTATGTGCCATGACTGCTTCTCCTGATGCTTAGCCGGCGATGCCGGTGATCTCGATTTCGGTGTAGTACTGACGGTGACCCTGACGCTTCATGTGGTGCTTGCGGCGACGGAACTTGATGATCCGGACCTTGTCAGCACGACCCTGGGACAGGACCTTGGCGGTGACGGCAGCGCCCTTCAGCGCATCGCCCAGCTTCACGCCGTCGCTGTCACCCAGCATCAGGATGTTGTCAAACTTGATCTCGCTGCCGACTTCGACTTCGAGCTTTTCAATGCGGAGCTTTTCGCCCTGCGCCACGCGGTATTGCTTACCGCCGGTGACCAGTACTGCGTACATGACCAGGCCTTCCTCTGTAGTTATTGTGGTCTGAGCTGCCGCCATCGAGGGCGGACAGGAGCGGAATTGTACGCAGATCAGCGGGGGCGGGTCAAGTCAACCCCTGAACGTCGAAGGAGACGGCACCGGAAAGGGGTCAGAACCCTTTTCACGCCGTGAAAAGGGTTCTGACCCCTGGCTGACGGCCTGTCTCACAAGGTGAGACACCGGGCTGGCATTGTCGCCCATTGCCCCCATCTGGTCACCTCGGTAGGCTGACCGATTGCCGTTCCCTGCTGGCCCGGCACCCAGCCAACGCCCCCACAACCGGATCCCCCATGGCGATGGATTTCATCCGCATCCGCGGCGCGCGGACGCACAACCTGAAGAACCTCGACCTCGACCTGCCCCGCGACAAGCTGATCGTGATCACCGGCCTGTCCGGCTCGGGCAAGTCCTCGCTGGCGTTCGACACCATCTATGCAGAAGGCCAGCGCCGCTATGTCGAGTCGTTGTCGGCCTATGCGCGCCAGTTCCTGAGCGTGATGGAAAAGCCGGACCTGGACCACATCGAAGGCCTGTCCCCGGCCATCTCGATCGAGCAGAAGTCGACCTCGCACAACCCGCGTTCGACCGTCGGCACGATCACCGAGATCTACGACTACCTGCGCCTGCTGTACGCCCGTGTCGGCACCCCGCGCTGCCCGGACCATGGCTACCCACTGGAAGCGCAGACGGTCAGCCAGATGGTCGACCAGGTGCTGACGCTGGACCCGGAGCAGCGCTACATGCTGCTGGCGCCGGTCATCCGCGACCGCAAGGGCGAGCATGCGCAGGTGTTCGACCAGCTGCGTGCGCAGGGCTTCGTCCGTGTGCGCGTGGACGGCGAGCTGCATGAGATCGACGCGGTGCCGCCGCTGGCACTGCGCCAGAAGCACACCATCGAGGCGGTGATCGACCGCTTCCGCCCGCGCGAGGACATCAAGCAGCGCCTGGCCGAGAGCTTCGAGACCGCGCTGAAGCTGGGCGACGGCATGGCCTCGGTGCAGAGCCTGGACAACACCGAAACCGCGCCGACGCTGTTCTCCTCCAAGTATTCCTGCCCGGTCTGCGATTACTCGCTGCCGGAGCTGGAACCGCGCCTGTTCTCGTTCAACGCACCGATGGGCGCCTGCCCCGGCTGCGATGGCCTGGGCATGGCCGAGTTCTTCGACCCCTCGCGCGTGGTGGTGCATCCCGAACTGTCGCTGGCCGCCGGTGCGGTGCGCGGCTGGGACCGCCGCAATGCCTACTACTTCCAGCTGATCGCTTCGCTGGCCAAGCACTACCGGTTCGACGTCGACGCGGCGTGGAACTCGCTGCCGGCCAAGGTGCAGCAGGCCGTGCTGTACGGCAGCGGCGACGAAGCGATCACCTTCACCTACTTCACCGAAGCCGGTGGCCGCACCCAGCGCAAGCACCGCTTCGAGGGCATCATTCCCAACCTCGAACGCCGCTACAAGGAAACCGAGTCGCCGGCGGTGCGCGAAGAACTGTCCAAGTACATCAGCGAACAGCCGTGCCCGGAATGCCACGGCGCGCGCCTGAACAAGGCGGCTCGCAACGTGTTCGTGGCCGACCGCCCGCTGCCGGACCTGGTGGTGCTGCCGATCGACGAGGCGCTGAAGTTCTTCAGCGAACTGAGCCTGCCGGGCTGGCGTGGCGAAATCGCCGCGAAGATCGTCAAGGAAATCGGCGAACGCCTCGGCTTCCTGGTCGATGTGGGCCTAGATTACCTTACCCTGGAGCGCAAGGCCGACACCCTGTCCGGTGGCGAGGCACAGCGCATCCGCCTGGCCAGCCAGATCGGCGCCGGCCTGGTCGGCGTGATGTACGTGCTCGACGAGCCGTCCATCGGCCTGCACCAGCGCGACAACGAACGCCTGCTCGGCACCCTCACCCGCCTGCGCGACCTGGGCAACACGGTGATCGTGGTGGAGCATGACGAGGATGCGATCCGTCTGGCCGACTATGTGCTGGACATCGGCCCGGGCGCGGGCGTTCATGGCGGCGAGATCGTCGGCCAGGGCACCCTGCAGGACATCCTGGAAGCCCCGCGCTCGCTGACCGGCCAGTACCTGTCCGGCAAGCGCGCGATCGAGATTCCGGCGCGCCGGCACAAACCGAACCCGAAGATGACCCTGCACCTGCGCGGGGCCAGCGGCAACAACCTGAAGGGCGTGGACCTGGCGATTCCGTCGGGCCTGCTGACCTGCGTGACCGGCGTGTCCGGCTCGGGCAAGTCGACCCTGATCAACGACACCCTGTTCTCGCTGGCCGCCAACGAGATCAACGGTTCCTCGCACCCGATCGCCCCGTACAAGGAGATCGATGGCCTGGACCTGTTCGACAAGGTGGTGGACATCGACCAGTCGCCGATCGGCCGCACCCCGCGTTCCAACCCGGCCACTTACACCGGCCTGTTCACTCCACTGCGCGAACTGTTCGCACAGGTGCCTGAGGCGCGTGCGCGCGGCTATTCGCCGGGCCGCTTCAGCTTCAACGTGCGCGGCGGCCGCTGCGAAGCCTGCCAGGGCGACGGCCTGATCAAGGTCGAGATGCACTTCCTGCCGGACGTGTACGTGCCCTGCGACGTCTGCCATGGCAAGCGCTACAACCGCGAAACGCTGGAGATCCTGTACAAGGGTTTCAACATCAACGACGTGCTGGAAATGACCGTCGAGGATGCGCTGAAGCTGTTCGAGCCGGTGCCGTCAATCGCGCGCAAGCTGGAAACGCTGGTCGACGTCGGCCTGAGCTACATCAAGCTGGGCCAGAGCGCGACCACGCTGTCTGGTGGTGAAGCGCAGCGCGTGAAGCTGTCCAAGGAACTGTCGCGCCGCGATACCGGCCGCACCCTGTACATCCTCGACGAACCGACCACCGGCCTGCACTTCCACGACATCGAAGCGCTGCTGGGCGTGCTGCACAAGCTGCGCGACGAGGGCAACACGGTGGTGGTGATCGAGCACAACCTGGACGTGATCAAGACCGCCGACTGGATCGTCGATCTGGGCCCGGAAGGCGGGCATCGCGGTGGCACCATCCTGGTCACCGGCACGCCGGAAGACGTGGCGGCCTGCCCGCAGTCGTACACCGGCCAGTTCCTGGCCCGCATGCTGCCGTCCACCAGCGCGCGCCCGGAACAGCCGGCCGCCGTGGCCAACAAGCCCGATGCCCGCCCGCCGCGCAAGGTGAAGCCTGAGAAGCCGGCCAAGGTGGCGAAGAAGGCGGTGGCTGCCAAGAGCACCGGCAAGGCCAGCAAGAGCACGACCAAGAAGAAGGACGCCTGATGAGCAGCGAACACAAGATCCTGGCCCGCATCCCGATCAGCGTGCGCTGGCGTGACATGGACAGCATGGGTCACGTCAACAACGCCAAGTACATTTCCTACCTGGAGGAAGCGCGCGTGCGCTGGATGCTGGGCGTGGACGGCGTATCGATGACCGACCGCATCGCACCGGTGGTGGCCGCGACCAACGTCAATTACCGGCTGCCGATCGTGTGGCCCAACGACATCGTGGTCGAACTGTTCGTCGAGCGCCTGGGCAACAGCAGCGTGACCATCGGCCACCGCATCGTCGATCAGCAGGACGATTCGAAGCTGTATTCCGATGGCAACGTGGTGGTGGTCTGGATGGATACCCAGACCGGCAAGAGCGCACCGCTGCCGGAGGCGATCCGCAGCGCCTCTACCTGACGCGCCCTGGTGGGTGCCGACCTTGGTCGGCACGCTTTGGCTGCAATGAGGTTGCCGGCCAGCGGCCGGCACGACCGACACTGATCAAAGGACTGACATGATCCACAAGACCGAACTGCGCGACCTGCTGCCCGGCATGGTCCCCTTCCCCACCGACGTCTTTCCCGCCGACCAGGCCTGGCTCGGCCAGCACCTGCTGCCGCTGCTGAAGATCGACCTGGGCGTGCTTCGCCCGGAACTGGCTGGCCAGGTGGCAACGATGCTGTGCCCGATCGAGCCGTACGACGGCTGCATCGGCGAGACCACCGAAGAACACCACAACGATTTCACCGGCACCAACTGGATCGCCTTCGAACTGACCGCCGGCAACCAGATGCGCTTCCTCGGCAACGAGGGCTATTTCATCGGCGATGCGGTACAGGACAAGGACGCACAGGAACACATCGCGCAGATGCGCGAGAGCTACGCCAAGGCCCGCGACTACCATGCCACGCACGGCCGTCTCGCCTGCTACTCGCGCTACGGCAAGGGTGAGGCCAGCGAGCGCGATTATCTGGATACGCTGGGTGGCCCCATTGGTTTCGGCAACTGGACCGAGACCGCGGAGATTCCCGCAGCCTTCGAACTGGGCTTCACCGAGGCGGCCGATGACCCCAATGCTGCGGACGATGCCGAAACGGTGATCATCACCCGCAATGGCAACAAATTCTTCGCCGTGGCCGACGTAGCCGGTTACAACTGGTGTGCCACCGGTGCCGACGCGATCGTGATGCTGTACGAGCCGGTCAGCCGCACGGTGCTGTTCTCTTACGACTGGTCGTAAGCCTGTTTGGTAGTGCCGGCCGCTGGCCGGCATACCGAGTCGCCGGCCAGCGGCCGGCACTGCCATCCCGCTACGGCGCAGCCTTGCGCACGGTCAACGTCGCACTCGCTTCGCTACCCCCTTCCAGCTGCAGCCGCAGCGGCAGCACCTGCCCTTCCTTCAGCGCGCCCTTGCCCTGCATCAGCATCAGGTGCAGGCCGCCGGGCTTGAGCTCGGCACGCGCGCCGGCTGCCAGCGGCAGGCGCTCGATCGCGCGCATCCGGCTGACCCCGTCGACAATCGTGGTCTCGTGCAGCGACACATCACCGAAGCTGCTGCTGGTCGCGCCGGTGATCGCCACCGCCTTGCTGCAGCCATTGTGGATGACGCCGTAGCCGGCGGTCATCGGCATTGCCGGATTCGGAGGCAACCGCGCCCAGCCCTGCTCCACCGTGACGCAGGCCGGTTCGGCGGCCGAGGCCGATGCTGCGGTCGCACACAGGACCCACAGTACGCCAACGAATGGTTTGGTTATCATCGCCCAGGTTCCTTCTTCGCAACGAGACCGCAGCATGACGACGCTCATCGAGGTGATCAACCATGGCCCCATCCGCGAACTGCGCCTGGCACGGCCGCCGGTCAACGCACTGGACACCGAACTGTGCCGGCAGTTGATCCATGCCATCGAGCTGGCCATGGCCGAAGACGCGCATGGCATCGTGCTGTCGGGCAGCGAGCGCGTCTTCACCGGCGGCATGGACGTGCCGCACCTGCTCTCGCATGGCGATGACAAGCACAAGTTGTTGGACACCTGGAACGCCTTCTTTGGCGCCGTGCGCACGCTGGCCGAGAGCCGCATTCCGGTGGTCGCGGCGATCACCGGCCACGCCCCGGCGGGTGGCTGCGTGCTGGCCCTGTGCTGCGACTACCGGGTGATGGCGCGCAGCGCCGATCCGTCGCGGCCGTATGCCATCGGCCTGAACGAAGTGCAGGTCGGCCTGATCGCGCCGGAGGGCATCCAGCGCCTGCTGCGCCGTGCGGTGGGCGTGCACCGCGCCGGTGTGCTGCTGACCACCGGTTCGCTGGTGCCGGCCGAACAGGCGCTGCAGATCGGCCTGGTGGATGAGCTGGCCGAGGGAGACCTGGTGGTGGCACGCGCCATTGCCTGGCTGCAGAACCTGCTCAAGCAACCGCGCCAGCCGATGCTGCTGACCCGCGCGATTGCCCGTGCCGACCTGCATGAGGCGCTGCACCCGGACCTGATCCAGCTGGACCGCTTTGTCGAGGCCTGGTTCGCCCCGGATGCACAGAACGCCCTGCAGGCCCTGGTAGCCCGGCTGGGCAAGTAAACGGTAGTGCCGGGCGCTGGCCGGCAACCGCAGGCGCCCCAGGAGGCTCATGAGGCTGCCGGCCAGCGGCCGGCACTACCGATGATGGGCCGGCCTGCACCGGTATAATCGGGGCCTCTTCACTGCTGTGGCCGCCCCCTTGAACGACACGCCCGAACCCGTCGTCTCCGAGCTGATCGATCTGCTCACGCTGGAGCGGCTGGAGGACAACCTGTTCCGCGGGCAGAGCCGCGACATCGGCACCAAGTACGTGTTCGGCGGGCAGGTGCTGGGCCAGGCGCTGGCCGCAGCGCAGGCCACGGTCGACAATGGCCGCCACGTGCACTCGCTGCATGCCTATTTCCTGCGCGCTGGCAACATCGACCACCCGATCGTCTACGACGTGGACCGCACCCGCGATGGCGGCAGCTTCTCGGTGCGCCGGGTCACCGCGATCCAGCACGGCAAGGTGATCTTCTTCTGCGCGGCCTCGTTCCAGCAGGCCGAGACCGGCGCCGAGCACCAGCACAAGATGCCCGAAGTGCCACAGCCGGAAGACATCGAGCCGAATCGTCCGCTGCCGGCGGAAGTGCTCGAACGCCTGCCGATCAAGGTGCAGCGCTGGCTGTCGCGCGGTGGCCCGTTCGAGTTCCGCCACGTGTACCCGCGCGACGAACTGAACCCGCCCAAGCGCCCGCCCTACCACCAGGTGTGGCTGCGCCTGAGCGAACCGGTGGGCGATGCGCCGGAGCTGCACCAGGCGCTGCTGGCTTACGCCTCCGACTTCCACCTGCTGGGCACGGCGACCTTCCCGCACGGTATCAGCTACTACCACCCGCACGTGCAGATGGCCTCGCTCGACCACGCGATCTGGTTCCACCGCCCGTTCCGCGCCGACGACTGGCTGCTGTATTCGCTGGACAGCCCCAGCGCGCAGGATTCGCGCGGCCTGGCCCGCGGCCAGTTCTTCACCCGCAATGGCGTGCTGGTGGCCAGCACCGCGCAGGAAGGCCTGATCCGCGTCGTTCCCGACCAGGCCGCGGCCGCTGCCGTGCCAGCCAAGGAGTAACCCCATGCGCCAGATCTTCAGCAGCCAGCGCGTGGAAACCGTCGAAGGCGTGGCCGAGCTCCTGCGCGAGCATGGCATCGACGTCAAGGTGACCAACGGGCGCTCGTACAAGACCCGCCGCCGCGGTCAGTTCAGCTATACCGACCTGGGCAACGCCAACGCCTATCCGGCGGTGTGGATCGTACGCGCCGACGACCAGCCGCGCGCGCGTGAAATCCTGCGCGAGGCGCGCCTGCTCGACACCACCCGTCGCGACCACCCGACCGCCGAGTTCGCCTTCCGCGACGCGCCGGAACCGGGCAGCGGCGGCCGCAGCTGGGCCTGGCGCATCCGCATCGCCCTGCTGGTGGTGATCGCCGGCGTGGCGTTGGTGATCGGCCTGCGCCATCGCGGTGCCCCGGCACCGGTCGCACCGGCCCCTGCGCCGCAGGCCCAGCCGCAGCAGGTACAGCCGGCACCGCAGGCCGCGCCGGAAGAGGAAGAAGAAGTCCGGGTCCGCATCCAGCCCTCAAAATGACGCACGGGTAGTGCCGGCCGCCGTCCGGCAGCCACAAAAAGGGGACGGAGGGGATTAAGTCGTTTGAGGCACAAACGACTTAATCCCCTCCGTCCCCTTTTTTGTCATGAGGATGCCGGCCAGCGGCCGGCACTACCGCACAGAAAGTCGGTCACATTGGGCGCGCGGCTCCGTCATGGGACACAATCCCAGCAGGAGAGCCGCCGCCATGACGACGTTCGCCGCATCGATCGACCAGACCCTGGAACGCGAACTGCCGGCCGCCGCCAGCGGTTGCCAGCACGCCTATGGCCGCATCGTGCTGGCTTGCCAGAACACGGTCACCGCCATCGCGCTGGCCATCACCCGCGACCGCCAGGCCAGCGAGGACATCGCCCAGGAAGCCTTCGTCAAGGGCTGGCAGCAGCTGCACCAGCTGCGCAGTTCGACCAGCTTCCTGCCCTGGCTTCGGCAGATCACCCGCAACCTGGCCCGCGATTGGCTGCGTGCACAACGTGGCCGGCCGCTGACCGGCGAGGCCGCCGAGGTGGCGATGGGCATGGCCGCCGACCCTTCACCGGGCGCGGCCGACCGCCTGCAGCGGGTGGAAGAAGAGATCGCCGCCGAGGACATCATTTCAGCGTTGCCGGCCGACAGCCGCGAAGTCCTGCTGCTGTACTACCGCGAAGGGCAGCGCTCGCAACAGGTCGCCGATCTGCTCGGGCTCAGCGATGCGGCCGTGCGCAAGCGCCTGTCACGTGCACGTGCCCTGGTGCGCGACGGCCTGCTGCAGCGCTTCGGTGAGTTCGCGCGCAGCAGCGCGCCGAGCGCCGCATTCGCCACGGCGGTGGCTTCGATGGTACTGGTGGCCGCGCCCGGCACGGCCAGCGCAGCGATCCTGCTCGGCACCGGTGTCGGCGTGGGCGGCAGCAAGCTGGGCCTGGGCGGCGTCAGTGCCGCAGGCGGGGCTGCCATGGGTTCACTGACGGCCGCCGCCAGCCAGCTGCACCTGATTCCCGCCAGCGACTGGGCCACCGTTGCCGGTGGCGTCGTCGGCGGCATCATCGGCAGCTATCTGGGTGGCCGCTTCCTGCTGCGCTTCGCAGACACCCAGCAGGAACGAACAGCAGTGCGGCGCTTCGTGCACCTCAATACGTTCACCGCGATGGTCGTCTGCACCAGCCTGCTGATCTCGCAGATGCTGCAGGTGCCAATCTGGCTGCAACTTGCGATTCTCGTCATCGGCCTGGGTACGGTGAACTACCAGTGCCTGGTGCCGCTGCAGCGCGTGATGGCACCCATGATCGCGCGCGATTCAGCGCGGCGCGGCCGCAGCGGAACCAACTGGAAATATGAATCCGTGTACGGGCGCACCGGCATCATCGGGGCGAACGTATTCGTGATCGGCCTGGTGGTATATGCGCTGATGCGCAACGGAAACGTGTAACGGACAACGCCGGCAGTACGCCGGCGTTGTCATCAATCACTGCATTGAACCTCAGCGCTGCGGCTTCGGCGCAGCGCCATCACGCGGACCGCCATGGCGCGGGCCACCGTGCATCGGGCCCTTGGCAGCGTCGAACTCGGCCTTGCTCAGCTGGCCATCCTTGTTGGTGTCGGCGGCAGCGAACCAGGCATCACGATGCTGCTTCATGCGCAGCTCGCGGTCGGCCTTGTCCAGGTAGCCGTCCTTGTTCAGATCAAGCTGGTCGAAGCGCGCGGCCAGGCGCGGATCGGCCTTGGCTTCCTCGCGGCTGATGCGGCCGTCCTTGTTGACGTCCAGCTTGGCCCAGCGCTCACCGCCGTGGCCACGTCGCCCATGCTGCCAGCGCGGCAGCTCATCGCGCGAGAGCTTGCCGTCCTTGTTCTTGTCCAGCTCGTCGAACTTCGCGGCCAGGCGCGGGTTGGCGGCGGCCTCGCTGCGGTCGATGACGCCGTCGCCGTTGGTGTCCAGCCTGGCCGGGCGCGGCGCGGGCGTGGTCGGGGTGTCGGCCGCCAGCGCGATACCGGAAGCGGAGGTGCCCAGCAGCAGGGCCAGCAGCAGGGGGGTACGGATCATGAGGTCACTCCTGGGGATGGGAACAGCGTCGGGGTGATCACTTCACCCTCGGGAGACAACAACGCCCGGGCGCGACGTCGGTTGACGCTACTGCCGATTCCATTCATCCGCCGGACAGTCGCCGCCACTGCGACAACCTGGGGCTATGCTGTGCCCATGGCGATACATGGCGACAGAGACGACGAACTGCGACTTTTCCAGACCGGCGAGCACCCCTGCGGGTACTGGTCGGACCGGGTGGCACGCGACCTGGCGCTGGACCCGAACGACCGCCGCCTCGGCGCGCTCTATCCACTGGCACTGAGCTGGGGCTTCCGCCGCAGCGGCGACCTGGTCTACCGGCCGCATTGCGCCCACTGCCAGGCCTGCGTGGCGGTGCGCATCCCGGTGGCCCGCTTCGCTCCGGACCGCAGCCAGCGCCGCTGCGCCGCCCGCAATGCCGACCTGGAGGTGCGGATCACCGCCGCCACCGCCCGCGACGACCTGTTCGCGCTGTACCACCGCTACCTCACCCACCGTCACGCCAATGGCGGCATGGACGATCACGGCCCGCACGAGTTCGAGCAGTTCCTGATCGGCAGCTGGTCGCACACACGCTTCATGGAAATGCGCCTGCCCGGCGACGACGGCCAGCCCAGCCAGCTGCTGGGGGTGGCGGTGACCGACGTCACCGAGCACGGGCTGTCGGCGGTCTACACCTTCTTCGACCCGGACCATGCCGCGCGCGGGCTGGGCACCTTCGCGATCCTGCAACAGATCGAATGGGCGCGCCGCGAGGGCCTGCCGCACGTGTATCTGGGCTACTGGATCCGCGGCCACCAGAAGATGGACTACAAGCGTCGCTTCCATCCGCTGGAAGCCTACGATGGCCGCCGCTGGCACGATTTCGACAATGATCTGGACGGGCGCTGACAAACCGCTGACACCGGGCCGGGTGCACAATACGGCCCATGAACATGACCCGCCGCCATCCCCTGATCCTCGCCCTGGCCCTGCTCTGCGGCGCCACCGCCCCCGCCTTCGCCACGTCCCCTGCGATGACCGAAAAGCCGTCCGCTGCGCTGCGCCTGGCCACCTACAACACCTCGCTGTACTCCGACGACGCCGGCGGCCTGATCAAGGAGCTGGAAGGCGACAGCGAGCACGCGCGCAAGATCGCCGCGGTGCTGCAGCAGGTGCGCCCGGACCTGGTGCTGCTGAACGAATTCGACTTCGACGACGCCCATCGCGCCGCCGACCTGTTCCAGAAGCGCTACCTGGAAGTGGCCCAGCCTGGCGGCGGCAAGCCGCTGCACTTCGCCTACCGTTACCTGGCGCCGGTCAATACCGGCGTGCCCAGCGGGCTGGACCTGGACAACAACGGCGTGGTCGGTGGCGAAGGCCGCAGCCGTGGCAATGACGCGTGGGGCTACGGCCTGCACCCGGGCCAGTACGGCATGCTGGTGCTGTCGCGCTATCCGATCGACGAAGCCAAGGTGCGCAGCTTCCAGCTGTTGAAGTGGAGCGCGATGCCCGGCGCGATCCGCCCGGTCGATCCACGTACCGGCAAGAGCTTCTACAACGACCACGTGTGGTCGCAGCTGCGCCTGTCGTCGAAGTCGCATTGGGACGTACCGGTGAAGACCCCGGCCGGCGTGGTGCATGCGCTGGTCTCGCACCCGACCCCGCCGGTGTTCGACGGTCCGGAGAAGCGCAACGCGGCGCGCAACCACGACGAACTGCGCCTGTGGCAGGAATACCTGTCCAAGGGTGACAAGCCGTGGCTGTGCGACGACAAGGGCCAGTGCGGCGGCCTGGCGCAGGACGCGCGCTTCGTGATCCTCGGCGACCTCAACAATGACCCGGTCGATGGCGATGGCCGCCATGAGGCGATCGTCGAACTGATCGAGAACGCCCGCGTGCTGCGCTACCCCACCCCGCGCAGCGTCGGCGGCGAGCAGACCAGCCTGGCCTATGCGGCCAAGGGCATCGAGCGCAAGGGCGCACCGTTCCACGCCACCGGCGATTTCGGCCCGAAGTCCGGCACCATGCGCCTGGACTACGTGCTGCCCTCGACCGGTTTCGAATACGTCGGCAGCGGTATCTTCTGGCCGGCCAATGAAAGCCCGGAAGCGAAGATCGCCGACGGCAGCGACCATCATCTGGTGTGGGTGGACGTGCGGTAGAGCAGCGTACCGACCAACGGTCGGTACCCACCGGGTTTCGGTAGGCGACGACCGTTGGTCGTCGCTCCTTTTTCAGGGGCGCAGTTCGACGCCGATGGCTTCGGCGGCATCACGCGCGATGGCGCGTGCTTCGTCGATGGTTTCCGCGCGCGCCAGGGTCACGCCCACGCGACGATGACCGTGCACGCTCGGCTTGCCGAACAGGCGCACGGCGGTGTCCGGCACCTGCAGCGCGGCGGCGACGTTGTTGAAGTACGGCACGCCCTCGCCGTGTGCCAGCAATGCGCACGATGCCGACGGGCCGCTCTGGCGGATCACCGGAATCGGCAGGCCAAGGATGGCGCGCGCATGCAGCGCGAATTCGCTCAGTTCCTGCGATACCAGCGTCACCAGGCCGGTGTCGTGCGGGCGCGGCGACACTTCGCTGAACCACACCTCATCACCCTTCACGAACAGCTCGACGCCGAACAGGCCCCAGCCGCCAAGGTCGTCGGTGATCGCGCGCGAAATCTCTTCGGCACGCGCCAGCGCGGCGCTCGACATCGGCTGCGGCTGCCAGCTTTCGCGGTAATCACCATCCTTCTGCAGATGGCCGATCGGCGCGCAGAACGAGGTGCCGCCGGCATGGCGCACGGTCAGCAGGGTGATCTCGTAATCGAAATCGATGAAGCCTTCGACGATGCAGCGGCCGGCACCGGCACGGCCACCGGTCTGCGCGTACTCCCACGCCGGGGCGATGTCCGCCTCGCTGCGCAGGGTGCTCTGGCCCTTGCCCGAGGACGACATCACCGGCTTGACCACGCACGGCAGGCCGATGGCGGCCACGGCAGCACGGTATTCGGCCTCGGTATCGACGAAGCGGTACGGCGAGGTCGGCAGGCCCAGGGTCTCGGCGGCGAGGCGGCGGATGCCTTCGCGGTCCATGGTCAGGCGCGCAGCGCGCGCGGTCGGGATCACCCGCAGGCCCTGTTCCTGTTCCAGCTGGACCAGGGTTTCGGTGTGGATGGCCTCGATCTCCGGCACCACCAGGTGCGGCTGCTCCTGGGCGATCAGCGCACGCAGGGCCATCGCGTCGAGCATGTCGATCACGTGCGAGCGGTGCGCGACCTGCATGGCCGGCGCATCGGCATAGCGATCGGCGGCGATCACCTCCACGCCCAGCCGCTGCAGCTCGATGGCCACCTCCTTGCCGAGTTCGCCCGAGCCCAGCAGCAGCACGCGGGTGGCGGAGGGGGACAACGGAGTTCCAAGCTTGGCCATGGCGATTCCAGCAGCGATGTGAAGGCGGGTGGGCATTCTAGCTGGCCGACCGCCCCGGCCACGGCATCCGACGAACGGTAGCCGACAAGTGATATCACTTTGATATCTTCATTCCGAACCCTCAAGGACGTACCGCCATGAAAGAGAAGTCGCTGTCTTCCCTCAACGGCCTCGGCACGCTGGCCGGCGCCCTGCTCGTCGCCCTCGCTGGCGCCGCCCTGTTCGTACTGGGAGTGGCAGCCAAGGCCAGTGCCGGCTCGCCCAACCTGCTGCTGATGCTGCTGGGCGCCCTGCTGGTGGCGCTGGGCGTGTTCATCCTGGCCGGCCTGTACACCATCCAGCCCAACCAGGCCGCCGTGCTGAGCCTGTTCGGCAAGTACGTGGGCACGGTCAAGGACAACGGCCTGCGCTGGAACAACCCCTTCTATGCCAAGCGCCGGGTCAGCCAGCGCGTGCGCAACTTCGAGAGCGGCAAGCTGAAGGTCAACGAGCTGGACGGCAGCCCGATCGAGATCGCTGCGGTGATCGTCTGGCAGGTGGTCGATGCCTCCGAGGCGGTCTACAACGTGGACGACTACGAGAGCTTCGTGCACATCCAGTCGGAATCGGCGTTGCGCGCGATGGCCACCAGCTATCCCTACGACCAGCACGAGGATGGCCAGCTGGCCCTGCGCAGCCACGCCAGCGAGATTTCCCAGCACCTGAAGAACGAGCTGGCCGAGCGTCTGGCCGACGCCGGCGTGCAGGTGATCGACGCACGCATCAGCCACCTGGCCTACGCCGCTGAAATTGCCCAGGCCATGCTGCAGCGTCAGCAGGCCAACGCGGTGATCGCCGCGCGCACGCGCATCGTGGCCGGTGCAGTCGGCATGGTCGAAATGGCCTTGGCCGAACTGCAGAAGAATGGCGTGGTTGAACTGGACGAGGAACGCAAGGCGCACATGGTCAGCAACCTGCTGACCGTGCTGTGCTCGGACCGCGGCACCCAACCGATCGTCAACGCCGGTTCGCTTTACTGAGCCATCCTCGCAACGGGGCGCCCCCACCGCCCCGCCAGGAGTTTTCATGAGTGAGAAGAAAGCCTATCCGCTGCGCATCAATGCCGAGGTCCTGGCAGCGGCACAGCGCTGGGCTGACGACGAGCTGCGCAGCCTCAACGCGCAGATCGAATACGTACTGCGCGACGCCTTGCGCAAGGCAGGACGCCTGCCGAGACCCAAGCCATCGCCGGAGGACAAGGAGTGAGCAAGCGCTGGAGCTACCAGACCATCGAGGTCAAGACGTCCATGATGGGTGTACTCAAGCCCGAGGACATCCAGGCCGAACTCAGCCGCCAGGGCCAACTGGGCTGGGAACTGGTCAACATCATCATCCCGGCGCCGATGCGCCCGGCGATGCTGGTGTTCAAGAAGGAGGCCTGAACCATGGGCGGCAGCGACCCGAAACCCTTTGACGTGGCCGAGAGCTCGCCGCTGCGCGTGCTCTGGATCGTGCTGCCGCTGCTGGCTGCCTTCGTGGCCTGCCTGTATGCGCAGCTGTACAAGGCACCGGCGAGCGCACCCTGGATCGAAGTAACGCTGTCGCCGCCGTGGTTCCGGATGGGCGGCAGTGCTGCATGGAGCCTGCTGGTGATTGCCCTGCTGGGCATTGGACTGGGCACGGCCTTCTTCCGCCGCCGGGTGGAACTGGCCGGCGATGTGCTGGACGTGCGTTCAACGATGTACCGGCGGCGGGTGCCGGTGGCGCAGTTGCGGCTGGACCAGGCCGAGGTGGTCGACCTGCAGCGTGACCGCCGCTACGGCATTCGTGTCAAAACCAATGGCTATTCAATGCCGGGCTTCTACTCGGGCCACTTTCGCCTGCAGGGAGGCGGCAAGGGCTTCGCCCTGGTCACCGACCGTGCGCGTGTGCTCGCCCTGCCGGTCAATGATGGCAGCACGCTGCTGCTCAGTGTGGACCGGCCGCAGGCGCTGCTCGATGCGCTGCGCAAGGTGGCCGCGTCGGCGCCACGGCAGTAAGCTGCGGCGATGCAACGACGCGCCCCCCTGCTGATCAATACCGAGGCCATCGAGCTGTGGCCCGCCGACTTGCTGCGCGCGCGCAGCAACCTGGACGCACGCCTGCTGTCACAGGCGCGTTGGGTGCTGCGGCGCAAGCGTGATGGCCGCTATCTGGCGGTGATACTGGCGCAGGGTGTGCACGCCATGGTGCCGCGCCTGCCGCGCGAACCCGGGGTCGAGGAAGCATTGGCACTGCTGGATGCCGCGGCTGCACGGCCCTTCGGCGCCGGACTGGAAGATCAGTGGCTGCCGCTGGCCGGGTTGCAGCAGCGCCTGCAGCAGCTTGGCCTGGATGCACAGCGCTATGCCGACGACAGCGGCCTGCCGCTGGAATCCGAGCCGTGCCTGCTGCACTTCGCCGGTCGCGACCGCTTTGCACGCCCGTTGTGGCTGCGCCGTGGCGCCGCGCAGGGCTGGCGGCGGATGCGACTGCACGCGGCACGGGATGGAATTGCGCTGGATGCCATCTCCGGCTTCCGCAGCCATGCCTACCAGTTGGGCATCTTCGAACGGAAGCTGGCGCGCGGCTTGAGCGTGGCCGAGATCCTGAAGGTGAATGCCGCACCGGGTTTCAGCGAACACCACAGCGGCCACGCGCTGGACATCGGCACACCGGGCGACGCGCCGGCTGAAGAATCGTTCGAAGCCACCAACGCGTTCGCGTGGCTGCAGGCGCATGCCGGCGGGCACGGCTTCCATCTGAGTTACCCGCACGACAACCCGCACGGCATCGTCTACGAACCGTGGCACTGGTGCTGGAGACCGGCCAACGGCTGAGCCCCTCGTGGCGAAAGCCTGGAGCGGTCAGCGCATGGCCGCGGGATGGAACAAGAGAGCAAAGACAAAAGCGGGTCGCTTCGCTCGAAGCCTCTACAACGGATCAGCGCGCGGCTGTTGGGTCCGCCTTCAAGCGAGCCGAGCACCGCAGGTCCGGCGAGGGCGAAGAGGTGCGGGCGTCTGAGCGCAGCGAGTTCCCGCACCGCCCCTCGACGGGCCGAGGAGCGCAGGGGACCGGTGCGCAGCACCGGCTCGCGGCCGGCGGCGCGATTCTTTTGGTTACTTTTCTTTTCGCGCGAAAAGAAAAGTAACGCCCATGGACGGCGCAGATCGCATCAGCATGGATCGAAGAAACAACCTCGACTCAGTCACCGCCTCAACGCATTGATCGCCAGCAACACCCATCCGGCCATCATGCTGGTGCCCCCGATCGGCGCCATCCGCGTCGGCCACTGCCACAAGGCACCGCCCACCAGGCTGCCGGAAAACAGCAACACGCCCAGCAGCAGCACGTACAGCGCCAGGTGCGCGGTCGCCCCCTGCGCACGCGGGCCAAGCGCCACCAGCACCGCGCCATGCGCGAACGCATACAGTGCCGCCATGTTCAGGTGCTGCTGCGCCAGCGGGTCAGCCACACCGTGCGATGCGTAGGCGGACAGGCCGATCGAGGCCGCCGCCAGCAGCGCACCAAGGCAGGCCAGCAGGGAAGGCTTACGTGCGCGACGTTCCAGGTTGAACATGGGGGCTCCTTGCACAGCGCCCTTTCCGGGCGCCAGATGAAAAAAAACGCGCCGCAATGAGCGGCGCGTTTTCGTGTCCAACACTACATGGGTCAGCCGAGGCTTACTTGACGGCCCAGTAAATGTCGTAGGTACCTTCCGGGGTGAACGACTTGTCGATGCCATCCTTCCAGGTTTCGTACGGACGGTCGATCACTTCGTTGCCGGAGGTCACAGCCCAGGCGCGCAGGCCGTTGCGGGCAACGTCCAGACCCGCCATGTGGCCGGTGTAGGCCGCATGTGCCGAGCGGTGCGGAGCCACGTGCACGTACTTCACCGGAGCGCCACCGTCGATCTTGACGGTCAGGGCCTCAGCGGTGGCACCTTCAGCACCCTTCTTCTTCACCGGCTGGGCGATGTCGAAGGCGTACTTCTCCTGGCCGAAGTCGGTGGTGATGATGCGGAACGGACCGGCGGCTTCAAGGCCATTGGCCTCCATCACGCGCTTGATCCACTCCTGGTTGTCCTTGATGGACTTGGTGATCGTGTCCTGACCGCGGTCCACGTTACCGGCGTTGACGACCAGCAGATCCTCAGCCGGCACATCGACGATGGCCAGATCGGTCAGCGGGGCTTCCGGCGTGCGGTAGTCGACGTTCGGGACGGTGGCCAGCATGTTGGCCATGCGCGACAGGCCCATCTTGATGTCGTCGCCGATCTGGCGGCTGACATACAGGCCTGCATAACGGCCGAACAGGTCGAAGCCGTACTTCACCGAGTAGTCCTGGGTGATCTTCACGTTGCGGCCACCCTTGCCGGTCGGCTCCAGGGTGAAGGTGGTGACCTTGTCGTGACCCTTGGTGGCGTCTTCGATGGCGATCGCAACGCGCTTGTTCTCTTCGGCGTCGGTGATCTTCCAGGAGCCGGTGCCCAGGTCCTTGGAGGTGAAGTCCAGGGTGGCACCCTTGCCGGAGGCCGGGCCGGACAGCTTCAGTTCAACGGCGGGATCGCGCAGTACCAGCGGGTTCCAGTCCTTGAAGCGGCGCAGGCTGCTGACCGTGTCGTACACAATCGTCATCTTGCGGTTGGTCTCGATGCTTTCGGTGATGTGACGCTCGCCCGGCAGACATACGCCAATGATGACGAACAGGCCAGCCACGATCCCCAAGGCGATCAGGAACTCGATAATACGGGTCATTCAGAGAGTCTCCGGGGCCGATCCCACGGCCGGGTTGATTGAAGCGAAGCGCCAATCCTAGCAGGCTTCGCGGGCATTGTTTATCGGGATTGGCGCACCGGTTTCCCTGCCGGCTGCGTATTTGTATGGACAAAGAATTCGAAGGGTAACGCATACCGCTGCCCGGCAAGTAGGGGGGCACCTTGGCCGGAACCCCCTGCCACCACCCAAGTCTTTGTACCGAAACGATTTTCCTCAGACCAGCTGGAGTTCGAACGCCTTCAGTACCGCGCGCGTACGGTCGCGCACACCCAGCTTGGAGAGGATGTTGGACACGTGGTTCTTGATGGTGCCCTCGGCCACGCCCAGCGAGTTGGCGATCTCCTTGTTGGAGAAGCCGCTGGCCATCAGCCGCAGGATCTCGGTCTCGCGGTCGGTCAGCGGGTCCGGGCGGTCCAGGCTGACGAACTCGTTGCGCATGTGCTCCAGGCCCGACAACAGGCGCTGGGTCACCGCCGGCTGTACCAGCGAACCCCCTTCGGCCACGGTACGGATGGCACCGACCAGCTGTGCCAGGGTCACATCCTTGAGCAGGTAACCCTTGGCACCGGCCTTGAGGCCAGCCAGCACCAGCTGATCGTCATCGAAGGTGGTGAGGATGATGGTCGGCGGCAGCTGTTCCTGCCGCGACAGCACCTGCAGCGCTTCCAGTCCGGACATCACCGGCATGCGCATGTCCATCAGGACCACGTCGGGACGCACCTGCGGGATCAGCTCGACCGCCTGCCGGCCATCGCCGGCCTCGGCCACCACCTCGATGCCATCGTCGAGCGCCAGCAGGGAGCGGATTCCCTGCCGCACCAGGGTTTGGTCATCGACCAGGCAGACGCGAATCATCAACGTACTCCTTCAGGAACCTTGGTAAGGGCGGCCACCAGCACCGTTGCCGGCACCGTTGCCCGCAGGCGGAAGCCTTCACCGGGACGGGTCTCGATCTGCAGCTGGCCACCACATTGTTGCAGGCGCTCGCGCATGCCGCGCAAGCCATTGCCCACATTGACCATGTCCGCGCCGACACCGTCGTCGCGGGCCTCCACCACCACCCGGTCCGGGGCTTCACGGTACACCTTGATCCACAGGTGGCGCGCACCGGCGTGGCGCACCGCGTTGGTGATGATCTCCTGCGTGCAGCGCAGCAGGACGTGGGCCCGCTGGGGATCTTCCACGTTCAGCGGATCCTCGATCTCCAGCTGGATGTCCAGCGAGGGCACGTTCTCGGTCAGCGGGCGCAGCGCCGCGGCCAGGTCGATCGCACCGGTCTCGCGCAGCTGGCTGACCACCTCGCGCACGTTGCCCAGCAGCAGTTTGGCCAAGGTGTGGGAGCGCTTCACGTGCTCCAGCGCCTGCCCTTCGGCCAGGTGCCCGGCCACTTCCAGGTTCAGGGTCAGCGCGGTCAGCTGGTGGCCCAGCAGGTCATGCAGCTCGCGCGAGATGCGGGTGCGCTCATTGACGCGGGCACTCTCGGCAAGCAAGGCGCGGGTGGCACGCAGCTCTGAATTGAGCCGGCGCTGTTCGTCGCGCGCCTCGGTCTGCTGCCGGGCAACCAGGCTGGTCACGAAGATGAACATGGAAAAGCCGCCGTACAGCAGCGACTGCATCACCGCTTCGAACAACGGGAAGCGCAGCAGCAAGTAGTAGACCGGGGCCACCGCCAACTGGCTGACCAGCAGCCACAGCACGCCCAGCCGCACCGACAGCATCCACGGGATGACCCCGGCGGCCACCATCATCAGGATGCTGCCCAGGCCCGAGCCGCTGAGGAAGCTGACGCCCAGCGCCGAAATCGTCAGCAGCAGCAGCAGGCCGCGGTCCAGCCAGCTGGTGGGGCTGTCGCTGCGCAGGATGCGGGTCAGCCAGTAATAGGAGGTGCCGAAGGACAGGTAGGCGACGAACAGCAGGACCGCCCAGCCGCCCATGTCACCGCGGCTGTGCAGGTTCTCGAACTGCGAGTACGCCAGGGGCAGACCGACCATGACCCAGGTGAACAGGCCGGCCAGGCGAAGGACGCGGGTATGGCTGAGGACTCCCAACATGCCAGCACTCTACGGGCCCGGCCTGCACACCGCACCCCACGGAAGTCATGCCTGCCCGGTCGCCTGTTCATGCCGCAGCCCACCCCGGGCATGCAATAATCGTGCGCAGGGTCCCTTGATGGACCAACCGCGTTACCCCACGGAGTCACAATGTCGATTGTCATCCGCGACGTGCGCGAGCACGAGCTCGATTCCGTCCTGGCTTTGAACAACAACGCTGGCCTGGCCATCCTTCCCCTGGATGCGGCCCGCCTGCGCCTGTTCTATGAAACCGCTGAGTATTTCCGCGTCGCCGAGCGCGACGGCAACCTGGCCGGCTTCCTGATCGGCTTCGGCAGCGACAGCCAGCACGACAGCAGCAACTTCGCCTGGTTCAAGCAGCAGCTGGACACCCCCTTCTTCTACATCGACCGCATTGTGGTCGCCAGCCGCCGCCGCGGCGGTGGCGTCGGCCGTGCGTTCTATGCCGACGCGCAGAGCTTTGCCGAGCTGCGCTACCCGCAGATGACCTGCGAAGTCTTCCTCGACCACGGCGCCGATGCCGCCCTGCTCTTCCACGGCAGCTTCGGCTTCCGCGAGCTGGGCCAGAACACCATGGCCCAGGTCGATGTGCGTGCCAGCATGCTGGCCAAGGAACTGTGCAGCTACCCGTGGGTCCAGGAGACCTACGGCGGCAAGCTGCCGGATGTGGCATGGACACGCGCCCGGCAGCTGCCGGCGCAGGCACAGCGGCCGACGGGGACCTGAGCGTGGCGGTGAATTTCGATTACGAACAGGCCGGTGAACTGAAGATCGGCCAGGTGGGCATCGCCAACCTTCGCATCCGTACCCTTGATGTCGAACGCCTCGTGCAGGAAATGCGCGAGCGCGTGACCCGTGCGCCGAAGCTGTTCGGCCGCGCGGCGGTGATCCTCGATTTCGGCGGCCTGAGCCAGGTTCCGGACGTGGCCACCGCGCAGGCGCTGGTCGATGGCCTGCGCAGCGCCGGCGTGCTGCCGGTGGCGCTGGCTTATGGCACCAGCGCGGTCGACCTGCTCTCGCAGCAGCTTGGCCTGCCGCTGCTGGCCAAGTTCCGCGCCCAGTACGAACGTGCCGAGGCCGAAGCGGCTCCGCCGCCGCCCGCACCGGAACCGCGCCGCGCCGCGCGCGCCGAACCGAAGCCAGCCCCGGCCGCACCGGTGGCCAAGATCGCCGATGCAGCCGCGCCGCAGCCAGGCCGCATGCAGCTGGGCAACGTGCGTTCGGGCCAGCAGCTGTACGCGGAGAACTGCGACCTGACCGTGATGGCCACCGTCGGCGCCGGCGCCGAGGTCATCGCCGATGGCAGCATCCATATCTACGGCACCCTGCGCGGCCGCGCGCTGGCAGGGGCCCAGGGCAACACCGCGGCACGCATCTTCTGCCGTGATTTCCATGCGGAACTGGTGGCCATTGCAGGCCACTACAAGGTACTGGACGATGTTCCGGACAACCTGCGCGGCAAGGCCGTGCAGGTGTGGCTGGAACAGGACCAGATCAAGATCGCTGCGCTGGACTGACGCAGCCCCAAACTAATGCAGAACCAGGAGAAGTCCTTTGGCTGAAATCATCGTAGTCACCTCCGGCAAGGGCGGCGTGGGCAAGACCACTTCCAGCGCGAGCCTGGCCTGTGGCCTGGCGCGGCGCGGCAAGAAGGTGGCGGTGATCGACTTCGACGTCGGCCTGCGCAACCTCGACCTGATCATGGGGTGCGAACGCCGCGTGGTGTACGACTTCGTCAACGTCGTGCATGGCGAAGCCACCCTCAAGCAGGCCCTGATCAAGGACAAGCGCTTCGACAACCTGTATGTGTTGGCCGCCTCGCAGACCCGCGACAAGGACGCACTGACCCAGGAAGGCGTGGGCAAGGTCCTGAAGGACCTGGCCGCCGATGGCTTCGATTACATCATCTGCGACTCGCCGGCCGGCATCGAAAAGGGAGCGTTCCTGGCGATGTACTTCGCCGACCGCGCCGTGGTGGTGGTGAACCCGGAAGTGTCCTCGGTGCGCGACTCCGACCGCATCATCGGCCTGCTGGACTCGAAGACCCACAAGGCCGAATCCGGCCAGAACGTGCCTGCCTTCCTGCTGCTGACCCGCTACACCCCGCTGCGCGTGGAAACCGGCGAGATGCTCAGCATCGCCGACGTCGAGGAAGTGCTGGGGCTGAAGGCCATCGGCGTGATCCCCGAATCGGGCGACGTGCTCAATGCCTCCAACAAGGGCGAACCGGTGATCCTGGATGTCGAATCCGCTGCCGGCCAGGCGTATGACGACGCCGTCGCGCGCATCCTTGGCGAAGATCGCCCGATGCGCTTCACCAGCGTCGAGAAGAAGGGCTTCTTCAGCAAGCTGTTCGGAGGGTAAGCATGGGCCTGTTCGATTTCCTCAAAGCGAAGAAGACCACCGCCGAAACCGCAAAGAACCGCCTGCAGATCATCATCGCGCAGGAACGCAGCCACCGCGGTGGCCCGGACTACCTGCCGCTGCTGCAGCGCGAGCTGCTGGAAGTGATCAAGAAGTACGTGAACATCGACGTCGATGCGGTCAAGGTCGACCTGGTGAAGGATGGCCAGCACGATGTGCTGGACATCTCCGTGGCGCTGCCTGAAGGCCCGGACAAACCCTGATGCCCCGCCCCGCCCGTGCCTGCATGGGCGGGGCCGCGTGACCTGCATGACCGATACGACAACCGCCGTGGACATCACCTGCGTGGGCGACATCGCCTTCGCCGACGCGCAGTGCCTGCTCGCCGCGCATGGCCTTCGCCTGCACCACGTGGCCGCAGGCGAACCGATTCCCGGCAGCTACTGGGGCGAGCCCGAGGCGGGCATCATCGCCAGCAATGTCTATGTGCGCGATGACACCCCGGTGCATTCGATGCTGCATGAAGCCTGCCACCTGATCGTATTGCCGCCGGAGCGGCGCGCGCAGGTGCACACCGACGCCACCGATTCGGTGGCCGAGGAAGATGCCACCTGCTACCTGCAGATCGTGCTGGCCGGACAGCTGCCTGGTGTTGGCAGTGCGCGGTTGATGGCCGACATGGATGCCTGGGGGTACACGTATCGGCTGGGGTCGACACAGGCGTGGTTCGAGCAGGACGCCGAAGACGCGAAGGCGTGGCTGGTCGAACGCGGGTTGCCGGTGGCGTAAGGCCGCGGGCGCGGTTGGCCACGGGCGCGTGGCGACGCGCCGGACCTTGCGGCGCCCCTCTTTTCACTCGGCGCGGTTCGAGCAGGACGCCGAAGACGCGAAGGCGTGGTTGATCGAGCGCGGCTTGCCGGTGGCGTAACGCATCGGTAGTGCCGGCCGCTGGCCGGCAACCTCACGAACCCGTGAAGCATCACCGGGTTGCCGGCCAGCGGCCGGCACTACCGTATCAGCCCTGCCCTGCCAGCGCGCGCAGGGTGATGCCGACGATGTAAGCCAGGTACGTGCCGGTGGCGTAGCCCATCGTGCCCAGCAGCACGCCCACCGGCGCCAGTGCCGGATGGAACGCCGCGGCCACCACCGGCGCCGAGGCCGGTCCACCGATGTTCGACTGCGAACCGATGGCGAAATAGAAGAACGGCACCTTCAGCAGCTTGCCCAGGCACCACAGCAGCACGATGTGCACGGCAATCCAGATCAGGCCGAGCAGGAACAGCCACGGGCGGTCCAGCAGCGCCACCAGATCCATCTGCATGCCGATGCAGGCGATCAGGAAGTACAGCAGCAGCGAGCCCAGGCGCGATGCGCCCGCGCCTTCCAGCGTGCGCGCACGGGTGAAGCTCAGGCTCAGGCCCAGCGTGGTCGACAGCACCACCACCCACACGAACGGCGCGTCCAGGCTGAACTGCGAGGCCCAGCTGACGTTGGCCTTGAACCATGCTGCGAGCGGCGCGCCGATGGCGTGCGAGAGGCCCACGCCGCCGAAGGCCACCGCCACGATCAGCATCAGGTCGGTGAGGCTGGGAATGCGCTCGTGTTCGGCCTGGAAGCGCGCGATGCGCTCCTTCAGTTCATCGATGGCCGAAGTATCGGCGCCACTGCGCGCGTCGATCTTCGCTGCCCGCCCCGCCAGGAAGATCAGTGCCGCCATCCACACGTAGCCGACACCGACATCGACCACCGCGAACTGGCCGAACGTGGTCGCATTGACGTCGAATACTTCGCGCATTGCCAGCATGTTGGCACCGCCACCGATCCAGCTGCCTGCCAATGCGGCCATGCCGGCCCAGGTGTCACCGGCCACGGTTTCCGGATGCAGCGCGCGCATCGCCAGGAACGCCACCACCGCACCGAGCATGATGCTGGCCGAGGCGCCCAGGTACATCAGCACCAGCTTCGGGCCCAGCCGCAGGATGCCCTTGATGTCCACCGCCAGGGTCAGCAGGATCAGCGCTGCCGGCAGCAGGATGTCGCGTGCGATCGGGTTGTAGAGCTTGGTGTTCTGCCCATCGATCAGGCCGACGGTGTTGTAGATGCCGGGAATCAGGTAGCACAGCAGCAGCGCCGGCACGAACGTGTAGAAGCGCTTCCACAGGCCCTGCTCGCGCGAGGCGGTCCAGAACACGGCGCCAAGGGTGGCGGCGATCAAACCGAAGACGACGATGTCGTTCTGGATCATGCAGGTGCTCTGGGTAGAGCCGGCCGCTGGCCGGCTGCTGTTGGCGGCGGATCATGAGGGTGTGCCGACCAACGGTCGGCCCCCACCGGTAAAGCAGATGGCGAACAAAAGCGCCGCCCCGAAGGGCGGCGCTGCAGTCATCAGTTGCCGATGTGCTGCTTCAGCCAGGCATTGACGGTGTCATGCCACAGGATGCTGTTGTTCGGCTTCAGCACCCAGTGGTTTTCATCCGGGAAGTACAGGAACTTCGATTCGATGCCCTGACGCTGGGCAGCGGTGAACGCGGCCAGGCCCTGCTCGACCGGAATGCGGAAGTCCTGCTGGCCGTGGATGACCAGGATCGGCTTCTTCCAGTCCGCCACGTGGTTGACCGGGTTGAACTTCTCGTAGTTCGCGGCCTTCTGGTACGGCGTGCCGCCCTGCTCCCACTCGGTGAACCACAGCTCTTCGGTGGCGTAGCCCATCATGCGCTGGTCGAACACGCCGTCGTGGTTGACCAGGCACTTGAACGGGCTGTTCCAGTTGCCGGCGATCCAGTTGACCATGAAGCCGCCGTAGCTGGCGCCCAGCGCACAGGCCTTGTCACCGTTGAGGAAGGAGTACTTCTTCAGCGCCGCGTCCCAGCCCTTCTGCAGGTCTTCCAGCGGGCGGTCGCCCCAGTGCTGGCTGATCGCATCGGTGAAGGCCTGTCCGTAGCCTGTGGAACCGTGGAAGTCGATCATCACCACGGCGTAGCCCTGGCCCGCGTAGGTCTGCGGATTCCAACGGTAGCTCCAGCCATTGCCGAAGCTGCCCTGCGGGCCACCGTGGATCAGGAACGCGACCGGGTAGGACTTGCCTTCCTGGTAGTTGTGCGGCTTGACCACATAGCCATGCACGGTGTCGTTGTTCCAGCCCTTGAACTCGAACTGTTCGTAGTCGCCGAAGCTGACCTCCTTCAGCACCTCACCAGCGGCCGGGGTCAGCGCGCGCAGTTCGCCGATGGCCTCGCCCGCAGCCGGCAGCAGGCCGACCAGCACCTGGTCGTTGCTCTTCAGGCTGTTGCGGGTGATCGCCACGCTGTTGCCGGCCACATCCACCGCGGTCACGCTGCCGTCGCCGATCAGCTTGGTGGCCTTGCCGCTGGCCACGTCGATCTGGAACAGCGGGTGTTCGCCAAGGTCATCGGCCGTGGTGTAGATGCTGGCACCATCGGCGGACAGGGTGATGCCGCCCGCCGAGCGATCCCACTGCGGCGCGATTTCGCGGGTCTTGCCGCTGGCCAGGTCCATCGCCATCAGACCGAAGCGGTCGGCCTCGAAGCCCGGGCGCTTCATCGCACGGTAGAACAGAGTCTTGCCGTCCGCACTGAACACAGGGCCGGCATCCCAGGCCGGGTTGGAGGCGGTCAGGTTGACCGGTGCCTGCTTGCCGGCGGCGTCGAAGCGGTACAGGTCGAAGTTGGTCGACCACGGCTCCTGCTTGCCGGCCACGCGGATGCTGGCCACCACGCTGGCGCCGTCCGGCGACCACGCGAAGTCATCATTGCCGCCGAACGGCTTGGACGGCGCATCACCATCGATGGTCGCGCTCAGCGCCGACGCGCCCTTGACCGCACCGGCCTTGGCCGTCGGCAGCGGAGCGACGAACAGGGTGTTGCGGCGACCGTCGTTCCAGGTGTCCCAGTGGCGCACGAACAGCGAATCCCACACCTGGCCGCTGGCCTTGGCGTCCTTCTTTTCCTTCAGCTTCTTCTCGGTGCAGGCCAGGTCCGAGGCACAGGCCTGGAACACGCCGGCGCTGAACAGCACGCGGTCGTCCTGCGGCGACACGTGGTAGCTGTCCACGTCGACCGGGAAATCGGTCAGCTGGCGCGGAGCACCGCCGCTGATCGGCTGCGCGTACAGCTGCTGGCTGCCGTTCCTGGCACTGAGGAAATACACGGTCTGGCCATCGGCCGACAGCGAAGCGGAATTGACGTTCCAGCCGGCCGGGGTGATCTGCTTCGGCGGCGCTGCATCGCGGGTGCGCAGGTTGCGCGCGAACAGCGCGGTGGAGGCCTTCAGGTTGGCATCGACGCTGCGCTTGGCGAACACCACGGTGCCACCGTCAGCGGTCAGCACCGGCGCGGAGACGCGGTCCATGGCCACCATGTCGCGGACTTCCAGGCCACGGGCAGCGGCGACGCTGGGCAGGGCGGCCAGCAGGCTCAGTGGCAGCAGGGCATGACGCAGTTTCATCGGGGTCTCCGCAGGACGGCAAAAAACCGATGGTAGGCCCGTGCGGCCGGGGCTGCCAAGGCCATCGGTCATGGCTGCAGGCAGGCAATCGCCAGAAACAGCAAACCGCGCCGTAGCGCGGTCTGCGGTAGTGCCGGCCGCTGGCCGGCAACCAGGGGTATCACGGGATTCCGGGATTGCCGGCCAGCGGCCGGCACTACCCGTTGAACCCAGGGGCAGAGCCCCCTTACGCCTTGGCGTACTTGCCGGTGCGGTAGATCAGCCAGCCGACCAGGAACAGCACGGCCAGGCCGATCCACTGCGCGCCCGGCAGGTGGAACGGCACGGCCAGCACGTCGGCGCGGCTGCTGACCACGATCGGAATCGCGATGGCGATGCCCATCAGCGCTTCGCCGGTGATCAGGCCGGCGGCGAACAGCACGCCCGGCTTGTGCACGCGGTCGCGGCCTTCTTCGTCATCGGCGCGCACCTTGTGGAAGCGCTCGACCAGGTGGGCGATCAGGCCGCCGAGGAAGATCGGCACCATCAGTTCCAGCGGCAGGTAGATGCCGATGGCGGCGGCCAGCACCGGCACGCGGAAGCGGGCGTTGCGCGCCTTCAGCCAGCTGTCGAAGGCGATGATGGCGGCACCGACCACGGCACCGATGCCGATGAAGGTCCACGGCAGTTCACCACCGAACAGGCCCTTGGCCACCGAGGCCATCAGGTTGGCCTGCGGTGCGGCCAGCGCGTTCGGGTGCAGCTCGGACTTCACGCCGATGCCGTAGGCGGTGGCCAGCAGGTTCAGCACCGGCGCCATGATCAGCGCACACGAGAAGGCACCGATGCCCAGCATCAGCTGCTGCTTCCACGGGGTGGCGCCGACGATGTAGCCGGCCTTGAGGTCCTGCAGGTTGTCACCACCGACCGCAGCGGCGCAGCACACCACCGCACCGATCATGATGGCGGCCACGGCGCCCAGCGGCGCGCCGCCGGCACCGACCGGCTTCAGGCCGTCGGCGCCCAGCAGCACGACCAGCACGGCCGAGGCGAACAGGATGGTGGAGATGGTGATGCCCGAGACCGGGTTGTTGGACGAACCGATCAGGCCGGCCAGGTAGGCCGAGACCGACACGAACAGGAAGCCGGCGACGATCATGATGAGGGTCATCGGGATCGACACGTGCCACTGGCCGACGATGGCCTGGTACAGGGCCAGCAGCGGCAGCACGAAGACCACCAGGGCCACCAGCATCCACTTCATCGGCAGGTCGCGCTCGGTGTGCGCCAGCACCGGGCCACCGCTCTTGCGGGCGGCGGCAAAGCCGCTCTTGACGCCGTTGAGCAGCGACTTGCGCAGCGAGATCAGCGTCCAGATGCCACCGATCAGCATCGCGCCGACACCCAGGTAGCGCATCTTCGCGCCCCAGATGGCGAACGCCGCCTCGGTGGACGAAGCCGCGGCAACCGACGCGGCCAGTGCCGGATCGGTGTTCATGAAGAACGCCTGGTAGATCGGAATGGCGATGTGCCAGGTCAGGATCGAACCGGACACCACCACGATGCCGACGTTGAGGCCGACGATGTAGCCCACGCCCAGCAGTGCCGGCGACAGGTTGGTACCGATGAAGGCGGTGACCTTGGAGCTGCCGACGTAGGCCGAGGTGGCCCAGGCATCCGGGATCAGGCGCATGCCGCTTTCCGCGGCCAGCTTGACGAAGGCACCGATCACCGCCGACAGGCCGAGGATCTTCAGGCCCGGGCCCGGATTCTCACCGGCCTTGAGCACTTCGGCCGCAGCCTTGCCTTCCGGGAACGGAAGCGGGTCTTCGACGATCATCGAACGACGCAGCGGCACCGAGAACAACACGCCCAGCAGGCCGCCGAGGCCGGCGATGCCGAGCACCCACCAGTACTTGAAGTCCGGCCAGTAGCCCATGATCACCAGCGCCGGGATGGTGAAGATCACACCGGCGGCGATCGACGAACCGGCCGAAGCGCCGGTCTGCACGATGTTGTTTTCAAGGATGGAGCCACCGCCCAGCAGGCGCAGCACGCCCATGGAAATCACCGCGGCGGGAATGGCGGTGGCGATGGTCAGGCCTGCGAACAGACCGAGGTAGGCGTTTGCGGCCGACAGCACCACCGCCAGCACGATGGCCAGGGCCACTGCGCGGAAGGTGAGCTGCTTGGGCGCAGCGTCGTGGTTCATGGAAGCCCCTGCTGGCAAAAAATCCCTTGCACGCTAGCGTTCAGGAGGCAGCAAGTCCAGTGCGGTTCGGGAGGGTTGCGGCCAGGTCGGCAGTGAGATAGTCGCTTCTGGCCAAACTCGGCCAACGCATCAAGCGCAGGGGGCACATCCCGGACGGCTGCCGGGCCTCGCGGTCTCTTTGTCCTGCAGGGGCCCGGCCAACCAGTACTGCAGCATCCCAGCCATCATCGTTTGAAGTGCCTCAACGCCCCGTGCATCGTGTTCATGATCTGAACCGATGACGCTGAGCCGCCCGATGAACAACCCACTGCGGATCCGCCCGATCAAATCACCGGTCGTGGCTGTCGTGGCCCTGATCTGCCTGATGCCGCTTTGCGATTACGCATCCGCCTGGAGCCGCATTGGCGCAGTCGAGATCACCGACCACGCCGGTAAACCTTGTTTCGGACTACCCAGGAAAGAGCGCAAGCGTATCGGTAAAACTCCGGAGGTGTTTGGTGTGGAGGTGCATGACGCAATTACTCCACCGCTGCGGCGGCAATGGTCGTTCTACTTTGCCCATCCCGCATCGATCCCACTTCCACCCGGAGCCTGCGTGGTCTACGGAGAAGTGCCAGCCAACGCCATTTCAAGGCAGACGGCGATGCCGCTGCAGCCCGGACGCCTGTACGACGTTTCGCTGTCGGCCACCAGGACCGGCGCCACGCAACACCACAGCGCCCGATTCTGCTTGAAGGCCAACCCCGACGGGAGCCTGCGAGCGATCCAGGTCCACTACGACGAGGCGCTGGGCTGGAGCCCCTCGGTTTGCCTGCCCTGAGCCGACGCGCGCGCTCGTCGGAACCGCCCAGCACGCGCTGGAAAGACGCAATTGTTATGTTATATCCTGTCGCGCCGACCGAACCTCGTACGTGGCCCCTTCCCCCACTACCCGCCTGGCCTCCATCGACCAGCTGCGCGGCACCGTGATGCTGTTGATGTTGCTCGACCACGTGCGCGAGACCTTCTTCCTGCAGCACCAGGTGAGCGACCCGATGGACGCGGCGACGGTCTCTCCCGCGCTGTTCGCCTGCCGTCTGCTGGCCCACCTGTGCGCACCCGTGTTCGTCCTGTTGACCGGCCTGTCGGCCTGGCTGTACGGCCAGCGCCAGGCGGATCCGCGCCGGGCCACGGCCGCGTTCCTGCTCAAGCGCGGGCTGTTCCTGGTCGTGCTGGAACTGACCCTGGTGAATTTCGCCTGGACCTTCCAGCTGCCGCCGGAAACCCTGTACCTGCAGGTGATCTGGGCCATCGGGCTGAGCATGATCGCGCTGGCCGGGCTGCTTTGGCTGCCACGCCCGGCCCTGCTGGTGCTGGCAATCACGGTGGTGGCCGGGCACAACCTGTTCGACGGCTTACGGGTGCAAGGCGATGGCCTGCTGGCGGTGCTGTGGAAAGTGCTGCACCAGCGCGACTGGATCGAGGCCGGCGCACTGCGCCTGCGCACCTCCTATCCGGTGCTGCCGTGGATCGGGGTGATCGCCCTGGGTTATCTGATGGGGCCCTGGTTCGCCCGCGAGCGCGCGCCGGCGCAGCGTCATCACTGGCTGCTGTGGGCAGGCGTCGGTGCGCTGGCCATGTTCGCGCTGCTGCGGTTCGCCAACCAGTATGGAGATGCACCGTGGCAGTACCAGACCAGCGCGTTGCGCACCTGGATGAGCGTGCTCAACATCACCAAGTACCCGCCGTCGCTGCAGTTCCTGCTGTTGACCCTGGGCGTAGGGCTGTTGCTGCTGCGCCTGTACGAATGGCCGCCACTGGCGCGTGCGCTGCGCCCGCTGGCCGATATCGGCGCCGCGCCGATGTTCTTCTACCTGCTGCACCTGTATGTGCTGAAGGCGCTGTACCTGGGCGCGCTGGCGGCCTGGGGGCCGACCCATGGCGAGTTGTATGCCCTGGATTCGGTCAGCGGCCTGCTGCTGGTGGCCTGTGCGCTGGCGGTGGTGCTGTACCCGCCGACCCGGGCATTCGCGCGGTTCAAGGCGCGAAGGCGTGACCTGGCGTGGTTGCGGTACCTGTGATCGCCCAGGCCAGTCCGGCAATCCACGCATGGCGTGGATCTACTGAAAGCGGATCGGGCCACAGGCCTATAATTCCGCGATGAATTCCACCGCTATCGCTTCCGACGACTTCCTGGGCCACCCCAAAGGCGTCTACGTCTGCTTCTTCACCGAAATGTGGGAGCGCTTCTCCTTCTACGGCATGAAGGCGCTGTTGCTGCTGTACCTGACCAAGTACCACCTGTTCGGCGACAAGGCCGGCCTGGACCTGCTCGGCGCCTACGGTGGCCTGGTGTACTGCATCCCTGTATTCGGCGGCATGCTGGCCGACCGCTGGCTGGGCATGCGCCGGGCCGTGCTGTTCGGCGGCATCCTGCTGGTACTCGGCCACCTTGGCATGGCCTTCGAAGGCCACGCTGCGTACCGGGTGAACGGCGAAGTGGTGCGCGACACCTCGGCACTGGCGGTGACCTACCTGTCGCTGGCGCTGATCATCATGGGCGTCGGTTTCCTGAAACCGAACATCTCCACCATTGTCGGCAAGCTGTACGCCAAGGACGATCCGCGCCGCGATTCGGGTTTCTCGCTGTTCTACGCCGGCATCAACCTCGGCGCGCTGTTCTCATCGCTGGTGTGCGGCTTCCTCGGCGAGGCCTACGGCTGGAAGTACGGTTTCGGTGCGGCCGGCATCGGCATGCTGGCCGGCCTGGCCATGTTCCTGTGGGGCCAGAAGTACCTGCAGGGCCACGCCGAGCCGCCGCAACCGGCGGCGTTGAAGCAGAAGGTGCTGGGCCTGCCGCGCGAATGGCTCATCTATCTGTGCGCGGTGCTCGGTGTGTTGCCGGTGGCGTGGCTGATGTGGGCGGCCGGCAACGGCGCGTTCGCGCTGGGCGGTGAAATCAGCCTGGCACTGATGTTGATGGTGGTGGTGCTGGGCGGCGTGCTGGTCTGGTTCGCCTGGTTCACCGGCAGCAAGTGCACGCCGGTACAGCGCCAGCAGATGATCGCGCTGATGGTGCTGATCTTCATGGCGCTGGTGTTCTTCACCATGTACGAGCAGTCCTACGGCTCGTGGGTGACCTTCACCGACCGGCTGCTGACCAAGGACATCGTGCCCTCGCTGGTGATCACCGGCGGTACGCCGCTGCCGTGGTCGATCCTCTCACTGCTGCTGGCACCGCTGGGCTTCGTGGTCAGCGCGCGGTTGTCCGAGCGCCGTCCGGGTTCGGCTGCGCCGCGCACGTTCTTCGCCGCCATCGTCGTGCTGATGCTGGTGCTGCTGGTGCGCGACTGCCTGGTGATTCCGCAGACCGCCGGCTCGCTCACCTATCTCGGCGGCCTGTTCCTGGTGCTGCTGGCACCGGCCTTCGCCGCGCTGTGGACGTGGATGGACCGCCGCGGCTGGGAACCGGGCAAGCCGGTCAAATCAGCCTGGGGCCTGGTGATCGGCGCACTGTCGTTCGTGCCGCTGGCACTGGCCGGGCAGCAGGTTGGCGCCACCGGCGAGATGGCCAGCGTGTGGTGGCTGGTGCTGGCCTACTTCCTGCTGGCCAGTGGCGAGATGTGCCTGTCGCCGGTCGGCCTGTCGGCGGTGACCCAGTTGGCCGTGCCGCGGGTGATGAGCCTGATGATGGGCACCTGGTTCCTGGCCACCGCCTTCTCGGAGACGCTGGCCGCGCTGTTCGGCAAGCTGGCCGCGATCGAGGTGCCGGAAGGCGAATCGCTGGACATGGTGGCCGCCGCCGGTGCCTATGCGCACCTGTTCTGGCTGCTGATGTGGATCGGCCTGGGCTGTGCGCTGGCCGCTTTCATTGCCGCGCCACTGTTGAAGAAGATGATGCACGGGGTGAAGTAAGCCCACGCACAGGCAGGAACCGGGGCGGCGGGTGGATCATCCGCCGCCCTTTGCGTTACGGCGCCCTGCCCTTGCCGTCCGCAGCCGCAGTCGTGGCGGTCTTGCCACCCAAGCTGCGCGACAGGAAGGCCAGCAGCTTGCCGTAGTACTCGCTGCGATGGGCCTGGGTATAGAAGCCGTGCCCTTCGGTCTTGTAGTACAGGCTTTCCACCGGCGTACCGGCACGCTTGAGCGCCGCTTCCATGCGCTCGGTGTGCTGGACCGGGGCGCGCTTGTCCTGGCCACCGGCCGCCAGGAACACCGGCACCTTGATCCGCTCGGCCAGGTTGACCGGCGAGACCGCGCCCAGCGTGGCCGGATCACCCAGCCACTCGCGCAGGTAGCTCATTCCGGAATCGCGGTCCTGGATATCGCCGCCAGTAAACATCAGCGGCAGGTCGTAGACGCCCACATAGCCGGCCGCGCACTGGTACAGCCCCGGTTCGCGCGCGGCGCCCATCATCGCCGAGTAGGCACCGTAGCTGGCACCGTAGATGCAGATGCGCCGGGCATCGGCGATGCCTTCGCTGATCGCCCAGCGCGTGGCGTCGGTCACGTCGTCCTGCATCGCGCGCCCCCACTGTTCCAGTGCTGCCCGGCTGTGGGCACGGCCGTAGTTGCCCGAGCCGCGGAAATTGATCTGCAGCACGGCGTAGCCGGCAGCGGCCAGCAACTGGTTCTCGTGATCGAAACTGCCGTTGTCGAATATCCCGATCGGCCCACCATGCGGCACCACCACCATCGGCAGGTCACGGCCAGTGCTGCCATGCGGGACTGTCAGGAATCCATGGAGCTCCAGCCCGTCACGCGCCTTCAGCAGGACCGGCCGCACCGACGCAGTGCTCTCCGGGTCAATCCATTCGCTGCGCGCCATCAGGAAGCGTGCCTGGTTGCGGTCGCGGTCGTAGAGGTAGAACTCGCCCGGATTGGAACCGGACCCGGTTTCCACCAGCAGCCGGCGACCGTCGCGGGTACTGGAGGTGATGAATACTGCACGCCCGGGGAAGGCCGCCTCCAGGCTGCGGTACAACCGTGCCTCGTCCGAGCTTTCGTCGAAGAACCGGGTATGCGGCGTGTTTCCCAGGAACAGCGCACCGACCGGCACGGTGCTGCCCGGGCTGCGGATCAGTCGTGCCGGATCGACAACCTCATCGCGCAGCACGACCTTGCGCTCCTGCGTGGCCGGGTTCCAGCTGACGATGGCATCGGGGCCGCTGGGCTGCTCGCTGAGCAGGTAGGCCAGCTGGCCGTCGGCGGAAAAGCCCAGCGCCGCCTCGCTGCGACCACTCCGTTTCTCATCGTTGACCAGCGCCCAGTCGCCACCGTTGCGGTGGTAGAGCCGATGGACGTTGTCAGTACCGGCGCCCTGTACGAAACGTACGTCGCCGCGGGCATCCACCACATAGGAGGCACCCGGCATCGGCGCGCGGGCCAGCAGCCGCTGCTTGCCGCTTGCCAGTTCCAGCTGGGCCGCATAACCGTTGGCATCCAGCCGCGATCCGCCTACTGCGATGACCACGTGCGCATCGTCGCCAGGCAGGGCGTCACTGAGGAACGCCGCGGCCGACGTCCGGTACTTGGGCCGCACGCGCAGGCCAAGGTCGCGGTAGCCCACCAGTAGTTCCGGTCGTCCGGTGCGTGCATCCAGTGTCAGCAGCTCGCCGGTGGCCCACGGCGCATCGCGGGTACCGAACTTCTGCGCCAGACCGAACATCACCTGATCGTTGTTGACCCAGTGCAGGCCGAAGACATGCGAATTGAGTGGTGGGCGCAGGTTGCCCACCGGCGTGTTGTCGTCCGTACGAAGGATGATCACAGCGGTGAAGCCGTCCGCAGGCACGGTCGCGGCCAGATAATCGCCCCCGGGAGACAGGATGACATCGCCGAACTTGTCCGCTCGCACATAGGCGCCCAGATCGATCGCAGCAGCGGTTCCACACCACAATCCCGCCACGACGATGGCGGCCAGCCAGCGCTTGTGCATCCTTCTCTCCCCCTGCCTGGACCCCTTGTCCCGGCTGGCCGATTCTAGGCAGGCCAGTGCCCGGCCCGCCAGTGGCGTACAAAAAACGACGGCACCGTTGCCGGTGCCGTCGTTACCACTACCTTGGAGAGAGAGTCAGGACGTGGGTTCGGGGGGCGTGCGCCGGGTCAGTGGACCCCGCGCACCGCCAACGTGAGGGCCAGGATGCTGAGGATCACCGCGATGGTGCCGTCGAGCACGCGCCAGGTGCTGGGCTTGGTGAACAGCGGCGCCAGCAGGCGCGCGCCCAGGCCCTGCGCGGTCAGCCACAGGCAACTGGCGGTGACCACACCGGCAGCGAAGGCCATGCGGGCGTTGCCGAAGTTCTCGGCGATCGAACCGATCACCATCATGTCCAGCCAGAAGTGCGGGTTGATCAGCGAGAAACCGACCGCCGCCATCAGCACTGCGCGGCGGCTGCCGTCGTCGCTGTCAGCCTCGCCCATGCCGCCGCCACCGGCGATCGCGCGGCGCGCCGACTTCATCGCGTACCAGGCCAGGAACGCCACGCCCGTCCACAGCACGGCGGTGGTCAGCCACGGCAGCGCCGAAGTGAGCGTGCGCAGGCCGGCCACGCTGGCAAAGATGAAGATCGCATCGATGGCCGCACAGGTGGCGACCACCGGCACAATGTGCTTGCGCAGGATGCCCTGGCGCAGGATGAAGGCGCTCTGGGCGCCGACCACGGCGAACAGGCCGATGCCGGTAGCTGCACCAGAGAACCAGGCACCGAGGCCGGTGCTGGCGGAGATGACCGAGAACATGGGATTCACTGCCTTTACTTGCTTGGGGGGACGGTGCCTCGCGAAGGCGGACAGCACCGGAACGGGCGCCATTGTCGCGCCGCAACATGAAAAAGACGAGCTAAACTTCCTAAACCAACATTAGCGAAACTTAATTCGATGCGTATCGACCATGCCCAGCTGCGTGCCCTGGCCGCAGTGATCCGCGAAGGCAGCTTCGACCGCGCCGCGCAGTCGCTGAATGTCACCCCGTCCGCCATCTCGCAGCGGGTCAAGGCGCTGGAGGACCGGATCGGCCGGCTGCTGGTCAAGCGCGGCACCCCGGCCACCGCCACCGCCGAGGGGCAGTTGCTGGTGCAGCTGGCCGAGCAGACCGCCCTGCTCGAGCACGATGCGCTGCACCGGATGGGCCTGGCCGATGAGGACCTGCCGCAAGCCAGTATTCCGGTGGCGGTGAACCACGACAGCCTGGAAACCTGGTTCCCGCAGGCGGCCTACCAGTTCGCGCAGACCACCGGCACTACGCTGGACCTGCGCGTGGAGGACCAGGACCACACCGTGGAGCTGCTGCGCCAGGGCACGGTGCTGGGTGCGGTGACCACCCTGGACGAGCCGGTGCAGGGCTGCCAGATCCATGCGCTGGGCAGCATCCGCTACGCCGCCACCTGTACCCCCGAGTTCCGCGAGCGTCATTTCGCCAAGGGCGTGACCGCGCAGGCGCTGGCGCAGGCCCCGGTGCTGGTGTTCAACCGCAAGGACGACATGCAGTCGCGCTTCGCCCGGCGCATGGCCGGCGACGACCTGCCCAGCACCGCGCCGACCTGGTGGATTCCGTCCACGCGCGCCTTCGTGCAGGCCAACCTCGGCGGCATGGGCTGGACGATGAATCCGTTGCCGCTGGTCAAGCGGCACCTGGACGCGGGCCGCCTGGTCTACGTGCGCCAGCGCGCGTGGGAAGACGTGCCGCTGTACTGGCAGCATTGGAAGGGCGACGTGCAGACCATGGCCTTGCTGACCCGCGCGGTGCTGGATGCCTCCTCGGCACTGATCCGGCGCAAGCGCTGAAAAGGGGACGGAGGGGATTAAGTCGTATAAGGCCCAAGCGACACATCGGGCAAAGACGACTTAATCCCCTCCGTCCCCTTTTTGCTCCATCCAATCTCCATCAACCCTCCACACCGGGTCCATGCGTGATGCGGATACTGGCGGGCCAATCACTACAAGGGTGTCCGGTATGCCGATAGCCGTGCGCGATGCGCGCCCCGAAGATGCCGCCGCCTGCATCGACCTGCGCGGGCGCACCCGCGAAAACGCCTTCAGCGCCGCGCAGTTGGCAGAGCTGGGCATCACCGAGGACAGCTGGGCGGCCGGCATCGCCCAGGGCGATTCGATCGGCCGCGTCGCCTGGGAGGGCAAGCGCATGGCCGGCTACTGCTTCGCCGACCGCGACAGCGGCGAGGTGCTGGTGCTGGCCCTGCTGCCCGAGTATGAAGGCCGCGGCATCGGTCGCCAGCTGCTACAGGACGTGGTCAGCCTGACCCGCGATGCCGGCCACCAACGCCTGTTCCTGGCCTGTTCGGCCGACCCACGCTCGCGCTCGCATGGCTTCTACCGGCGCCTGGGCTGGCGCCCGACCGGCGAGATTGATGAGGCCGGCGACGAGATTCTTGAGCTGGTCTGAGTGAAGCTGTCGCCAGGGATGGCCTGACGCTGGCAAGGCTTCGTTCGCCGGGCATCACCCGGCGCTAGCGGGTGAGGACGGCGCGAAACGCCGGATGCTGCGTTGCATCAAAAACAGACCGGATCCGGTTAGAATCGCATATGGATGCTGCAAGGCGTTGTTTCTTCACGCCCTTTCCCTGTCCCACGCGCATCCTGACCCCTTCCCCTCCGCCAACGATCCCGCCCCCATGAAGAAATTTGGCAAGGCTCTTCTCGCCCTGCTCGTGCTGCTGTTGCTGGCCGCCGCGCTGTTCCTGTACTGGCCGCTGACCCAGCGCTCGGTGCCCGCCGCCAGCAACGACAAGCCCGTCGACGTTGTGCTGGTCGGCGCCGGCATCATGAGCATCACCCTGGCCACCTACCTGCAGGAACTGCAGCCGGACTGGAACATCCAGGTCTACGAACGCCTCGACGGCGTCGCCGGTGAAAGCTCCGACGGCTGGAACAACGCCGGCACCGGCCACTCGGCCTTCGCCGAACTGAACTACACCCCGGAACTGCCCGACGGCAGCATCGAGACCAAGCGCGCGGTCGGCATCGCCGAATCGTTCGAGGTCTCGCGCCAGTTCTGGTCGCACCAGGTGAAGGAAGGCCGGCTCAGCCAGCCCAGCGACTTCATCAACCCGACCCCGCACATGAGCTTCGTCTGGGGCGATGACAACATCGCCTACCTGCACAAGCGCCAGCAGGCCCTGGTGAAGAATCCGCTGTTCTACGGCATGCAGTACTCCGAGGATCCGGCCCAGATCAAGCAGTGGGCCCCGCTGCTGATGGAAGGCCGTGACCCGAAGCAGAAGGTTGCCGCAACCTGGATGCCGCTGGGCACCGACGTCAACTTCGGCGTGATCACCCGTCAGCTGACCGCCGGCCTGCAGCGCAGCCCGAACTTCAGCCTGCATCTCAACCACGAAGTCAGCGCGCTGCGGCAGAACGCCGACAAGAGCTGGAACGTGACGGTGAAGGACCTCAAGGCTGGCACCGAGACCACCACCCACGCCCGCTTCGTGTTCATCGGTGCCGGTGGCGCTGCACTGAAGCTGCTGCAGATGTCCGGCATTCCGGAATCGAAGGACTACGCCGGCTTCCCGGTCGGTGGCCAGTTCCTCGCCTTCCAGGGCCAGGACGTGACCTCGCGCCACGGCGTGAAGGCCTACGGCATGGCCGAGACCGGTTCGCCGCCGATGTCGGTGCCGCACCTGGATGCGCGCAAGCTGGACGGCAAGCCGGTGGTCCTGTTCGGGCCGTTCGCGCTGTACAGCACCAAGTTCCTCAAGCACGGCTCGTGGTGGGACCTGTACTCGTCGGTGAACCACAACAACGTCGGCCCGATGCTGGAAGTGGGCAAGGACAACCTGGACCTGGTGCAGTACCTGATGGGCCAGGCGCGCCTGAACGATGCCGACCGCCAGGCCGAGCTGGTCAAGTACTTCCCCACTGCCAAGCCGGGTGACTGGAAGCTGGTCACCGCCGGCCAGCGCGTGCAGATCATCAAGCGTGATCCGCTGAAGGGCCCGGTGCTGCAGTTCGGTACCGAGATCGTGACCGACAAGGACCACACCCTCGCCGCCCTGCTCGGCGCTTCGCCGGGTGCGTCGACCTCACCGCCGATCATGCTGGACCTGATGGCCAAGGCCTTCCCGGACCAGATGAAGGCCGGCTGGGAAACCCGCCTGCGCGAGATCGTCCCGTCGTACGGGCGCAAGCTCAACGACAGTGCAGCGCTGGTCAACGAGATCCGCTCGCTGACCAGCCAGACCCTGCGCCTGCCGTATCTGGAGGTGCCGGTGGATGCGAACGCGGCATCGCCCGCTGCGGCTGCAGTGCCGGCAGCGGCCAAGGAAAAGCGCAACGCCAACGAGGAACTGCAGGCGCTGTAAGCCCGCAGTTTGCTTTCGATGCAGACGGACGGCCACCTTCGGGTGGCCGTTTGTTTTTGTGCGAGGTGGGTCGGATCCCTCCCGCACGGGAGGGCTCTGACCTGCGCCTGGGCGCCGATGATGGGGTCAGAGCCCATTGCCTGCGGCGACGGGATCCGACCCAGCACGCCACTGCTCTGCGCCGGAAAGCCCCTGCGAATGACGCGAATTGTAATGTTGTTAAGAATTATTTACATTTGCGTCCTGTGCAGTGATCGCACCTCCCCAGATGGACCTGACCGTGCCCGAAGCCGCCGCCCCGGGTGCTGGACGACTGTTGCCGCCCTTCCCCGCTTCCGAGCCTCGAGCCCACCATGTCCCTGATCCTCCGTAACCGCCTGCCCCGCCGCGCGTTGCTGCCGGCTGCCCTGCTTTCGTCGCTGACCCTGCTGGCCGCGCCCAGCGCGTTCGCCGCCGCCGATGGCACTGCCGATGCCAAGACCCTGGACCGGGTCAGCGTCCGCGCCGAACAGTCCGCACCACCGTCGAGCACCACGCGCCTGCCGATCACCCTGCAGGAGACCCCGCAGTCCGCCACCGCCATCAGCCTGCAGCGCCTGCAGGACGAATCACTGTTCAGCATCAACGATGTGATGCGCAATGTAACCGGCGTGAGCGTGTCCTTCTATGACACGCAGCGCCCGCTGTACTACGCGCGCGGCTTCGCCATCACCGACTTCCAGGTCGATGGCATTCCCACCTACAGCGGCTCCACCAACCAGGAGTACGACACCGCCTTCTACGACCGTATCGAAGTGATCCGCGGCGCCAACGGCCTGCTCAGCGGCGCCGGCGTGCCGTCGGCCACGGTCAACCTGCTGCGCAAGCGCCCGGGCAAGGAATTCGATGCGTCGTTCGCGGTCAGCGCCGGCAGCTGGGACTACCGTCGCATGGAAGCCGACGTGACCGCGCCGCTGACCGCCGACGGCCGCTTCCGCAGCCGCGTGGTCGCCGCCTACACCGATCGTGGCCTGTATTACGACCGCTACGACGAGAACAAGATGGCCGGCATGGCGGTGCTGGAAGGCGACGTCACCGACAGCACCACGATCACTCTCGGTTACCAGAGCCAGGACAACAACCCCACCGGCTCGACCTGGGGCACCGTGCCGTTCTTCGACAACCAGGGCCATTTCGCGCACTTGCCGCGCTCGACCAACCTGTCGCCGAAATGGAGCTACTGGAAGCGCGAGAGCAACACCGCCTTCGCCAACCTGGAACAGCGTTTCGGCGACAACTGGCTGTTGAAGATCAATACCGCCTACACCCGCGGCAACGTGCAGAACGTGCGCCTGTACGGCACCGGGCAGCCGGACCCGGTGACCGGCTCGGGCATCTACCTGCGCGCGGCCGCCGGTGATTCGAAGGACACCCGCCGCAACGTCGATGCCTACCTGACCGGCAGTTTCGATCTGTTCGGCCGCGACCACGACGTGACCCTCGGCGCACAGTGGTCGGACCTGGAAGGCACGACGAATACCCTGGCACTGAACTTCCCGAACGACTGGGCGCGCTGCGGCAGCGAGCGCTGCTACTACATTCCCAATGTGTACAACTGGAACGGCGACATCTCCGAGGTGACCTACCGCCGCACCGGCGCGCGCCGCGTGGCCAAGACCACGCAGAGTGGCGTCTACCTGGCCACCCGCCTGCGCCTGGCCGATCCGCTGTCGCTGATTGCCGGCGCACGCTTGAGCCGCTGGGAAACCCTCACCCGCTCCTACAACGCCGCTGGCGCCTACACCGGCACCAGCGGCGCGTACAAGGTGAGCGATGAAGTCACTCCCTACGTGGGCCTGGTCTACGACATCACCCCGAACCTGTCGGCCTATGCCAGCTACACCGAGATCTTCAACCCGCAGAACTTCAAGGACCGCAACGAGAACCTGCTGGCACCGGTGCAGGGTTCGAACCTGGAAGCGGGCATCAAGACCCAGTGGCTGGACGGCCGCCTGACCGCCAACGCCGCCGTGTTCGAGGCCAAGCAGGACAACTACGCCGTGCGCGACATGGGCGTGCCGGAAGGTTCGCTGAGCGATGGCACCTCCGCCTACATCGGCGTCAACGGCACCAAGGCACGCGGCTGGGAAGTGGACGTCAACGGCGAGATCCTGCCGGGCTGGACGGTCAATGCCGGCTACACCCACGTCAAGGTCACCCGCGCGGCCACCGACCTGCTGTACGCCAACCCGCCGAAGGATCTGTTGCAGCTCAACACGCAGCTGCAGCTGCGCGGTGCGCTGGAACGCCTGAGCGTTGGCGGTGGCGTGCAGTGGCAGAGCAAGGTGCAGGGCTACAACATCGCCTATCCGCTGGGCGGCACGGTGACGGTGAACCAGCCGGCCTACATGCTGGTGCAGTTCAATGCCAACTACCGCATCAGCGACAGCTGGACCGCAACGCTGAGCGTGCGCAACGCACTGGACAAGACCTACTGGGCGAATCTGGACTACAACAACTACGGCGAACCGCGCTTCGTGTCGGCCAGCCTGCGCTGGAAGTTCTGAGCAAGCCGCGAACCGGTGGGTGCCTGCGGGGTGCCGACCGTTGGTCGGCACGCCCTCCGCTACGACCGACGGTCGTGGCCTACCTGAATGGGCCCGCCTCCGCGCGGGCCCTTCCTTTTGCTGCACTGCAGGTTGCGGCGCCCTTCGTAATTATGTCGTAATTACATCGACACCAATCGGAAGCCGGTCGATGAACCCGAGCTGGGATACGTTGGAACGCAGCCGCCAGGCCCGCCTGGAACGTGCCGCGCCGTGGGCCCGGGGACGCGAGGTCGCCGCCGGCGACGTAGGCGAGCTGCTGCATGCACTGCTGGAGCCAGGCGACAAGGTCTGCCTGGAGGGCAACAACCAGAAGCAGGCCGATTTCCTCGCCCAGGCCCTGGCCGATCTTGATCCGGCCCGCGTGCACGACCTGCACATGGTGCAGTCGGTGCTGTCGCTGCCGTCGCACCTGGATGTATTCGAGCGTGGCATCGCGTCGAAGCTGGACTTCTCGTTCTCCGGCCCGCAGTCAGTGCGGTTGGCCAACCTGGTGGCTGAAGGGCGCATCCAGATCGGTGCCATCCACACCTACCTGGAACTGTTCGGCCGCTACTTCATCGACCTGACCCCGCGCGTGGCCCTGGTCGCCGCGCAGGCCGCAGATCGGCACGGCAACCTGTACACCGGGCCGAACACCGAAGACACGCCGGTGATCGTCGAAGCCACCGCCTTCGGTGGCGGCATCGTCATCGCCCAGGTCAACGAGATCGTCGACACCCTCCCCCGCGTCGACATTCCCGCTGACTGGGTCAACTTCGTGGTGCAGGCGCCGAGGCCGAACCATATCGAACCGCTGTTCACCCGCGACCCGGCGCAGATCTCCGAGATCCAGGTGTTGATGGCGATGATGGCGATCAAGGGCATCTACGCCGAGTACGGCGTGAACCGCCTCAACCATGGCATCGGCTTCGACACGGCGGCCATCGAACTGCTGCTCCCCACCTACGCCGAATCGCTCGGCCTGAAGGGAAAGATCTGCCAGCACTGGGCGTTGAACCCCCACCCGGCACTGATTCCGGCAATCGAATCGGACTTCGTCAGATCGGTGCATTCGTTCGGTTCGGAACTGGGCATGGAGAAGTACATCGCCGCGCGGGGCGATGTGTTCTTCACCGGCGCCGATGGCTCGATGCGTTCCAACCGCGCCTTCTCGCAGACCGCCGGCCTGTATGCCTGCGACATGTTCATCGGTTCCACACTGCAGATCGACCTGCAGGGCAACAGCTCCACCGCCACCCGCGACCGCATCGCCGGCTTCGGTGGCGCACCGAACATGGGTTCCGATGCACGTGGCCGGCGCCATGCCAGCGAGGCCTGGATCAAGGCCGGCCAGCAGGCCGCACGCCCGGGTGAGATGCCGCGCGGGCGCAAGCTGGTGGTGCAGATGGTGGAAACCTTCCGCGAACACATGGCGCCGGCCTTCGTCGACCGCCTCGATGCCTGGGAACTGGCCGAGCGCGCACAGATGCCGCTGCCGCCGGTGATGATCTACGGCGACGACGTCAGCCATGTGCTGACCGAGGAAGGCATTGCCAACCTGCTGCTGTGCCGCACCCCTGAGGAGCGCGAACAGGCGATCCGTGGCGTGGCCGGCTATACCGCCGTGGGCATGGGGCGCGACCGCGCGATGGTGGAGAACCTGCGCGACCGCGGCGTGATCCGCCGTCCCGATGACCTCGGCATCTCCGTGCGCGATGCCAGCCGTGACCTGCTGGCGGCGCGTTCGGTGAAGGACCTGGTGCGCTGGTCCGGCGGTCTGTACGACCCGCCCAAGCGCTTCCGAAACTGGTAAGGGGCTGAGCATGGAAACCCTCGACTATCGATTCGAAGGGCACACTGCGGTGCAGTTTCCGCGCGGAGCGGTGCTGGTCGGCGTGCTGGCCTCGGGCAACCTGGAAATCCTGCTGGAGCCGGCCGCACTGGACGGCGCGATGACGGTGCGCATCATCACCGCCGCGAAGGGCTTCGGCAGCGTGTGGCAAGCGGTGATCAGCGACTTCGCACAGCGTCATCCGCTGCGCGATGTACGCATCTCGATCAACGATGCCGGTGCGACCCCGGCGGTAGTCAGCCTGCGCCTGGACCAGGCCGTGGAAACCCTGCTTGCTGGAGAACCACGATGAACCGGACGCAGCGCTACAGCTACTACGAAGCCGATGCGCGCGAGCGTATCGCCAGCCTGGTCGATGCCGGTTCCTTCAGGGAATTCCTCGGCCCGGCGCGGCGGATGATGAGCCCGCACCTGGCACAGCTCGACCAGCCCGCGGCGTTCGACGACGGCATCGTTGTCGGCGAAGCCACGCTGCGTGGCCGACGCGTGCTCCTGGCCGCGCAGCAGGGTGAATTCATGGGCGGCGGGGTGGGCGAAGTGCACGGTGCAAAACTGACCGGGCTGCTGCGCCGCGCAGCCGAAACACATCCCCAAGGCGTGCTTCTGCTGCTGGACACCGGTGGTGTGCGCCTGCACGAAGCCAATGCAGGGCTCATCGCCATTTCCGAGATCATGCGCGCCACCCTGGACGCGCGTGCAGCGGGTGTGCCGGTGATCGCGCTGATCGGCAGCGGCAACGGCGCCTTCGGCGGCATGGGCATCGTCGCCCGCTGCTGCACTACGGTCATCATGTCCGAAGAGGGTCGCCTGTCGCTGTCCGGCCCGGAAGTGATCGAGACCGTGCGCGGCGTAGAAGAGTTCGATTCCCGCGATCGCGCGCTGGTCTGGCGCGTAACGGGAGGCAAGCACCGCTACCTGATCGACCAGGCACAGGTGCTGGTGCCCGATGCCATCGAGGCCTTCGCGCAGGCGGCCAGCAACGCGCTGCAGCCTGATACCAGCAGCACCGATCCGGATACTGCACTGGCTGCGCTGCAGGAACGCCATGCGGTATTGAAGGCGCGCGTGCAGGCCTGGGGCGATTGCCGCGATGGCCTGGAGATCTGGGCCCGCCAGGGCATCGCAGCCCCCGAGCGACTACCGCTGCTCGACACCGATGAGTTCCTCATCGCCACCGCCGACCGGAGCCTGCCATGAGCATGCCGTTGCAGAACCTGCTCGATGCCCTGTTTCCGCATGGGCATGCCATTGCGGTGAACGATTCGGTGCTGACCGGCAGCGCCACCACCGAGGATGGCGAGGTGACCGTGATCGGTACCGCCGACAAGCTTGAAGTCGGCGTGGACCACGCACTGGCACTGGCCGAAACCGTGCTTGCCAGCACCGGCGCACATCCACAGCGACCGATCGTGATGCTGGTGGATACCGCCGGACAGCGCCTGGCGCGGCGCGACGAACTGTTGGGCATCAATGGTTACTTTGCGCATCTCGCGCAGACGCTCGATCTGGCACGCCGCCGTGGCGCGCGCCTGATCACCCTGGTCTACGGCGAATCCGTCAGTGGCGGCTTCCTCTCATTCGGCCTGATGGCCGACCAGATCCACGCCCTGCCCGATGCACAGGTGCGGGTGATGGACCTGCGCGCAATGGCGCGGGTGACCAAGCAACCGCTGGAGAAGCTGCAGGCGCTCAGCCAGAGCTCGCCGGTATTCGCGCCGGGCGTCGCCAACTACGTGGCGATGGGTGCGGTGGACTCGTTGTGGGAGGGCGATCTTTCCCAGCACCTGCTGCAGGCCCTGCGCACGCCCGCCGAAGGCGACCTGCGTGCCGTGCAGGGTGCCGAACGTGGCGGTCGCATGCTGGCCGCACGCGTGGCTGAAGCGGTGAGTCAGGGCGATGCCTGAGCGGCTGCCCCGCCATACGCTGGTCTGGCTGTCAGCGCACGCCGGCTGGCAGGCGGACATCGCCGCGCATGAGTCGCGCCTGGCCGACTGGTTTGCGCAGGGCCGGCCGGCCATCGTCGCGCGGCGTGCCGCCGACGATGCCGATCCACGCCTGCGTCTCGGCGTGCCGCTGCCACCCGCCGAGGGCAAACTGCGCTTGGCCCTGCGCATGCCGGCACACGATGTGCTGCGCACCGCAGCGCCACCGACACTTCAGGCGGTGCTGGAAGGCGACCTTGTGCAGGACTGGCAGCGCCCGCTGCAGGCATTGCAGGACATCGCCGCAGCGCGTGTATTCGGTGCCTTCGCATGGCAGCACCTCACGGGCCTGCACTATGTGCACGCGCGCTCGGACATCGATCTGCTGTGGCGGATCGACACCGCCGCACAGGCCGATGCCCTGGTCGCACGGCTGCAGGCATGGGAGACCGAACACGGCCGGCGGGTCGATGGCGAACTGTGCCTGGTGGATGGTGGCGCGGTGAACTGGCGCGAATACGCCGGGCGCAGCCGCGAGGTACTGGTCAAGCGCCTCGATGGTGCCGCACTGGAACTACGTGATGCGTTGTTCGCCTCCACCGGGGTGAGCGCGTGAATGCCCTCGTGCAACCGGCGGTCAGGCCAGCTGCCGTGGACAGCGCGCGTCTGGGGCGCCTCGCCATCGCCAGCCTGCACGCCGAACTGGCCCTTGCACCCAAGCCAGGGTTGGTCACGCCATTCGACAGCGGCAGCCACCACGACATGGACGCAGGCACGTTCCTGCGCAGCCTGTTTACGCTGCGCCACTACTTCATCGCCGTGGCCGACGCCGGTGCCAGCGCGGCACCGTTCCAGACGTTGCGCCGGCACGGCATCGCTGCGGAGATATCGATGCTGCACGCCACTGCGGGCATCAACACCCATCGCGGTGCGATCTTCAGCCTTGGCCTGCTGGTGGCGGCTTCCGCTGCCTGTCGGGGCCGCGCGGGCGGCGCCGTCGCAGCCGAGCAGGTCTGCCAGGAAGTGCGCCGCTGGGCTGCCGAGCTCGCCGGCGCACCACTTGATGCGAACAGCCCTGGCCAGCGCGCGCGCGCACGGCACGGCGTGCAGGGTGTGCGCGAACAAGCGGCCGCCGGCTACCCGCTGCTGCGCGAGGTGGCACTGCCTACCCTGCGCCACGCGCTGGCCAGCGACCTGCCACGCGAGGCCGCGATGTGCCAGACCCTGGTGCAGCTGATCGCGTGCGTGGATGACCTCAACCTGCTGCACCGTGGCGGCGCCAACGGCCTGCGCTGGGCCCAGCAACAGGCGCGAGGCTTCCTCGATGCCGGTGGCGCCTTCGTACCCGGCTGGCAGGCACGCCTGCACAGCATCGGTGATGGATTCGTCGCACGCCGGCTGAGCCCCGGCGGCAGTGCCGACCTGCTGGCCTGTGCCTGGTTCCTGCTGCAGCAGGAGGTCGCATGAGTCTTGCCCTGCTCTGCCCCGGCCAAGGTGCGCAGCATGCCGCGATGTTCGACCGCGTGCGCGATCTGCCTGCCGTGCGCGACGTACTGGAGACCGCCAGCGCAGTGCTTGGACGCGACGTATTTGCGGCAGCTGCTGACGAATCGCGCTTCGACAATGTTCTGGCGCAGCCCTTGCTGTGTGCAGCCAGCCTTGCGCACTGGCAGGGACTTCGCGAAGCGGTGCCTGCACCGGTGCTGGTGGCCGGCTACAGCATCGGCGAGCTCGCCGCGCATGCCATCGCCGGCAGCTTTGATGCGGCCACCTGCCTGGCGCTGGCTGCGCAACGTGCGCAGTTGATGGACAGCGCCAGCCCCGCCGATGCAGGCCTGCAGGCGGTGCTCGGGCTGGAACGCCATGTACTGCAGCCGCTGTGCGATCTGCACGGCGCGCACGTGGCCATCGCCAACGGGCAGGACCATTTCATCGTGGGCGGCACGCACGCCTCGTTGCAGCGGCTGGACGATGCAGCGCGGGCGCAGGGCGCGGACATCCGTCTGCTGCCGGTGCGCGTGCCCGCACACACACCATTGCTGGCGACGGCGGTCGCACCGTTCGCTGCCGCACTCGATGCATCGCCACTGCAGGCCCCACGCCTGCCGCTGCTGGCCGGCATCGATGCGCGACCGGTGCGGGACCGCGCAACGGCAGTCCACACGCTGTCGTTGCAACTGGCGCAGACCATCGAATGGGCGCAGGTGATGCGCCAGGCCTTCGAGCGCGGCGCGCGCGTGTTCCTGCAGCTGGGCCCGGGCAACGCGCTGGCGCGCATGGTCGCGCCGGCCTATCCGTGCTGCGAGGTGCGCGCGGTGGAAGAGTTCCAGAGCCTTGAAGGCGCGGCGGCCTGGGTCCGCAGCGCGCTGGAGCGGCTGCAGTAACGGGTTCGAGCAGTACGTATCACGCAACACGCCGTACGTCGCCTTACCCCGGGATGGCGGGTCTCCATCCGTGCTGTACGTGAGTCACGTGTCTGGGAGGGCGCATGAGTCCACAAATCGCAACGATCATCGGTCTGGTGATCATGTTCATTGTTGCCACGGCGATGCCGATCAACATGGGCGCCGTCGCCTTCGCGCTGGCCTTCATCATCGGCGGGCTGTGGGTCGACATGGGCGGCAAGGAGGTCCTGGCCGGCTTTCCCGGCGATCTGTTCCTGACCCTGGTCGGCATCACCTACCTGTTCGCCATCGCGCAGAAGAACGGCACCATCGACCTGCTGGTGCACTGGGCAGTAAAAGCCGTGCGCGGCCATATCGTGGCCATTCCGTGGGTGATGTTCGTGATCACCGCGGTCCTCACCGCGTTCGGTGCGCTGGGCCCGGCGGCGGTCGCGATCATCGGTCCGGTCGCGCTGCGCTTTGCCAAGCAGTACAACATCAATCCACTGATGATGGGCCTGCTGGTCATCCATGGCGCGCAGGCCGGTGGCTTCTCGCCGATCAGCGTGTACGGCAGCATCACCAACGGCGTGGTGCAGAAAGCCGGGCTGGAAGTGACCGAGATGGCGGTATTCCTGACCAGCCTGGGCTTCAACTTCATGATGGCGACGATCTGCTTCTTCGCGTTCGGCGGCATCGCCCTGCTGCGGCGTGGCTCGATCACCGCGGCCGGAACGCTCGGCAATGCCGAGCTGGCGATGGCCGGTGGCCCACAGGCCTCGTCGCGCCAATTCGCCATCGAAGGCCATGGCGCGCTGGTCGCAGCCGGCGGCGGCACGCTCAGCAATGATCCGGCAGCACTGGATGCGGTGAGCCTGACCCGCGAGCGGCTGTTCACCCTGATCGGCCTGCTCGGCCTGGGCGTGGCCGCGCTGATCTACAACCTCAACGTCGGCCTGGTCTCGATCACCGTGGCTGTCGCGCTGGCACTGCTGTCGCCACAAAGCCAGAAGGGCGCGGTGGATGGCATCAGCTGGTCCACCGTGCTGCTGATCTGCGGTGTGGTGACCTACATCGGCGTGCTGGAACATGCCGGCGCGGTGGACTTCATCGGCAATGGCGTGTCCGACATCGGCATTCCGCTGCTCGGCGCGCTGCTGGTCTGCTACGTCGGCGGCATTGTCTCCGCATTCGCCTCGTCGGCTGCGGTGCTGGGCGCCACGATTCCGCTGGCGGTGCCGTTCCTGATGCAGGGTCACCTCAGCGCCGCCGGCGTGATCTGCGCGCTGGCGGTGTCGTCCACCATCGTCGATGTCAGCCCGTTCTCCACCAATGGCGCACTGGTGGTGGCTTCGGCAGCCAAGGAGGAACGCGAGACCCTGTTCCGCCGCTTCCTGGTCTACAGCGGACTGGTGGTGGCCCTGGGGCCGCTGCTGGCCTGGCTGGTATTCGTGGTACCGGGCTGGATGTAACCACCCAACGGTAGTGCCGGCCGCTGCCCGGCAATCCCATGAAGCCATCCAGCGATCATGGGTTGCCGGCCAGCGGCCGGCACTACCTGGCGGTACACTTCCTCCATGGCCATTGCCCCTGCCCCGCGGTCACCGAAGAAGCGCGCACCTCTGTACGAAGAGGTGGCCGAACACGTGCGCGAACGCATCTACGATTACCGCCTGCCGCCGGGTGAGTGGATCGACGAGCCCGCACTGTGCGAAGAACTGGGGATCAGCCGTACGCCGCTGCGCGAGGCGCTGAAGCTGCTGGCTGCCGAAGGCCTGGTGCAGATCGATGCCGGTCGTGGCTGCCGGGTCACCCGGTTGACGCTGGAAGACCTCAACCAGCTGTTCCCGGTGATGGCGATGCTGGAAGGTCGCTGCGCGCACGAGGCGGTCAGGCACATCGACGATGCCGGCGTGCAGCAGCTGGAAGACCTGCATGCGGCGATGGAAACCGCGGCGGCCGAGGGCAACATCGCCGAGTACTACCGCAACAACTACCTGATCCACGAAACCGTGCAGCACTACGCCGGCAACCCGTGGCTGATCCGCATCACCCACGATCTGCATCGCATCCTGAAGATGCATCGCGGCCGCCAGCTGCTGACACCGGGGCGCACCGCGCAGTCGCTGGCCGAACATCGCGAGCTGATGGAGTGCTTCCGACGCCGCGACGCGCAGGCTGCCGAACGCACCATGGAGCGCCATCTGCTCAGCCAGGGCCAGGCTCTGGCCGCCTATGTGGCAGCAGGCGGGCTGTTGAACGTGCCGGCGCCCTTGCCGACCGAAGGCGGCGGTTGAGCGGATGAGGTTGCCGGCCAGCGGCCGGCACTACCAGGACGTGACCTTGGCCGGCACCCTGGAACGTCTCATCAATCGCCGCCACCGCAGCTGCCGCCGTCACCACCCCCACCGCTGTCGCCGCTTCCGCAGTCGGAGCTGCTGTAGCTGTGATGGCTGTGGTTGTCACTGGAATAGCCAACGGAGGTGTCATGGCTTCCGCCGCCATCCCCTCGGCTGCCCGAGCCATCGGCCGTGGCCACCGCCATGCACAGGATGGCGCCGACCAGCGGCAGCAGCCAGACCAGCAGCAACTGCACCGTCCGGCCGCCTGCCGAGAGGCCATCGCGCCTGACGATCACCACGGTAGCCACCACGTTCAGGCCCAGCACCAGCAGGACCAGCAGAAGGGCAACGATCAGCATTCGGCGGTTCCGTGCCTGGACTGGGGGCATTATGGCCTGCCTCCCCGGCAATGGCCCTGCCTGTCATGAAGATGGGACAATGTAGGGCGCGCCGGCCTGCTTCCGGGCCGCCGGCGCCCCCCGCACCACACGGAAGAAGAAGAACAACAACATGCTGAAAGTCATTTTCGATACCGACCCGGGCGTCGACGACGCCCTGGCCCTGCTGTACCTGCACAAGCACGCCCAGATCGACCTGATCGGTGTCACCACCACCTTCGGCAATGCCTCGGTGGAGTCGACCACGCACAATGCGCTGTACCTGAAGCAGGCCTGGGGCTTTGCCGCCCCGGTCGCACGCGGTGCCGGCGGCCCGCTGCAGCCGGAAGCCACCCCGGAAGCCTGGCCGGTGCACATCCATGGCCACAACGGCCTGGGCAACCACCCGGTGCCGGCCAGCCTGGACGTGGCGGCCGATGCGCGCCCGGCCCACCAGCTGATCATCGACCTGGTCCGCGCCCATCCGGGCGAGGTGACCCTGGTCGCGGTCGGCCGCATGACCAACCTGGCCCTGGCCCTGCAGCAGGCGCCGGACATCGCCGGCCTGGTGCGCGGCGTGGTGATCATGGGCGGCGCCTTCCACGTCAACGGCAACATCACCCCGGCCGCCGAGGCCAACATCTGGGGCGACGCCGAAGCAGCCGACGTGGTGTTCACCGCCAGCTGGCCGGTCACCGCCATCGGCCTGGACGTGACCACCCGCGTGGAAATGGACCGTGACGGCCTGGACAAGCTGGCTGCGATCGGTGGTGCCGATGCCGAACTGGTGCGTGCGCTGTCGCAGGATTACGTGGACTTCTACCTGCAGGCCGGCCACAAGGGCATGGTCGTGCACGACTGCTGCGCCTGCATCGCGCTGACCCGTCCGGAGCTGTTCCAGTTCGAGCGCGCCAGCGTGCGCGTGGCCACCGACGGCGTCGCCCGCGGCATGACCATTCCCAAGCCGGAAGGCCTGGCGTTCGGCCCCAGCGTGTGGGACGGCCACGTGGTGCAGTCGATTGCCATCGGCGTCGATGCGGCCGCCGTGCTGGCCGACATCGAGCAGACCCTGAAGGTCTGACCCGCTAGCGCTTGGCCCTGCCCGGGACCGTCTCGGGCAGGGTCCACAGCACCGGCAGCACCAGCACCGCCACCAGTGCGATCATCGCACCCGGCGCCGCCGCCCAACCGCTGCGTTCCACCCACCATTGCGCCAGCCAGGGCGTTGCACCGCCGAACACGGCCGTGGCCATGGTCACCCCCAGTGCCAGCCCGCTGACCCGCCCTTCGCCGGGGAACTGCTCGGCCGTGGCCGGGGCCGCCACCGCGCTCACGCCACCGGCCACGCAGGCCAGCAACACCGCGGCCAGCGCGATGCCCAGCGGCGTCGCCTGCGCCATCCACGCGAACAAGGACAGCGGCAGCAGCGCTGCCAGCACGGTCAGGCCCAACAGCACCGGCCGTCGTCCGACACGGTCGGACAATGCGCCGCACAGGGGCGTGATCGCGATCACCGCCACTGCCGCAATCGTCGACAGCCACAGCGCATCGCCCTCATCGTGGCCCCGCGCATGCAGGAATGCGGGCACATAGGTGATGCCGACGTAGTAAGTAATCGAGCCCAGCGCCGAGATCGCGAACGTGCGCGCCACCGCCAGCGGATGGTTGCGCAGCACATGCTTCAGCGGCGTCGCGGGAATGCTGCCCTCGCGGCGCTGCCGCTCGAACTCCGGCGACTCGTGCATGCCCGAGCGCGCGACCAGGATCACCAGTGCCAGCGCCGCGCCAACGAAGAACGGAATACGCCAGCCCCAGCTGTCCAGCTGCGCGGGCGCGAGCAGCGCCACGGTAACCGCGGAGATCGCCACCGCCAGCAACGCACCCACCTCGCTGGCTGCGGACGCCAGCGAGGTCACCAGGCCACGTCGCTGCGCCGGTGCGCTTTCCAGCAGGTACGCCACCACCCCGGTGTATTCACCGCCTACCGAAAACGCCATCACGCAGCGCAGTACCAGCAGCAGCACGCCCGCCGTCGTTCCGGCCATGGCCGCTGTCGGCAGCAGCGCGGTGGCCAGCATCGCCGCCGCCATCAAGGCCATCGATGCCAGCAGCATCCAGCGCCGGCCCAGGCGGTCGCCCAGGTGACCAAAGCACAGCGCGCCCAGCGGACGCATCAGATAGGACACCGCGAAGCCGGCCAGCGTGACCAGCAGCGCCTGTTCGCCGCCGCCGAAGAACACCCGCGACAGCACCGTGGCGAAATACAGGTACAGGGTGAAGTCGTACCACTCCACCACCGTGGACAGGCCCGCCACCCACATCGAGCGCTGCCGCGCCGCGGTCATTGCGTATTCGCCTTCAACAGCCTCGATCCCGGTTGCGCAGGTTCCGCGCAGCGTGGCATGGACGGGGTGAAATACCGGTCATCGGCTGCCCGCTGCCTGCATGTACTGGGTTTCATGGCCGGTGAAACGCTCGCCGTCAAAGCCGAAGCAGAAGCGCCCCTCCTCGAACACGCGGTAGACCAGCAACGCGCCATCGAGGCAGAACTGCGGCTGGTCCACGCCCGTTTCCAGTGTCCCGTAGCCGGTGGCCTCTCCGCCCTTCCCCGCCGGGCCGGTGAAGGCATCGATCGGCAATGGCGTGGCGCGTCCGGTGCGGGTGTCGACCAGCACCAGCGTGCGCTGGAAGTACTCGGGTCGATCATCGACCTGCACCAGCAGGTAGTGCTTGTTGAAATTGGGTTTCTGATGCTGGAGGGCATCTTCGATGGCTCCGCGGTGCCGCGCATCGCAGAAGTCGACCGGGCTGTAGCGGTAGCTGCAACCGTCGTGGTCGTAGGGCAGGTTCATGCCCGAGTAGCTGACGCCTGCCTGGCTGCCCAGATCGTCTCCCGGTTCCGGCGTGCTGCACAGCAGCCATGAGCGCTGCGCATCCTCGGGATCGGCCAGCAGCTTCGGCTCACGGCCTGCCTCGTACGCCGCGCCACCCGGGAATTCCTGCCCGAAGCGCTGGCGGACGATGGGACGTGCCTTCTCCAGCGGCAGGCCGATCTTCGCGCCACGGAACGAGACGAAGGTCATCGTCGGCAGGATCACCTCCTCCACCGGCAGCCCCTTCCATTGCCCCTGCACGCAGAACGTGGCGATCTCGTTCTCCCCGTCCTCCTTGCAGGGCTTCGGCGCGTTCGTCGCCAACCAGGGATGGGCCGGGCGCCTGGTCTGCTGATCGATGTACCAGCCGTCCAGCGCGCAGGTCGGCAGGGCATCGAGCAGCGGAGAGAGGTCTGTTGCGGTGGCCGGGGCGGCAAGTGGTGCGCCCGCTGCGGGTGCCCCGGTCGGCGCATCCGTTGTGCGCTGGCAGGCCGCCAGCGCGAGTAGACCGACCAGCAGCGCGACGTGGCGCGGGCGCCGGATTGAATGCTGCGTTCCCTGCATTGCGTGTTTCCTGGTTTCGACACTCCCTGCAGATGATCGCCGATCCCGAGGCCGTGCAGGAACGTCGCAGATCCCACATCGGGGTCAGCGCCCTTCGCTCCCGCAAAGGGATCCGACCCCGCCCGTTACCCCGGCAGCTGCAGTTCCGCCCGCAGGCCGCCGCCCTCGCGGTTGTGCAACCTCAGCGAGCCGCCCAGCGACTGTGCCAGCTGCACCGCGATGGCCAGGCCCAGGCCAGTGCCGCCTGTATCGCGGTTGCGCGAGCTTTCCAGCCGATGGAACGGCGCCAGCACTGCCTGCAGCTGGCCCTCGGGAATGCCAGGGCCACGGTCGGAAATGCTGATCCACACTCTGCCGGCGTCATCACGGCCCGCCTCGACCTCGGCGGCACCCGCGTAACGCAACGCGTTGTCGACCAGATTGCCGACCACCCGGCGCAGCGGCTGCGGCCAGGTCTGCACGACCAGTCCAGCGGGCGCGCCGCCACTGACCGGCTTGCCCATGTCCTCGTAATCGCCGACCACACTGGCCAGGAACGCGCCCAGGTCCATCGACACCGGCGCGCCACTGGCGACGTGGCTGCTGCGCGCATAGGCCACGCCCTCACGCACCAGTTGACCCAGGTGGTCGAGGTCGTCCAGCAACCGCTGCTGGATGCTGTCTTCAGGCAGGGTCTCCACCCGAAGCTTCATGCGCGTGATGGGGGTCTGCAGGTCATGCGAGATCGCGGCCAGGATCTGCAGGCGCTCACTGACATGGCCACGAATGCGTGCCTGCAGTGCGTTGAGCGCAGCCGCCGCGCCGCCCACTTCCGCCGGGCCATCTTCAGGCAGTTCGGGCCCGTCCTTGCCCGGCTGCAGATGCTCCACCGCATGCGACAGCTGCTGCAGCGGGCGCATGGCCAGGCGCACCGCCAGCCACGCGCACACCAGTAGCAGCGCCAGCTGCACCAGCAACACGGCGGGCAGCCAGCGCGCCAGCGGCAGGCCCGACGGGGTGACTTCGATGGTCAAGGGGGTGCCGTCGTGCAGGCGCAGTTCCACCTCGAACCGCTCCGGCAGGCGAGCCACCTGGCGTGCCTGCAACGGATAGCGGTGCTGCAGGCTGTCGTCGATGATCGCCGTGACCTGGCGTGCACGATCGGTCTGCAGCCCGGGTCCTGCGGCGACCGGGCGCAACAGGTAACGGTAGGTGCGCCGCTCCAGCCGCGGCACCCAGGCTGCGCGCTGGCCTGCGGGCAGGTGTTCCAGCAGCGCGACACTCACGGCCACGTCTTCGTCCAGGTTGCGCAGCATCATGCTGCGGGTGGACTGGTAGCGTTCGAAGAACAGCAGGCCGAAGGACAGTGCGTGGGCCAGGGTCAGTCCGCCCAGCAGCACCAGCAGCAGCCGCGCCGACAGCGTGCGCGGCCAGCGTGGGCGGTGTGCGGTGGTGTTCATTCGTCCGGCCCCAGCAACTGCACCGGCACGCTGAACACATAGCCTTCGCTGCGCACGGTCTTGATGTAGGTCGGCTCGCGTGCGTCGTCACCCAGGCGCTGCCGCACGCGGCTGACCAGCAGATCGATCGAGCGGTCGAACAGTTCGGCATCGCGGCCCTGGGTGAGGCTGAGCAGCTGGTCACGGCTAAGCACCCGATTGGCGTGATCGAGGAACACGCGCAACAGGCGGAACTCGGCGCCACTGAGCGGATGCGCGGTGTCCTGCGCATCCAGCAGATGGCGTGCGGTGGTGTCCAGGCGCCACTCGCCGAAGGCCAGCTGGCGACCTGCTTCGCTCACCTGCAGATTTGGCGGCAGCATCTGCGTGCGGCGGATCACCGCATTGATGCGTGCCAGCAGTTCGCGCGAAGAGAAGGGCTTGGTCACATAGTCATCAGCGCCCATTTCCAGGCCGATGATGCGGTCGGTCTCGTCGTCGCGGGCGGTCAGCAGCACCACCGGCACCGCACGATGCTTGCCGGCGCGCAGGTTGCGGCACAGGCTCAGGCCGTCCTCGCCCGGCATCATCACGTCCAGCACCACCAGATCCACGGCATGGGTATCCATCAGCGCGCGCATGGCCCGGCCACCGTCGGCCTGGCTCACGCGCAGGCCGTTGCGCTGCAGGTAATCGGCCAGCATCTGGCGGATCTCGCTGTCATCGTCGACGACCAGAATATGCGGTACGTGGTTCATTGCGTTCTCGATGAAGACGGAGGTCAGGGCCGCGCTGCGCGGCCATGGTAGCGCGGCTCAGGGGTTGGCCAGCAGGCGCTGGATCTCGCTTTCGGTACGTGCGTAGTCGCCCTCGCCGTAATGGCGGTAGACCACCCGCCCCTGACGGTCGAGCAGGTACAGCGCGGGCCAGAAGCGGTTGCGCCAGGCGTTCCAGATCCGGTACTGGTTGTCCTGCACCACCGGCCAGGTGATGTCCAACCGTGCGATGGCCTTGCGCACGTTGCCGGGCAACCCTTCATAGGCGAACTCCGGCGTATGCACGCCGATCACCCTCAGGCCCTGCGACGCGTAGCGTGCATGCCACTGGTGGACATGCGGCGCCACGTTGAGGCAGTTGCGGCAGGTGTAGGTCCAGAACTCGACCAGCACCACCTGCCCCCGCAACTGCTTCAGTGTGAGCGGTGGGGTGTTGTGCCAGGGCCCGCCACCGTCGAACCCCGCCATCGGTTCTGCATCGAGCGGTTGCGCGCCGGCATCCGCGCCGGGCCATGCCAGCAACAACGCCGCTCCGCCCAGCAGGGCCAGCAACAGCGGCAATGCGTACCCTCGCAGTGCGGCCATCGCTCAGCCCCCCTGCTCGGCCAGCGGCAGTTCCGCCGGCTTCACCCCCGCCGCTTCCAGGATGCTGTCGGCCACCTGCGCCGGATGCGAAAGCAGCGACACATGGCTGCTGCCGATCGATTGCAGCTGCGCGCCAATGCGCTTTGCGGTGGCGGCCTGCAGCTGCGGCGACAGCATGCGATCGTCACGGCTGAGCACGTACCAGCTCGGCTTGCTGCGCCACGCCGCAATGTTCACTACTTCGCCCAGCGCGCTGGCCTTCAACGGGACCTGCGTGCTGTACAGCAGTGCGGCCGATTTTTTCATCACGTCCGGCGCGAAGTCCTGGGCGATGGCATCAGCCGGCAAGGTCAGGTAGCCGTCCCTTTCCTGCAGTCGGGCCAGACCCGGACCGACCGGGAAACCTTCGCCCTGTTGCGCCGAAGATTGCCCTGCATCCGGTGCGAACGCCGCCACGTACACCAGCGCCTGCACCTTCGGGTCATTGCCCGCTTCGGTGATGACCGTGCCACCCCAGCTGTGGCCGACCAGCACCACCTTGCCAGGCGCAGCGGCAATCGCACGACGGGTGGCGGCGACGTCGTCGGCCAACGAGGTGAGCGGATTCTGTACGGCCACCGCCGGCAGCTTCCAGTCATGCAGGGTACTGATGACCTTGCTCCAGCTGGAGCCATCGGCGAAGGCGCCGTGCACCAGGATGACGGTGGGCGGTGCAGCGGTATCGACCTGGCTGGCGAAGGCGGGGGCGGCTGCGCCGGCAAGGGCGAGAGCAGCGGCAAGCAACGAGGTACGGATCATGGGTGGCACTCCGGTGTTGGGAGTGGCCATTTCCGCCTGCCGGTGTATCACCGCTGTTTCTCCGCTGCGCGGAGTTGTACCGGACTGTAGGGCGCAGGCGGGTTTCTACAGTGGGATACATTCGCGCGCCGGTCCTGGCTGGGCGCTTTCGGGTGAATATCGCTCCCCGCACGCGGGCGCGCAACGCCCCGATGTGCGTCAACGCATCGTCTTTGTATCTGACTGTACGAAACCCCGGCCGCGACCACAGTCGCTGACAAAACCCCGGGCAACGGCACACGTTGCCGATACCTGCGCCGCCTGGAATGGCCTCCATCGACCACTGGCCCGCAGGACACCACCATGATCAGCACCGCCTCTTCCGTGTATACCCCCCGCTTGGACGCCGTCGGCCGCTGGCTCTCGCCATTGGCGCTGCGCACCCTGCTGGCCTGGGAGTTCTTTGAATCCGGCCGCGAGAAGCTGGGCGGCCAGAACTGGTTCGCCGACCTGGAAGGCCGCTTCCCGTTCCCGTTCTCCGCCCTGCCCGCGTCGCTGAACTGGCAGCTGGCGACCTGGCTGGAACTGGTGGGCGCGGTGATGCTGCTGCTCGGCCTGGCCACGCGCTCGGTGGCCTACGTCTTCTGGGTCCTCACCATCGTTGCCATCGCCACCGTGCACTGGCCCGACCAATGGAACGGCCTGGGTGAGCTCTGGCAGGGCTATGCGATCACCGACCAGGGCTACGGCAACTTCAAGCTGCCGCTGCTGTTCCTGGCCATGCTGCTGCCGCTGATCCTCAACGGCGGTGGCGCGCTCAGCGTGGACCGGCTGTTGGCCGGCTCACAGCATGCCGCTGTCGGCAATGACGGCCTGGGCTGGGGCGTCAGCCTGATCGCCCTGCTGCTGCCGGTTGCCGCGCTGCTGCCCGGCATCGGCTTCGGCGGTGCCCTGCTCGGCGGCGTGCTGCTGCTGGGCTATCTGCTGCGCCGTCGCCACGCCGCCTGAGCTGAATCCCCTGTTCCCGCGCCTTTCGCTTTCCGTCGCCTCCTCGGCGGCGTCCATCCCGCACGCCCCGCGTGCTTTCCCAAGGAGTCATCACCATGTCCATCTCGACCAGGAACACCCCCTCCTCCCGCCTGCCGCGCATCGGTGCCATCGGCATTGCCCTGGCCGGTGGCCTGCTGCTGGCCGGCCAGGCCGCCGCGATCCAACCGCTGGCGATCAGCGCGGTGGCCATGAGCGCCACCGCCGAAGGCAAGTGCGGTGAAGGCAAGTGCGGGGCCAACAAGGCCACCACCGGCAAGCCCGCCGGCAAGGCCAAGGTGGCCGAGGGCCAGTGTGGCGAAGGCAAGTGCGGCGACGCCTCGTTTGCCCGCACTGACCGCGACCACGACGGCAAGGTCTCGCGTGCCGAGTTCAACGCTGTGGCCGCCAAGCGCGCCGCCGAGTTCGACCGCATCGACACCGACCACGACGGTTACATCAGCGAGCAGGAAGCGCACGACTACCTGCGCAGCGTCTACACCGCCAACGGCAAGCCGATGCCGAAGGGCCTGTTCTCCCGCGTTGCCGATTGATCGACGTTCACCCGGCGCCGCCTTCAAGGCGGCGCCCTCTCCCTGGAGCATCCACCATGTCCCTGCCCCTGCCCGCCCATGCCGCCGGTCTTGGCCTGCGCCGTGGGCTGATCGACGAACTGCTGGCCATGCCGGCCGGTGCCATCGACTTCCTCGAAGTCTCCCCTGACAACTGGATCGGCGTCGGCGGTGCACACGGCGCCGCGCTGCGCCAGCTCAGCGGGCGCCATCCCCTGACCTGCCACGGCCTGTCGCTGTCGCTGGGAGGTCCTGATCCGCTGGACCGCACCCTGCTGGCACAGACCCGTGCCTTCCTCGACCTGCACCAGGTGCAGCTGTACAGCGAACACCTGAGCTACTGCGCCGCCGGCGGCCATGTCTACGACCTGCTGCCGCTGCCGTTCACCGCCGAGGCCGTTCACCATGTCGCCGGTCGCATCGCCCAGGTGCAGGACATGCTGGGCCGACGCATCGCCGTGGAGAACATCTCCTACTACGCCGTTGCCGGCGCGGACATGAGCGAGATCGACTTCATCAACGCCGTGCTCGCCGAAGCCGACTGCGACCTGCTTCTGGACGTCAACAACGTTTTCGTCAACGCCTGCAACAACGGCTACGACGCCTTCGAATTCCTGGCCCGCGTGCCGGCCCACCGCGTCGCCTCGCTGCACGTAGCGGGCCACTTCGATGAAGACGATGGCTTCAAGATCGATACCCATGGTGCGCCGGTGAAAGGCGTGGTCTGGGCACTGTTGCGCGAGGCCTATGCGCGGGTGGGCGTGCGCCCCACGCTGCTCGAACGCGACTTCAACTTCCCCCCGCTTGCCGAATTGCTGGCCGAGGTCGGTCAGATCCGCCAGGCGCAGGCCGAGGCACGTTGGCCCGAGGTGGCCCATGGCTGAGTCGCTGGCTACCCTGCAACGGCGCTGGGCCGATCATGTGCGCGCCCCTGCAAAGACCGCACCCGATGGCATCGAGGCGCGGCGGATGGCGGTCTACCGCCGCCTGTGCATCGACAGCTTGGACACCCTGCTGGCCGGCAGCCTGCCGCGGTTGAAGTCGCAGCTGGGCGATGCCTGCTGGCGCAACACCGTCGAGCACTACTACGCGAGGCACGCCTGCCGCACGCCGTTGTTCCCGCAGATCGCGGGCGAGTTCGCGGCCTGGCTGGCGGTGCAGGACACGCTGGCGCTGCCGGGCTGGGCAGCGGAACTGGCGCACTACGAGAGCACGCAGCAGTCGCTGCACATTGAAGCGCGTGACGGTGGGCGGCCGCTGCAGCGGGCTCCCGTAGGCAATGATGTGCTGGCGGTTTCGCCGTTGGTGCGGGTGCTTGGCTACCAGTGGCCAGTACATGAGGACGGGGCGCTGGAGCCGGTGTTGAGCACGGCTCCCACGCTGCTGGTGATCCAGCGCCTCGCCGATTTCAGCCTGCTGACCGAGGAACTGTCACCGCTGGCCTACGCGCTGCTGTCGGTGTTCGGTGACGACAGCGCGTCGGTGGATGAAGCACTGCAGCTGCTGTCCGAAACACATGGCGTGGCAGCGGACGCATTGCGCATGGCCTGCGTGCCTGTTCTGGGCGAGCTGTGCGCGGCGGGCGTGCTGGTTGCATTGCCCGCTTTCTGAGGTTGCCGGCCAGCGGCCGGCACTACCCGTTCCTTGGCCGGCCAGCGGCCGGCACTACCCCTCCCTTGACCGGCCAGCGGCCGGCACTACCCCTTCCTTGACCGGCCAGCGGCCGGCACTACCGTCCCCCTACTTCGAGGTCTCATCATGGCTCCTTCCAACACGTCCTTCCTGCATGGCTGGCGCCTGTTCGTGGCCGTAGCGGTGGTCCTGATCGCCTTCGCGCTGGCGGCCTTCGCCCCGTATCCCGATGCAGCCGAAGGCAGCCGAGCCGCGATCCGGGTCACTGCCCGCACATCGTTCCTGCTGTTCCTGGCAGCGTTCACGGCATCGTCGTTCGCCAGCCTTCTGCCCGGCCCGTTCACCCGCTTCCTGCTGCGCGAACGGCGCATCATCGGCCTGTCCTTCGCGTTCTCGCACCTGTTGCATGCAGTCGCGATCACCAGTTTCGGCGTCCTCAACCCGGCGTTCTGGCCAGCACGATCCGCGCTGGCCAACCTCCCGGGCACGGTGGGCTACATTGCCATCCTGGCGCTGGCCATCACCTCGCACCGGGGGCTCGCCCGGCGCATGGGACCGACCGCCTGGCGTCGCCTGCACGTCACCGGCATGTGGATCATCGCGGCGGTGTTTACCTACTCGTACTTCAAGCGCGTTCCGGGCAACTTCTGGTATGCGGTGCCGTCGGCGCTGCTGTTCACCGCCTTCGTGGTGCGCTGGATTGCCAAGCGGGCGCAGGCGCTGCGCCGAAGTGCGCATGTGCGGCCGCCGCTGCGGGCGGCCTGACGGGCCGGGGTCAGATGCCTTTGCCGCAGGGAAAGGGATCTGACCCCCTAAGGTCAAGGCGCGCGGCGCAGCGTGATCAGGGTGATCTCCGACGGCACACCGATGCGCGCCGGGAAACCTGCCCAGAGGCCCGCACCGTTGCTCACGTACAGTGTCATCCCGTCCACGTCGTAGCGGCCGGAGACATAGCCGCCGTTGGCTCGTTTCACCAGCTGGTCCATACCAAAGATCTGCCCGCCGTGGGTATGCCCGGACAATTGCAGCTTCACACCGCGCGCGGCAGCTTCACGCGCATTGCGCGGGCGGTGATCGAGCAGGATCACCGGTGCAGAGGGATCGGCGCCGGCCAGCGCGGTTTCCAGATCCGGCAGCGGCAGGCCATAGCGTGCCGCCACCGGATCGGTGACGCCGGCGATGATCAGCGCAGCATCGCCGCGCCGCACCTGCAGGTGGCTGTTCTCCAGCACCTGCATGTGCAGCGCGCGGAACGCCTGCATCCACGCCTGGTACTGCGCGTAGTACTCGTGGTTGCCGGTAATGGCGACGACGCCGTCCGGCGCCCGCAGGTCCGCGAGCGGGCGCGCGTCGTCACGGCGGGCCTCGACACTGCCGTCGATCAGATCGCCAGTGATCACGATCAGGTCCGGTGTCAGTGCGTTGCTCTCGTCCACAACCCTGCGCACCCAGTCGCCGGTCAGCAGGCGGCTGGCATGGATGTCGGTCAGCTGCAGCACGCGATAGCCGTCGAACGCAGCAGGCAGATCCTTGATCGCCACGTCGATCTGCCGAGGCTGGGGCACGGCCATGCCCTGGCTGATGCCATAGCCACTCACAAGCAGCGCCAGCAGGCCGGCCAACGGCCGCAGCTTCAAGGCGCGCAGGACCGATACGATGCGCGGCCAACGCAGCAGGCGCGAAAGCAGCAGGCCGGCATCCAGTACCAGCATCATCAAGGCCAGCAGCAGTACCGCCGTGGAGCCGGTGGCCAGAACGGCGATGGCCAGCTTCGGGATCTCCGGCGAGGCCATCGTGCCCCAGAACATGGCGACGATGCGCAGCTGCACGGCAACGCCCACCAGCAGCAACGACAGCACGACCTTCATCCAGATGGGCATGCGCAGTGGCCAGAACAGGCGCCAGGCCACATACAGGCCCATCAACAAACCGATCGTACTCAGCACTGCAACCATCCATGACAGAAAGCGGGCCCGCCATGGTGACGGCTGCGGGTCGTGTTGTGTAGAGCCGGGCCCATGCTCGGCTGCTCAGGAAGCCGTCGAGCATGGCTCGACGCTACAGAACCCCGATCGCGTATGGCTCGACGCTACGGACGCGCCAGGCGCTCCACCCGCAGGCGGGCGATGCGACGCTTCTCCATCGCCAGTACGGTGATGCGAACATCCGCAATCTCCACCGCGTCACCGATGTCCGGCAGGCGCCCCAGACGCTCCAGCACCAGGCCGGAGATGGTCATGTAGTCGCCACTGCGCGGCAGCGATACGCCGGCCAGCCGCTGCAGGTCGTCCAGAGTCAGCGCACCGTCGGCCTCCCATTGGTCCTCGCCCTGCGCGACCACGCCATAGCGCTCGTCCTGGGTATCGACCAGGTCACCGGCAATGGCCGCCAGCAGGTCGTTGGCGGTCACCAGGCCTTCCACGCTGCCGTACTCGTCCACCGCCACCGCCAACGGCACCGGGTGCTGGCGGATCAGTTCCAGCGCCTGCAGCGCGCTGGCACTGGACAGCACGTACTGCGGCTCGCGCAGGTTGCCCTCCAGCTGCAGCGGCCTGCCCTGCAGCAGGTCGGCCAGCAGGTCGCGGCTCTGCACCACGCCACGCAGGCTGTCCAGGTCGCCATCACCCACCAGCAGGCGGGTGTGTGGCGACGCCACCAGGCGTGCCACCACATCCTCCTGCCCACGGGCCAGGTCGATCCACTGCACGTCGGCACGCACCGTCATCACGCTCGACACCGGGCGATCGGCCAGCCCCAGCACGCTGCGGATCATCTCGTGCTCCGCCGGCTGCAGGCGCTCTTCGGCATCGACGTGTTCGTCCGCGTTTTCGTCGTCGTGGCCATTGGCCGGGCGCGCGCCCAGCATGCGCAGCACGGCATCGGCGGTGCGCTGGCGGAACGGCTGGCGGCGCTCGTTGCGCTCACGGTTGAAACGCACCCACTGGTTGAACGCCTCGACCAGGATCGAGAAGGCAATCGCCGCGTACAGGTACCCCTTCGGAATCTTGTAGCCCAGGCCCTCGGCCACCAGGCTGAAACCGATCATCAGCAGGAAGCCCAGGCACAGCACCACCACCGTGGGATGCTTGTTGACGAAGCGCGTCAGGGGCTTGCTGGCCAACAGCATCAGCGCCATCGCGATGGTCACGGCGGCATACATCACGCCCAGGTTGTCGACCATGCCCACCGCGGTGATCACCGAGTCCAGCGAGAACACCGCGTCGAGCACCACGATCTGTGCCACCACCATTGCGAAGCTGGCGTAGACCTTCTTGCCATCCTCGTGGTGTTCGCGGCCTTCCAGCCGTTCGTGCAGCTCCATGGTGCCCTTGAACAGCAGGAACAGGCCACCGCCCAACAGGATCAGGTCACGCCCGGAGAAGCTGTGGTCGAACAGCGTCAGCAGCGGCTCGGTCAGTTTCATGATCCACGCCAACGCCGCCAGCAGCACCAGCCGCATCAGCAAGGCCAGCGCCAGGCCGATTACCCGCGCGCGGTCACGCTGGTGCGGCGGTAGCTTGTCGGCAAGGATCGCGATGAACACCAGGTTGTCGATGCCGAGAACGATCTCCAGCACGACCAGGGTTGCAAGGCCCATCCAGATCGAGGGGTCAGCCAACCATTCCATTTCAGGTCCGTTTCGTCAGTAGGTAAGGGAAAAGAGCGACCGCTCAGTCAGCGTCCTGTGCCTGCGCCGGGTCGTGCCCGAGCAGGTCGCCGGGCGTGCACTGCAGCTCGCGGCAGATCGCATCAAGGGTGGAAAAGCGGATGGCGCGCGCCTTGCCGGTCTTCAGGATCGACAGATTGGCCAGGGTGATGTCGATGCGCCCGGCCAGCTCGGACAGGGTCATGCCGCGTTCCTGCAGCATGCGGTCCAGGGTGATGACGATCGCCATCAGATGACACCGTCGAGGTCGTCGCGCATCGCTGCGCCCACGGCGAAGACGCGCGCCAACACGAACAGCATCAGCACGGCCACCAGGCCAGTGATCGACATGCCACCGCCGACCTCCATCCAGGTGAAATCCGGGCCCATCCAGGCCGAATAGGCACCGATCAGGATCGACAGCAGTTCCATTGCCAGCATCAGCCAGGCCATGCGCTGCAGGCGCCGTGCATTGGCGTGGGTGAACGGCCGCTCGCGCGCCGCCGACTTCAGCAGCCTCAGCAGATGGCGCAGGAACAGCAGGCACAGCACCAGCAGCGCGATGATCGCGCCCAGGCCCAGGCAGAAGTGCAGGAACAGATCATTGCCGTGCGCGGCAGCGGCCTCGGCGTCATGCACGCTGTCGAGCAGCCAGCGGCGGTCGTGGGCGACCAGCGGCACCGCCAGCAGTGCGGCCAGGATGCCCAGCCAGCACATCGCCCGGACGGCCTGTACGGCGGCCCGGGCCAGGGCAAACAGGCCTCGCGCGGGTCTGGCGCGGGCGGGACGAGCGGTCAAGCGGCCTCCGGTGTTGGGGTGGACGCGCCGCCCCGGGATGGATTTATCGATAAACGATATATCACACGCTGCGTGAAAGGCTGAACCGCAGGCGTGGCTCCTGTCAGGGCCCGGGCGCGCCCCGCTCCAGCATCGCCTCACCCGGCGTCGCAGAGGCCATCGCCTGCACACCGGCATCGGCGGCCTGTCGCGTGACCAGGCGGAAGCGCACCTGCAGCTTGCCCTGCCCCGGGGTGGCCCAGCCGTACTGGATGGCCACCTGATCGGCCGAGAGCGGCCCACGTCCCGGCAGCGAGCGCACCTGCAACGGCATCGGCGCGGCCTGCACCAACCGGGCGAATCCCTTCTGCACGACCGCCGCGTCGGCCTTCTCGGCGTAGACCGTGCACGTGCCATCGTCAGCCCAGCTCACCGCATAACGGCCACTGGCCAGGGGCACCATCCAGGCCACGCCCGATTGCCCCTGCAACAGCGTGGCGGCTTCGGCGGGCTGCAGCGGCGACAGCCCATTGGATTCCATCAGCGACTGCAACCGCGCCGGGGCCCCGATGTGCTGCATGCAGGCGGTATCGAACAACTCGCTGAAGGGATCCTGCGCCGGAGCCTTGGCCTTGGGCGTGCGCGCGGGTTGCGCCGCCGCCAGGGTGGGCAGCAGGGCCAAAGCCAGCCAGAACGCAGGACGCATCGGGATTCCACGCTACGAAGAACAGCAGGGAGGATGGCAAAGCCCGGGCGCGCCGCGCAATGGGTCATGGCTTGACAGCCGCCACCGGCGGGAGGAGTATCAGTTAACGAATTAGTTAATTAGCTCGCCATGGACCGCATCTTCGAAGCCCTTGCCTCCACCGCCCGCCGGCAGATCCTGGCCTATCTCAGCGCCGGCGAACTCAGCGCGGGCGAGCTGGCCGAGCGCTTCGACTTCAGCAAGCCGGCGTTGTCCAGCCACCTGCGCATCCTCGAGGAAGCCGGACTGATCGAACGCGAGAAACGCGGCCAGTTCGTGTACTTCAGGCAGGTACCCGACCGTTTGGCCAACACGTTGTTCTCGTGGGCGGCCGAAGTCTGCCCTGTCGGCGGCCCGCTCAAGCGTGAAGCCCGCGCCCGCCGCAAGTCCCCCGCCCGCTGATCCGCCCCGCCAAGGAGCATGACGATGCCTGGTTCGACCCGCGATCGCCGTTCGTTTCCAGCAGTGCAGCTTCCGGCACAGGACGGCGGCAGTCCGACCGAAGTCACCCTGATCGCGCAGCTCGGCATCGGTGCCGGTGACGCGCTGGTGAGTGACGCCGGCCAGCGTCAGCGCCACCACCCGGCGTTCATCGATGCGTTGGATGAACCTTCGGCGCGACTGGGTGGCATGCACCTGCAGCACGGGGATGCCTCCTCGCTGTACAGCTTCACCGTCGGTGCCGGTGGCCACCCGTTTCATCGCCATGCAGGCCCGCGCATGTTCACCGCCATCGCCGGCAGCGCGGGAGCCGAGCTGCGTTTCGCCACCGCCTCCGACACGCAGCTGGCAGCAGATCCCGGTGCCTTCGCGCGCACGCTTCGGCGCATCCGCATCCCACCGGACTGCCTGTTTACCGTGCGCTTCGGCGGCGGCACCTGGCACCAGTTCGCGTCGAACCATCCTGCACATCCCGCGCTGTTCGCGTTGTCCTGCCACAGCAATGAACTGGCCGGCGCGATGAGCGAGCAGGCGCGTGCACAGGTGCAACGCAATGCCGCCGATATCCCCAGCCTGACCGAGGTGCTTCCGAAATCGCACTGGCCTTCGGGCACTTCGCTTGCGGCGGCACCGCTGTTGCAACTGTCGCTGCAGGCGGCGCCTCCCAGCCTGTGCGCACACCTCTGCGCGCGTACCCGTGCCCTGCTCGGCCCGCTGCGCCGCATCCCCATGCGGCCGCTGCACGGGTTCGTCGAACGTGCCACACCGGCCTATCCCATCCGTTCGCGGCCCGCCGCCACCGATGGCCTGCTGCCCACAGCGCTGCCGCACAGCCACTACCAGGACCTGACCACCCTGTGCCTGGAACCCTCGCAGGTGGTCCACCGCTCCGCGTCGGCACTGCTGGCCGATGTACTGGACGGCTTCCTGCGCAATCCGCCCAGCGGCGTAGGCCATCTGATGGCGCTGCGAAACCGACTGGTGGCGCCGTTGCGGTTGCGCACGTCGCCGCTGGGATGCCCGGTGTCGTCACTGCTGTCCACCGATCGCAGCCGGTTGTTCGCTGGTCGATTTCCGGTGCTGGATTCGCACATCGATACGCAGGACAACGACGCCGAAGTCCTGCTCGGCGCCGACGATCGGCACCTGCGTTTCCGCAGCAGCGTGCGCGTGCAGCGGCGTAGCGATGGACATGTCGAGATCAGCCTGGGCTCTCGCGTGCAGACCCTCAATGCGTTTGGCAGCATGTACATGGCACTGATCGACGCCGGGCACCGGCACTATGTCGCGCCGGCACTGCTGCGGCGTGCGGTGGAACACGCCTTGGCACCGGAGCTGGCCAATGTTGGGGATCCGGCAGCGCACCCTGCGAACTGCTGACCCTGGAACACGATGCGCCGGGCCCTGCACGGTTCCGCTCAGATCACGATTTCGCCCTCGTCCTCGCCATCCCAGTAGTGGATGCGGCTGGCGCGCACGTGAATCAGCACCAGTCCCGGTGTATCCACGCCCTGTTCGAACCATCGCTCCAGGTCCTTCACCCAGTGCTGGCTCATCGTGGCCCGGTCGCGCACCAGCGCTGCCCTTCCCTGCACGTGCACGAACAACGGTGGCTTGCCCAGCAGCGACTTGCTGCCGGAAAAACCCAACGCGACGGCGGGGTCAGCTTCAATCTCGCGCACCATGTCGGTGTCTTCGGTGGTGAAAAACCAGCTGTCACCGTCATAGTCCACGTCGCCGTTGTTGCTCATCGGACGACCGGCAATCTCTCCGCCGGCGTGGGTCTGCAGCATCGTGAAATCGATGCCGGCCATTTTCCTGGACAGTTCAGGCAGGGTGAGCTGAGTCATGTCGTTGTCCCTCGTCGGATGGAATCCCAGCGTCTGCGCAGAGCGGTGACCGAAGCGTGGATGGGCAGTTGCGACCTCTTCACAGAAAACGCGATAGGGCGCATGGCACGTGTGTGACGCATTCCTCACCACCACACCCGCGTTAAAGGCGGATGGAGGAACGGTCCTCCACGCCGCGACACGCCTCTAACAGGGCATTGCCCGAGAATCGCGCAACCTCGCGATGCATCCGGCATGGCCGCCGGCATCACCGGGGCTCCCCTCCGCAACCGCATGGCCCCCACATGGACCTGTTCGCCTGGCTCGCGTTCGGCTGCTACCTGTTGGCGTTCTTCATTGTCTCGCTGTTTGCTGCGGCCTACCTGAAACGCTCCGACTTCATGCCCTACCACGGCCAGGCCGTGGGCCTGCCATGGAAGGAGGTCGAACCGCGCATGCAGTTGCTGCTGATGGCACTCATCCGCGTGGTCGGCGCCGGTTGGATCGCACTGGCCGGCGCCGGCGTGATGCTGGCCTGGCTGATCTTCTTCGGCGGGCACTTCGCGCTGCCGCAACTGCTGGCCTTCCAGCTGTTCTGCCTGGTCGCCACCGTGCCGCCGGTACTGGTCGCTTCCGGCGTGCGGCGACGCACCGGCGCGAGTACACCGGTGCCCGCCGGCGCCGCGGTGGTGCTGCTGTCGGTCATCGGATTCGTGCTGGCCCTGTTGGCACTGTCCTGATGCGTGCTCCCTCCTCTCCCTCCATCGAGGCTCCCATGAATCCCGAATCGATCTTCTACAGCGTGGTCAACGGTGATCTGCCGCCCTCCCAGGCGGGCACCCTGCTCGGCTGGCGATTCGTCGAATACGATGACGCACTGCGCCGCATCCATGTCGAGTTCGACGCCGGGCCGATGCTGACCAACCCGATGGGCAACGTGCAGGGAGGCTTCCTGTCGGCGATGCTGGATGACTGCATGGGGCCGGCGATCTACGCCACACTGCCCGCCAACCGCATCGCGGTCACGGTGGAATCCAAGACCAGTTTCGTCAGTCCGGCACGACCAGGGCGCATCATCGGTTGGGGCGAAGTCGAGCACAGCAAGGGGAGCATCGCCTTCACGCGTGGCTGGCTGACTGACCCGGCAGGCAACGTACTGGCCACCGCCACCGCCACCTTCCGGGTGGGTGCGCTGCGCTGGCGTGGATTATCGGTACCACGTCCGATCGCGCGCCGGATGATCGCGCGGACGCTGCGGCGGGTGCATGCACGCATCGGCTGACGCATGCCCTCAACGCGTGATGCGACCGCCACCCGCCACCCGTACCCGATCACGCCCCTGCGCCTTGGCCCGATACATGGCCGCATCGGCGGCTCGTAGCAGGGTGCGCCAGCCCAGCGCGTCGGTGCCGCCCTCGGCCACGCCGAAACTGGCGGTCACCCGCAGCACGGTGCCGCCGGCCAGCGCGATGTCCATCTGCTGCAGGGCCAATCGCAATGACTCGGCCAGCTGGCGGCCACCGGCCAGATCACCGTCGGCCAGCAGCACCAGGAATTCCTCGCCGCCATAACGGGCGATGCTGTCGCTGCGGCGCAGCTGATGCCGCAACAACTGCGCCACCCGCACCAGCACTTCGTCGCCGGCATCATGACCATGGCCATCGTTGATCGCCTTGAAGCGATCCACGTCCAGCAGGATCACCACGGCGCTTGCATCGCCCCCCGCGTGTCTCTGCTGCACCACCTCATCCAGCGCGCGCCGGTTCAACAATCCGGTCAGCTCGTCGGTGCCAGCGAGCTGGCGCAGCTCGCTGGTCAGTGCCGAGCGCTCGCGCGATTTCTCACGCAGTACTTCGATGGCGTCGAACAAGCGCTGCATCTCGGCCAGCGGGTGGGTGACATGCTGCTCCGGACCGGGTGCATCCGACGCAAGCTGGATCACCTGCGTCTGCGCCTGCAGCAACGGCTGCAGGATCTGCCGATGGGCAATGCGCAATGCCACGCCCAGCACCACCAGTGTGCCCAGCGCGGTCGCCACCAGCACGGCCAGGCGCATGGCCTCGCGATCGCGGGTGCGTTCAAAGCGGGCGATGGACACGCTCAGGTAGCCATCACGCAGCGCCTCAAGCGACTGCAGGGTCGGCACGTAGCGCGTGGTGAATTCGGCGGCGGTCCATGGCGGCGGCAGGCCTCGGCGGCCATCTTCGATCAACTGCTCGATCATCGGCAGCGATTCGCCGAAGAACTGCCGACGCGCCATGTCCCAGTGCCATGACAATTCCGGGTCACTGCGGAACACCGACTCGTGGCTGCCCGCCAACCGCCACAGCTCCAACAGGCGACCCTCGGTCTGCAGTGCAGCGCGTACCTGTTCCTCCCGCCATGCTCCTGGCACCGCCACCGGCGCCATCACATTCGAGGCCAGGCGGCCACCATGCTCGCGAAGATCGATCAGCACTTGGCCCTGCATCGCCGGAATCGCTGCTTCACGGTCGGCGCTGACCAGCACGTTGATCTGTGCCGAGGTCAGCAGGTGCAGGCGATCGACCACGGCGAACATGCCACTGATCGCACGCTCCACCTCCTCCACGCGGCGTGCTTCATGGGGTTGCGCCACGACCCGGTCGACCGCAGCCCGCGCCGATTGCAGGCGACGTTGCGCGTCGGCCAGCAGCCCATGCTCGTCGACAACTCCCGGATCAGCCTTGAACACGGTGTCCAGCTGCAGCAGGGCAGCATCGATCCGCTTGCGCGCGGCCGCCAGCTGCGCGGCCAGCCGTGCCTGCTCGGCCGCATCGGCCGGGTCGGCCCCCAGCAGGCTGTTGGCGGGGCCGCGTTCGGCCGACACCAGGTTGGCCAGGTCGAAGGTCTGCCGCAGCTGGCGCAGGCTGGCCAGGTTGTCCTCGGCGGCCGTGAAGCGCAGCGTGCCCTGCACCAGTGCGATGGCCATCAGCGGCAGCGTACAGACTACGAACAGCCCAGCCAGGATCCAGACCCAGGTCCGCAATCCGATGGGCGACGCCTTGCGGGCCATGCACATTTCCCCTGTAGTGCCGAACACTGTAACGGCCGGCTACACAGGCGCCAAGCCACTCGCGGGCCAACCGTGGCGGTGGGTATACCCTGCCGACCGCGAACGCACCGACAAGGCCGCGCGAACATTCGAACCGGGACAAATACGTCATGCCCAGCCGCGTCAGATCCAGCGCTGGTCGACCAGTTCGCGCTTCACGTAGGCATAGAACACCGGCGCGGCGACCAGGCCCGGCAGGCCGAAGGCCGCCTCCATCACCAGCATGGCCAGCAGCAGCTCCCAGGCACGCGCCTGGATCTCGCCACCGACGATGCGCGCATTGAGGAAGTACTCCAGCTTGTGGATCACGATCAGGTACAACAGCGCGGCCACAGCCACATAGAACGAGACCGACAACGCGACGATGCTGATGATGGTGTTGGAGATGATGTTGCCCACCACCGGCAGCAGGCCGGCGATGAAGGTGATCAGCACCAGCGTCTTGGAAAGGGGCAGGTGCACGCCGAACAACGGCAGCACGCCCAGCAGGAAGATGGCGGTGAAAATAGTGTTGAGCAGGGAGATCTTCACCTGCGCGAACACCACCTGGCGGAACGCGGTGGCCAGGCGGCTGGTGCGCCCGATCAGCTCCTGCGCCAGCGGCCCCATCGTCGGCAGCGGCAGTTCGTCGTACAGCGCAATCATCGCGCCCAGCACCATGCCGATCAGTACGCGTACACCCACCTGCACCACCGAGGTACCGGCCACGCCCAGCTGGCGCTGGTGCTCGGCGGCCCAGTCATTCAGCGCCGCACGCAGCGCCGGCATGTCCTCGGGGATATACGGCTGCAGCAGCGCCGGTACCTGGTGGCGCGACGAATTGAGGATATCCATCAGCCGTGCCAGCAGCGCGTCCGGCCCACCGGTCTCGTTGCGGAAGAACGACGCCACACCGATCCCGGCCAGCACCAGCGCGCTGATGATGATCGCCGACAGCACGATCACCGCGATCGCCCGCGCCCGTCCCGGCGGCAGCTTGCCTTCCACGGTGGACGCCAGCACATGGGTCAGCTGGAACACCAGCAGGCCCGACAGCAGCGTTACCACCAGGCCGAGCTTCAGCGCCAGCCACATGCCCAACAGCATCATCAGCCAGGCCGCGATCCTCGCAACGGGGGGCTTGGGCTGGGCAACGAGGGCGTCTTGCATGGGCGGCGCGTCCGGGCGGGGTGGCCCATGGTAGAGGATTGGCGTGCCGATTCCGCGTGCAGGATGAACGGGCGTTTCGGCCTCGTTCGGCGGCAGCCGTGCCGCACTCACTCGCCGTAGCTGGCTGTGTTCTTGCCCTGCCGCTTGGCGTGGTAGAGCGCGCGGTCGGCCAGTGCCAACCAGTCCTCGACACTACCGCCACGCGGCGTCGCGGCAATGCCGATACTCACGCTGAACTCCACGCCCGGCGTGGCCTGCCGTGCGGCCTCCAGCAGGTGCAGGCGCACCCGCTCGGCCACGTGCATCGCATCGACGGGCGCGCAGTCGCGCAGCAGCACCACGAACTCATCGCCCCCCAGCCGCGCGGGCGTATCACCAGGCCGGGCAAAGGTGCGCAATGTCGCCGCGATATGCCGCAGCACCTCGTCACCGGCGCGATGGCCATGCGAGTCATTGATGCGCTTGAAATCATCCACATCGAGCATCAGCAGGCAGGCAAAGCCGCCCTGGCCCTGGGCCCGGTCCAGCGCCTGCTGCGCACGCAGGATCAGGAAGCCACGGTTGGCCAGCTCGACCAGCGGGTCCATCCGGCTGAGCCGCTGCAGCTGACGGTTCTGCGATTTGACCCGGCGCGCCAGCTGCCAGCTGAGAATGCTGAGGCCGATGCCATACACGAACAGGAACGGGACACTCAGCACGATCGTGCGCTGCGAGGTGACCGGCTGGTAAGGGAAGCCGAGCAGCCACCAGGTGAGTGCGAAGCCCAGCAGCAGGGCCAGCGTGGCGCGCATCGCCAGGCGCACGCCACCGGCAGCGATCTTGTCGGCCACCAGCAGCGCGGCGAACAGTGCGCTGGGCACCGCGCTCAACGCCATGAAGGCGATCCAGCCACCGCCGAAGAAGGAGTCGGCCACCATGCAACGGAACTGGACGACCGCCGGCTGGCGGGAGCGCTGGGTCAGCAGCAATGCCAGTGCCGGCCACGCCAGCGCGTTGAGCAGCAGCAAGACCCACGCCAGCCCGCCATCCTGGCGTTCAAGCATGATCGAGGCGATGGGGATCGCTCCCAGTCCATTGCCGACGAAACGCATCCAGCCGATGCGACGTGCCGCGCCAATGCCTTCGACCGCGCCTTCCGCCGAATCGGTGAAGAATGGCATTGCCGCCCCCCTTGCGCGATCGCACCTGCTGCTAAGGCCCTTGCCGGGCTGCCTGCGATGAGTCTGACAGCTTTGCGTCAATTCGGGATCAAGGTTGCACGATATCGCGCGGGCCGGCTGCCACGCTCCGCGGCCCCACCCCGTGGTCACCTGCGTCGGGGCGCAGCCGTCGATCCCCGCACCATCAGGCTGAAATCCAGCGTCTGTTGAAGCGGAACATCCACCTGTTCGATGATGGCGAGCAGCAGGTTGACCGCGCGCGCGCCGATTTCCCGCATCGGCTGCCGGATGGTCGTCAGCGGCGGCGTGAGGTAGCGGGAAGACGCCAGATCATCAAAGCCGACGATGGACAGGTCTTCCGGCACGCGGATGCCCAGCTCCCGGCAGGCCGCCAGGGTGCCCAGCGCCATCTGGTCGCTGAAGCAGAAGATCGCCGTTGGTGCGGACGTGCCGTCCAGCAGCGCCATGGCAGCTGCATGGCCGGATTCCACTGAAAAATCCCCGGGCACGATGCTCAGCTGGCGCAGGCGGCCGCGCGCCTTGCCGGCCGCCCGCACCCCTTCCAGGCGCTGCTGGTGCAGGGGATTGTCCGGCGGCCCACCGACCACGGCGATCCGTTCATGGCCCAGTGCGTACAAGTGCTCCATGACGGCGCGTGCGGCGGCGGCATTGTCGATGTGAACACTGGGCAGGCCGAGCGCGGGATCGAACTCGCAGCCGTTGACCACCGGCGCGGCAGCCCCCCTCTGCTGGACAATCTCGCGCGCCGTCGGTGGCAGGCGATGGCCAAGCACGATCATGCCGTCGGCCTCGTTGCGCCGGAGCATCTGCGCGTAGCGCTCCTCGCGGTCGGGTTGGTCCTGCGTATCGCCCAGCAGCACCGCATAGCCGACAGCCTGCGCGGCGTCTTCCGCCCCTTGCAGGATCTGCGCGAAGAACGGGTTGGCGATATCCGGCACCGTGACCAGGATCTTGCCGCTGCGCTGGGTCTTGAGCGTGCGGGCAACCGTGTTGGGCACGTAGCCCAACGCCGCGGCGGCCTGCTCGATGCGCGTGCGCGTGGCCGGCAGTACTTTGTCCGGCCGCGATAGTGCACGCGACACGGTGCCGGCGGAGACGCCGACGTGCTTTGCGATGTCGTAGATGGTGGCCATGGCGTTAGTTCTCCCGCCCGCTGTGCACTGCACAACAGGTCTTGCGTAAGCCCCTGCTAGGATAATGCAATCGATTGCATCGAGGGCGAATCACGTTGAAGACGCTCAAGGGTCCAGCGCTGTTCCTGGCGCAGTTCATCGGCGACACGGCTCCTTTTGATCGGCTGGACACGCTGGCCGGATGGGCCGCGGGTCTGGGCTATTCTGGCGTACAAGTCCCCACCACGGCGCCCCACCTGTTCGATCTGGCCGAGGCCGCGCGCAGCCAGGCGTACTGCGACGGCCTCGCCGGCATGCTGGCCGGTCATGGCGTGCAGATCACCGAGCTGTCCACCCATCTGCAGGGGCAGCTGGTCGCGGTCCATCCGGCCTACGACAGCTTGTTCGACGGATTCGCACCCGCGGACAAGCGTGGCGATCCCGCCGCCCGCCAGGCCTGGGCGGTGGAGCAGCTTCTGTTGGCCGCCAAAGCCAGCCAGCGGCTGGGGCTGACCGCGCATGCCACGTTCTCCGGCGCATTGGCCTGGCCCTATTTCTATCCCTGGCCGCAGCGCCCACCGGGACTGGTGGAAGAAGCCTTCGCTGAACTCGGCCGCCGCTGGCGCCCGATCCTCGATGCCTTCGATGCCTGCGGCGTGGATCTCTGCTTCGAGATCCACCCAGGTGAGGACCTGCACGATGGCGCGACCTTCGAACGCTTCCTCGATGTGGTGGATCATCACCCCCGCGCCAAGATCCTGTACGACCCCAGCCACCTGCTGCTGCAGCAGATGGACTACCTGGGTTTCATCGACCGCTACCACGCGCGCATCGGCATCTTCCACGTCAAGGACGCGGAGTATCGCCCCAGCGCAAGCAGCGGCGTGTATGGCGGCTACCAGGACTGGATCGAGCGTCCGGGCCGCTTCCGTTCGCTCGGTGATGGCCAGATCGACTTCAAGGCGATCTTCTCGAAGTTCGCCCAGTACGACTTCCCCGGCTGGGCGGTACTGGAATGGGAATGCTGCCTGAAACACCCCGAGGACGGCGCACGCGAGGGTGCCGCCTTCATCCGCGCCCACATCATCCGCGTGACCGAACACGCCTTCGACGACTTTGCCGACAGTGGCACGGACGCCGCATCACTGCACCGCATGCTGGGAATCTGAGCCAAGACCGCCCCGGGAGGGCAAGCCATGACGCACGCCATGTCGCGCCTGGGCGCGATGATGTTTCTGCAGTTCTTCATCTGGGGGGCGTGGTTCGTCACCCTCGGAACCTACCTGGTGCAGGGCCCGCTGCAGGCCAGCGCCAGCCAGGTGGCCACCGCCTTCCTCAGCCAGTCCATCGGCGCGATCGTTGCGCCGTTCCTGGTCGGCCTGATCGCCGACCGCTACTTCGCGGCGCAGCGCATCCTCGCGGTGCTGCACCTGGCCGGCGCGGTGCTGATGTGGCTGGCGTCCACCGCCACCAGCTTCAGCGTGTTCTCGGCCTGCGTGATGGGCTACATGCTGCTGTTCATGCCGACATTGGCACTGGCCAACAGCGTGGCGATGCGGCACATGCAGTCGCCCGAGAAACAGTTCCCGCTGGTACGCGTGGCCGGCAGCATCGGCTGGATCGTCGCAGGCGTGCTGATCGGCTGGCTGGGCTGGGAGCAGGCCCATCGGCTTGAACTCACCTTCCGCATGGCCGCGCTGGCATCATTGGTGCTGGGCCTGTATGCATTCACCCTGCCGCACACGCCACCGCTGGCGCAGCAGCGCGATGCCGGACTGGGGCAGATCCTGGGGCTGGATTCGTTGCGACTGCTGAAGTCGCGCGCCTACCTGGTGTTTTTCCTGGCGTCCATCGCCATCTGCATCCCGCTGTCGTTCTACTACAACTTCACCAATCCGTATCTCAACGACCTGGGCGTGCGCGGCGCAGCAGGCCTGCAGTCGCTGGGTCAGGTCTCCGAAGTGCTGCTCATGCTGGCCATGCCGTTCCTGTTCGTGCGGCTGGGGGTGAAGACCATGCTGGCGGTCGGCATGGCCGCCTGGGTGGTGCGCTACGCCATGTTCGCCTTCGGCGATGCGGGCAGCGGCTTCTCGCTGCTGGTGATCGGCATCGTGCTGCACGGCATCTGCTACGACTTCTTCTTCGTCACCGGCCAGATCTACACCGATGCGCATGCCGGCCCCGCCGCGCGCAGCAGCGCGCAAGGCTTCATCACCCTGGCTACCTACGGCGTGGGCATGTTGATCGGCACCTTCCTGTCCGGCGCGGTGGTGGAGCACTTCACCACCGAGGCCGGCCCCGACTGGCAGCAGATCTGGCTGTTCCCGGCCGGCGTTGCACTGGTGGTGTTGATCGCCTTCCTGCTGCTGTTCCGCGACCGGCCGGCGGCCACGGCCGCGCCCTCCACACCCTGAGGATCCCCGTCGATGCCCAAGCTTGGAATCGCCATCGTCGGCGCTGGCATGATCGGTGCAGTGCATCGTCGTGCGGCACTACTGGCCGGTGCCGAGGTGCGCGGCGTAGCCGCCTCGTCACCGCAGCGCGCGCATGAGGCCGCGCAGTCCTGGAATGTCCCGCGCGCCTACCGGGATATCGAGGAGGTGATCGCCGATCCGCAGGTACAGGTGGTGCACGTGTGCACGCCCAACCATCGGCACCGCGCCATGGCACAGGCTGCGCTGGAAGCCGGCAAGCACGTGATCTGCGAGAAACCGCTGGCGACGACGCTGGACGATGCACAGGCGCTGGCGGCGCTGGCCGCATCGACCGGATTGGTTGCCACGGTGCCCTTCGTCTACCGCTACCACCCAGTGGTCCGAGAGGCACGCGCACGCATCGGCCAGGGCGATCTGGGGCCGCTGCACCTGATCCACGGCAGCTACCTGCAGGACTGGCTGCTGGACCCGGCCAGCAACAACTGGCGCGTGGACCCCGCGCTGGGAGGCACGTCGCGCGTGTTCGCCGACATCGGTTCGCACTGGTGCGACCTGGTCGAATGGGTCAGTGGCGAGGGCTTCGCCGAAGTGAACGCGGCGTTCTCCACGGTGATCGCCGAGCGTGGCGCCGTCAGCGGGCAGAGCTTCAGCACGCCAACGGCCGCCAGCGCGATGCAGGCTGTCACCAGCGAAGACGTAGCCGCAGCGATGTTCAGGACCGGCGCCGGCACGCTGGCGTCATTGACGGTCAGCCAGGTCTCCGCCGGGCGCCACAACCGCCTCTGGTTCGAGATCGATGGCGCCAAGGCCAGCGTGGCCTTCAATCAGGAGGATGCCGAACGACTCTGGATCGGCCTGCCCGACCAGCGTGAGGAAATTTTCGTGCGCGGTCCGGGCGCCGGCAGTGCCGATCAACGCCGCCTTTCCGTGCTGCCGGCCGGGCATGCACAGGGCTACGCCCAGTGTTTCGAGGCGTTTGTCGCCGACACCTATCGCGCCATTGAAGGCGAGCGGCCGCAGGGCCTGCCGACCTTCGAAGACGGTCTGCGCTCGGCACGGATCGTCGATCGCGTCATTGCATCAGCCAGGTCACGTACCTGGACCACCATCGGTTGAATTCCGGGAGGATCTGTTGATGAAAGCTCTTTTCCGTAGAAGTGCAAGTCTCGTCCTGCTGCTCGCTGCCCTGCCCGCCTTCGCGAGCGAAGCCGCCACCACGCAGAAGCCGATCGCGGTGCAGATGTACACCCTGCGCAATGCAGGCTCGCTCGATCAGCAGTTGAAGATCGTCCACGACGCGGGCGTCCGTGCGGTGGAAACGGTCGGTACGCAGAACACCAGCGCCACCGAACTCAAGCAGCTGCTGGACCGGTATTCGATCAAGGCGGTTTCGTCGCACGTGCCACTGGCCGAGCTGCGGGGCAACCTGGATGGTGTGGTGACGTTCAACCGGTCGATCGGCAACAGCACGCTGGTGGTGCCTTACCTGGACCAGAAGGACCGCCCAACCGATGCCGCGGGTTGGACCGCATTGGGCAAGGAGCTGGGCCGCATCGCCAAGCAGGTGCGCGGCAAGGGCATGCGCCTGGCCTATCACAACCACGACTTCGAGCTGGCCGACTTCGACGGCCAGACCGGGCTGGAGCTGCTGTTCGCAGCGGCCGGCCCCGACCTGCAGACCGAGCTGGACCTGGCCTGGGTCGCACGTGCGGGCCTGGACCCGGCGGTGATGCTGGGAAAATTCCGCGGTCGCGTGTTCGCGGTGCACGCCAAGGACAATGCGCCCAAGGGCCAGGCCCAGGACGAAGACGGATTCGCCGCCGTGGGCCAGGGCGTGCTGGACTGGAACGCGATCCTGCCCGCCGCTGCGGCGGCCAAGGTGCAGTGGTACATCGTCGAACACGACCAGCCACGCGACCCGGCCAAGGTCATCCAGACCGGCGCGGACTACCTGCGTGAACACCTGCCCGCCAACGTGCCCACCCGTGCACGGCGCTGACGCATCAGGGAGCCCCACATGAAGATGATCCTGGCAGTGGCCCTGGCCCTGGGCGGCATGAGCACTTCAACTGCAGCCGGGGCCAAGGACGATCCTGCCGCCGGCGCGAAACTCTATGCCCAGCACTGCACTGCCTGCCACGGTGCTGAACGCGCCGGCGTACCGCCGACCTTCCCGGCGCTCACCGACGTCGGCAAGCGGCTTCAGCCCGCCCAGGTCAAGGACAAGATCAGGAAGGGCGGAGGATTGATGCCGCCCTTTGCCCAGCTGTCGCAGCAGGAGATCGACGACCTCGCCAGCTATCTGGCGAAGTAGGCGGCCGGCGACAACGCCGGCCGCGTGCCGCTACAGTTCGCGCACCCAGATGTTGCGGTAGCTGACCCTGGAGTCATGCTCCTGCAGATAGAGCGGCGCGCACGCATGGGGTGCGTACGAAGGCGCACCGATGTACTCGGTCCTGCCTGCCAGCACGGTGTCGTCCTGCACGAGTACGCCGTTGTGCAGCACGGTGATGCGCGCGGGGGACGTCAGGCCGCCGCCCTGCGAGAAGCGCGGCGCCTTCCAGATGATGTCGTAGACCTGCCACTGGCCCGGTGCGCGCGAGGCGTTCACCCGTGGCATGGCCTGCTTGTAGATCGAACCCGCCTGGCCGTTGGCATACGTCGGGTTGTTGTAACTGTCGAGCACCTGCAGCTCGTACAGTTCCTGCAGGAAGATGCCGCTGTTGCCCCGGTTCTGGCCGTCGAAGCCCTTCGTCTCGGTGGGGGTACGCCATTCGACATGCAGCTGGACATCGCAGAAGCGTTGCCGGGTGCGGATGCCCTTGCTGCCCGGAACGACGGTCATGGCGCCATCGGCAACCGTCCAGGGCACGCGCCCGCCCTGCTCTGCCTCCCACGCCGAGACATCCTTGCCATCGAACAGCACGATGGCATCGGAGGGGGCCTTGCCTGGCGGCGTGGCCACGACTGCGGGCACGGGCGTCCACACTTCGGTCTTCTTCGGGTCACGCGCAGCGTCGGCGCCGTCCTGAGCGAATGCGGATGCAGCGGCCAGCAGGCCGGCCGTGATCAACGCAGGGCGGAGCATCAGGGTGGCGTCCATCAGCTGGTCCCCCACGCGGGCGTACCGGGGACATAGGCCAGGTCACCGTCGTAGCGGCCCGGCACGGCGACGTACTGCAGCACACCGGTCGCCCCGACCTTTGAAGTGAAGAAGCCGAAGATGGCCAGCTGCTTGATCATCGTGAAGTAATGCGGCATGGCCTCGCCTTCCTCGGGAGTGCCGGTCTCGGTCACGTCGGCATTGCGTGCCTTGGCTTCGGCGTCCAGCATTCGCAGCAACCCGGTGCGGGCTTCCGGCGTGAGCGATACGAAACGGCCACCGGCGCGCGTGTCGATGTCGGCCAGGCCGGCGCGGAACGTCGCCTGCTGCCGGACGGTGTAGCAGTCGCTGACGAACGTCGCCATGAACGCACCGGCACCCGCGTCCTTGGCCCCGGGCGTCCTTGTCCGCGGCAGGATGGTTTCGGCGATCTCGTCCAGCATGCCGATGTCGGCATCGGAGAACGCGGGCATCGCCCCGGCAGCCGGCACCTTGCCATGCACCAGCGCAGGCAGGCCAACCATGGCCGCACCGGTAGCGGCAACGATCATCTTCAACAGTTCGCGGCGATCCATCAGAGGTTCCCCGCTTTCAGTTCGCGTACCGCATGGTCGGCCGCGCGCGCGGTCAGCGCCATATAGGTCAGCGAGGGATTCACGCAGGCGCTGGAGGTCATGCAGGCACCGTCGGTCACATAGACATTGGGGGCATCCCAGACCTGGTTGTGCGCATTCAATACCGAGCTTTTCCGATCACGTCCCATGCGTGCGGTCCCCATTTCGTGGATGCCCTTGCCCGGGGCGTAGTCGTTGTCGTGCATCGTCACGTCCTTGACCCCGGCCGCCTCCAGCATCTCGGCGGCATCGGCGGCCATGTCCTTGCGCATCGCCAGTTCATTGGCGCGCATGGACACGTCCATCGCCAGCACCGGCAGTCCCCATTTGTCCTTGCGGTCGTGGTCCAGGCGGATCGTGTTGTCGTGGTGCGGCAGCATTTCACCGAACCCGGTCATGCCGATGCGCCAGTCACCCGGCACGGTCAGTGCCTCCTTCAGATCGGCACCGATGTTGAGCTCGGCGATCTCGCGCGACCATCCGGTGCGGCTGGCACCGCCCTGGTAGCCGAACCCGCGCAGGTAGCCGCGCTTGTCGGCCGCGACGTTGCGGAACCGCGGAATGTAGAAGCCGCAGGGACGGCGGCCGAAGTAGTACTTGTCTTCGTAACCCTCGACCCGGCCCGAGGCGCCCGCACCGAAATGATGGTCCATCACGTTGTGCCCCAACTCGCCGGACGAAGAGCCCAGCCCGCCGTCCCAGACGTCGGTGGCCGAATTCATCAGCAGCCACGTCGAGTTGAACGACGATGCATTGAGGAAAATGACCTTGGCCGTGTACTGGTAGGTCTGGCCGGTTTCGGCGTCGATCACCTCCACGCCACGCGCACGCTTGCGATCCTTGTCGTAGAGCACTTCCTTGACGATCGAGAACGGCCGCAAGGTCAGGTTCCCGGTTTTCATCGCCGCCGGCAGCGTCGCCGCCTGGGTCGAGAAGTAGGCACCGAAGGGACAACCCAGGATGCACTTGTTGCGGTACTGGCAGTTGACGCGTCCCTGCTCGGGCATCGGCTGGGTGATGTTGGCAGTGCGCGAGTGGATCATATGGCGCGTTCCGCCGAAGGCCTTCTTGATGCGCGCGGCCACATCCTTCTCGACGATGTTCAAGGGAATCGGCGGCAGGAACTCGCCGTCCGGCAGCACGTCCAGTCCTTCACGCGTGCCGGCGATGCCGGCGAACTTCTCTACATGGTCGTACCATGGCGCGATATCGGCGTAGCGGATCGGCCAGTCGGTGGCGATGCCGTCCTTGAGGTTGGCCTCGAAATCCAGATCGGAGAAGCGATAGCTCTGCCGCCCCCACATCAAGGAACGACCACCGACGTGGTAGCCACGGAACCAGTCGAAGCGCTTGGTCTCGATGTAGGGAGATTCCTGTTCATTGGCCCACATCCCTTCCAGGTTCTCGGCCAGGCCGTAGTCGCGCATCAGCACCGGGAACTCGGCCTTCATTGCCTGCGTTGGCCGGTTGCGGTGCGGGAAATCCCACGCCTCCTTCATCGCGTTGACGTAGTCCTTGACGTGCTCGATGTTGCGCCCGCGTTCCAGCATCAGGACCTTCAGGCCCTTCTCGGTCAGCTCCTTCGCCGCCCAACCGCCACTGATTCCCGAGCCAACAACAATGGCGTCGTAGTGATTATCTGCCATGGGTTTCTCACCTGGGTGGATATCGTTTCAGACGTCGCAGAGGCGGATCGCCTCGCGCAATGAGGCAACGGGATCGGGCGCTGCAGGCGTGAATTCCTGCGCCAGATACCCCTTGAAACCGGTGTCGCGGATCGCGCGACAGATGGCTGGATAGTGGAGCTCCTGCTGGTCTCCGATCTCGTTCCGGCCGGGCACGCCTGCGGTGTGGTAGTGCTTGAAGCAGGCGTGATGCTTGCCGATGGTGGCGATGATGTCGCCCTCCATGATCTGCATGTGGTAGATGTCGTAGAGCAGGCCGAAATTGTCCGAGCCGAGCCGCTGGCACAGCTCCACACCCCACGCGGAGTGGTCGCACAGGTAGTCGCGATGATCGACCTTGGAGTTGAGCAGCTCCATCACCAGCACCACGCCGCGATTCTCGGCATGTCCGAGGATGCGCTTGAGCCCGGCCTCGGCATTGGCCATGCCGTCCTGCGGGTCCATACCGTTGCGGTTGCCGGAAAAGCAGATGAGGTTTCGATAGCCGGCATCGGCGACAAGATCGATGTGCCGCGTGTAGCGTTCCACCAGCTGGTCGTGGAACTCGCGGCCGGCAAAGCCCTTGGTCAGGCCCAGTTCTGCGCCGTTGCACATCGAGCTGTACACGCCATTCGCCTTCAGCGTGGGCCAGTCTTCCGGGCCGACCAGGTCGATCGCGGCAAAGCCGATGTCCTTCACTGTCGTGCAGAGCTGGGCAACGGACAGCTGCGGGAAGGTCCAGCGTGCGACGGAATGCTTCAGGTTGCCCTTGAGTGGCGCCGTGGCGGCGAATGCGGGCAATGCGCCCGCGGTTGTCGCGGCCCCCAGGCCAATGCTGCCGGCAACTGCGATGCGCAGCGCATCGCGCCGCGTGAGCCCCCTCGAAGGAGCCGGTCTGATCGAATGGATGGTCATCCACCTTCCGGCCTCCCAACCGGTATCAAACGCAACGATTCACAGCAATGCAATCGATTGCACCATAGGGGAGGAAATTGTCTGTTTGCAAGTCGCGGTGCACGAAAAACTGATGGTGCGAGGCACAACGCAGATGGCATCGCGCAAAAAGAAAAGCCCCGCATGAGCGGGGCTTTCCTTTCTGCTGCGAACGAGCGTTCGATCAGAACGGAATATCGTCGTCAGCGAAGTCGTCCATCGGCGGCGCCTGCTGCGGCTGCGGACGCTGGTTGCCACCCTGGTTGCCGTAACCGCCGCCCTGGTTGCCGCCCTGGTTGCCATAGCCACCGCCCTGGCCACCACGCTGGCCGCCACCGCCGCCATACTCCTGGCGCGGAGCCTGCTGGCGCTGCGGACGATCGCCGCCGTAGTTGCCACCACCGCCGCCGCCACCGCCTTCACCGCGGCCGCCCAGCATCTGCATTTCATCGGCAATGATGTCGGTGGAGTACTTCTCCACGCCGTCCTGGCCGGTGTACTTGTCGTAGCGCAGGCTGCCTTCGACGTAGACCGAGCTACCCTTGCGCAGGTACTCGCCGGCGATCTCGCCGAGCTTGCCGAAGAACACCACGCGGTGCCACTCGGTGCGCTCCTGCTGGTTGCCATCCTTGTCCTTGCGGACGCTGGTGGTGGCCAGGCTGATGCGGGTGATCGCCATGCCGCCCTGGGTGTACTTCACGTCCGGGTCGTTGCCGAGATTGCCGACCAGGATGACTTTGTTGATGCCGCGCGCCATAGGTACCTTCGTCCGTTGTCCAGGGGCAGACCGCCAGTGATAGCACAGCCCCGGGCGGGGGTGCAGTAGGCGAGGCCGCCCCTGTTGAAATTTGGGGGAATGCGAGAACGATGCATCTTAGCATTGCCGCCGCCATCCGCCCGGTCAGAAGACCCCGGCCGCGCAGGAGGATTGAACTGATTTCCTTGTCCGGCAATGACTTACCCTCGCTTCGGTGGACATCCGGAGGGGCATTGGCGTCTGCCCATGGCATCATGCCCAAGCTCCTCCCCCTGCCCCCTCCCGCGTTCCCATGACGATCAAAGGCAAAGCCACCTCCCTGGACATCGCCCACCTGGCCGGGGTCTCCCAGCCGACCGTGTCGCGGGCCCTGCGTGGCAGCCCGATGGTCAACGCCGAGACCCGCGAGCGCATCCTGCGCATCGCCCGCGAGCTGAACTACAAGGTCGACAAGAACGCCTCCAGCCTGCGCCTGCGCAATGCCGGCACCCTGGCCCTGCTGTTCTTCGAGGACCCGACCAACGACGACTCGCTGATCAACCCGTTCTTCCATTCGATGCTCGGCTCGATCACCCGCGCCTGCGCCCTGCACGGGCAGGACCTGCTGGTCTCGTTCCAGCAGCTGTCCACCGACTGGCAGGCCGATTACGAGGACAGCAACAAAGCCGACGGCATCATCCTTCTCGGCTACGGCGACTACCACGAATCGCGCGATCGCCTGCAGCGGCTGGTTGAACAGGGCACGCACTTCGTGCGCTGGGGCGCCGCCCTGCCCGGCCAGCCCGGCGTGTCGATCGGCAGCGACAACTTCCAGGGCGGGCATGACATCACCACCCACCTGCTGCAGCAGGGCTGCCGCCGCATCGCCTTCCTCGGCCATGCCTCCAGCCATTACCCCGAATTCCAGGAGCGCTACCGCGGCCACGTCGCGGCCCTGCAGGACCACGGCCTGGCCGCCGAACCGGCACTGCAGCACGATGCGATCACCACCGAGGCGTCGGGCCAGGAAGCCTGCCAGGCGCTGCTGGCACGCGGTGAACCGATCGATGCGATCTGCGCCGCCAGCGACCTGATCGCCATCGGCGCGATGCGGGCCCTGCGCGAGGCCGGGCTGCGGGTGCCACAGGACGTGGCGGTGACCGGCTTTGACGACATCCCGCTGGCGGCTTCGGTGTCCCCGGCGCTGACCACCGTGCAGCAGGACACCAAGCAGGCCGGGCAGCTGCTGGTGGAACGCCTGTTGGCCCTGATCGGGCGGCAGCCGGTGGAGAGCCAGAGCATCCCGGTGAAGCTGGTGGTGCGGGAATCGTCGCTGCGCCGGTAAGCGCGGCCAGGCCTCCCGCCCCGCCCCGCCCCAACGTGTAACGGCGGAATTCTCCCCCCATGACCAACGGCGGATGCGCACGGAGGCTGATGCGCGGATAACGCGCAGACATCGCCCATGGAAAGGTGTACGTCGCATGCTGAAGATCGATTCGCTGTCCAAGACGTACGCCAACGGCGTGCATGCGCTCAACAACGTCAACCTGGATATCCCGCGCGGCATGTTCGGCCTGCTCGGCCCCAACGGCGCCGGCAAGTCGTCGCTGATGCGCACGCTGTCCACCCTGCAGGAGGCCGACAGCGGGACGGCGACGCTCAGCATTCCAGGCGAGGCGCCGATCGACGTGCTGCGCGACAAGGACGCGGTGCGCCGCCGGCTGGGCTACCTGCCGCAGGATTTCGGCGTGTATCCGAAAGTCAGCGCGCTGGACCTGCTGGAGCATTTCGCGGTGCTCAAGGGCCTGACCCAGCGCGCGCAGCGCCGCGAGGTGGTCGATGGGCTGCTGCAGCAGGTGAACCTGTGGGACGCGCGCAAGCGCAAGCTGGGCACCTACTCCGGCGGCATGCGCCAGCGCTTCGGCATTGCCCAGGCGCTGCTGGGTGACCCGCGGCTGGTGATCGTCGATGAACCCACCGCCGGCCTCGACCCGGAAGAACGCAACCGCTTCCTCAACCTGTTGGCGGCGATCGGCGAGAACGTGGCGGTAATCCTCTCCACCCACATCGTCGAGGACGTGACCGATCTGTGCCCGACGATGGCGATCATGAACAAAGGCCAGGTGCTGCTGACCGGGCGCCCGGCCGATGCCATCGACGCCCTGCAGCAGCAGGTCTGGCGCAAGCAGGTTGATCCTTCGGAACTGGCCGACCACGAGGCACGCTACGTGGTGCTGTCCACCCGCCTGGTCGGTGGCCGCCCAGTGATCCACGTGCACAGCGCCAACGACCCTGGCGACGGCTTCGCGGCCGTGGCTCCCGACCTCGAGGATGTGTACTTCCAGCGCCTGCGCCTGCAGGCCCGTGCCCGCGCGGCAGCCTGAGCGGAGCACGCCATGATCCTCAACTTCTTCCGCTTCGAGCTGCGCGAGCAGCTGCGATCCCCGCTGCTGTGGCTGCTGGCCGGGCTGTTCGCCCTGCTTGCCTTTGCCGCCGCGTCCAGCGACGCCGTGCAGATCGGTGGCGGCACCGGCAACGTGCACAGCAACGCGCCCACCGTGATCGCGCAGATGCTGGGCATCTTCACCCTGCTCGGCATGCTGGTCACCGCGCTGTTCGTCAGCAACGCGCTGTTGCGTGACTTCGAACTCGGCACTGCCGAACTGATCTTCGCCAGCCCGGTGAAGCGCAGCGATTACCTGGCCGGGCGCATCGCTGCCGCCCTGGCGGCCGGGCTGCTGGTCTACATCCTGATCGCGTTCGGCCTGTGGCTGGCGCCGTTCATGCCCTGGGTCGATCCCGAACGCATGGGCCCGATCAGCTGGCAGGGCTATGCCTGGACGTTCGCGGTCATCGTCATTCCGAACCTGTTGTTCACCACCGCGCTGTTGTCGCTGCTGGCAGCGCTGACCCGCTCGATCCTCTGGGTCTACATCGGCCTGGTGGCCTACCTGGTCCTGTACGGCGCCAGCGCGGCCCTGCTGCGCGACATCGACAATACGTGGATCGCGGTGCTGAGCGAACCGCTGGGCATGCGCGCACTCGGCCGTACCATCCGCTACTGGTCCACTGCCGAACGCAACAACGGGATTCCCGAGCTGGCCGGTTACCTGCTGGCCAACCGCGCCCTGTGGTTGGGCGTGGCTGCCGCGCTGTTCGCCGCCACCTTCGCGCTGTTCCGCACCGAACGCAGCGGCAGTGGCCGTCCGCGCTGGGGCCGCAGGCAGGCGCAACCGGCTGCCGATGCCAGCGTGGTCCGCCCCACCCGCGCGACACTGCCGCGCGTGATACCGGCGTTCACTGCCAGCACGGCGTGGCAGCAGTTCCTGCGCCAGGTCCGCTTCGATACACGCGGCGTCCTGCGCAGCGTGCCGTTCATCGTGCTGCTGGTGCTGGGCCTGGCCAACTTCCTGCCCAGCGCGCTGTTCCGGCAGACCCTGTACGGCACCTCGATCTGGCCGGTCACCTCGCAGATGATCATGGGCCTGCAGGGGGCCTTCAGCTGGCTGCTGGTGATCATCGTGCTGTTCTTCGCCGGTGAGCTGGTCTGGAAGGAACGCAGTGCGCGCATCAATGAAGTGACCGATGCCATGCCGGTGCCGAACTGGGTGCCGCTGCTGGCCAAGTTCACCGCACTGCTGGCCGTGATCATCTGCTTCCAGGCCGCCGGCGCGCTGGCGGCGATGGGCGTGCAGCTGGCCAAGGGCTACACGCATCTGGAGCCGTTGCTGTACCTGCGCAGCCTGGCGCTGGATTCGGTGGTCTACATCCTGATGGGGGGCCTGGCGCTGGTGCTGCAGGTGCTCACCAACAACAAGTTCGTCGGTTACGCATTGCTGATCGTGGTGATGATCGGCCAGGGCGTGCTCGGCCTGCTCGACTACACGCAGAACCTGTACAACTTCGGCAGCTGGCCCAACGCGCCCTATTCGGACATGAACGGCTACGGCCACTTCCTGACCGGGCAGCTGGCGTTCCAGGGCTATTGGGCCCTGTTCCTGCTGACCTTGATGTGCCTGGCGTCAGCCTTCTGGGTACGAGGTGTCAGCCAGGGCCTGCGTCAGCGCCTGGCCCTGGCCGGCCGCCGCCTGCGCGGCCCGACCGGTGCCTTCGCCGCAGTGGCCGCCCTGGCCTTTGTCGCCGTGGGTGGCTGGCTGTACTGGAGCACCAACATCCGCAACGAGTTCGTCTCGCCCGACCAGCAGCTGGACCTGCAGGCCCGCTACGAGCGCGAGCTGTCGAAGTACCGCAACCTGCCGCAGCCCCGCATCGTGGCGGTGGACAACCGCGTGGACCTGTCCCCCGAATCGCAGTCGATGGTGATCGATGCGAACTGGACGGTGCGCAATACCCACGCCACGCCGATCCAGGACGTGCACGTCTCGATGGGCGATGACAAGCAGCTGGTCGCGGTCGACCTGGGTGGGCAGACACTATCGATGCATGACGCCGATCTCGGCTACCGCATCTACCGCCTGCAGAAACCGCTGCAACCGGGTGAAACCCGCAGCGTGCATTTCCGGGTGGTGCAGAAGCCCAACGGCATCACCGCGGGCCAAGCACCAAGCAACATCGTCGACAACGGCACCTTCTTCAACAGCCGCGTACTGCCGTCGTTCGGCTACAACGAAGGCGCCGAGATCAGCGACCGCAACGAGCGGCGCAAGCGCGACCTGGGTGAGCCGCGGCGCATGCCCAAGCTGGAAGACGAAGCCGCGCGTGCCAACACGTACATAGCCAACGATGCCGACTGGCTCGACTTCCGCACCACGATCTGCACGGCACCAGACCAGGTGGCGCTGGCCCCGGGCTATCTGCAGCATGAGAGCACGGTCAATGGCCGGCGCTGCTTCAGCTATGCCATGGATCGACCGATGCTGAACTTCTACGCCTATCTGTCGGCGCGCTGGGAGGTGCGCAAGGCAAAGTACAAGGACATACCGATCGAGGTCTACTTCGATCCGGCGCACGGCTACAACGTGGACCGGATGATCGAAGCGGTGCAGAAATCGCTGGCCTACTACGAGGCGAACTTCACCCCGTACCAGCATCGCCAGGTGCGCATCATCGAGTTCCCGGGTTATGCCCGCTTCGCGCAGTCGTTCGCCAACACCATCCCCTACTCCGAGGCCATCGGTTTCATCGCCGACCTGCGTGACCCGGACAAGGTGGACTACGTTTTCTACGTAACCGCGCACGAGATCGCGCACCAGTGGTGGGCGCACCAGGTGATCGGTGCCAACGTGCAGGGCGCGACGGTGCTGTCCGAATCGCTGTCGCAGTATTCGGCACTGATGGTGATGGAGCAGGAGTACGGCCGCCAGCACATGCGCCAGTTCCTCAAGCGCGAGCTGGACGGCTACCTGTCCGGCCGCGGCGGCGAGGCCATCGAGGAACAGCCGCTGGAACGTGTGGAGAACCAGCAGTACATCCACTACCAGAAGGGTTCGCTGGTGTTCTACCGGCTGCGCGAGGAGATCGGCGAGCAGGCGCTTAACCGCGCATTGAAGCGCTTCCTGCAGGACAAGGGGTACCAGCAACCGCCGTACACCACCTCACGCGAGCTGCTGGACTACATCCGCGCCGAGACCCCGGCCGACCGCCAGCAGCTGGTCACCGACCTGTTCGAGAAGATCAGCTTCTACGACAACCGCGTAATGGCCGCCAGCGCCCGCAAGCGCGATGACGGCCGCTACGACGTGACCCTGGACCTGCACGCCGCCAAGCAGTACGCCGACGGCAAGGGCAAGGAGAGCGACGGAAAGATGGATGACTGGGTCGAGGTCGGCGTGTTCGCCAATGGGCCGTCGGGCAAGGAGCGCGACCAGAAGGTGCTGTACCTGCAGCGCCACCACATCACCAGCGCCGATCCGAAGATCACGGTGACCGTGGATGAAAAGCCGGATGAAGCGGGCTTCGACCCCTACAACAAGCTGATCGACCGTGTGAGCGATGACAACCGGCGCAAGGTAACGATGTGAGGTATGCGGTGGTGCCAGTCAAATGGCTGGCATCACTGCTGCAGACAGAAACGACATGCCACGCCCAATTGCGTCATTTAAAGTCCTGATTGGCCAGAGATGCAGGGACACCACCAGATTCCATTTCAAGGCAAGCGATACTCTCCGTGAACCTTCGAGAGGCCGCGATGACATCCAGCCATATCTACTTCGCCGCACACGGAATCTCCGCATCACTGAACTGGGCAGCCGAGGTATTGGCCGACTGTGGTCTTGAGCTCGAATTGGAGCTGGGTGGGAACAGTGTTCTCATTACGGGCGATGAAGACGTTCGCCTGCGGCTCTCTCTCAACGACGCGCCCCATGTCCTCCAGGAAGCCATCGAGCTAGCGCATGGCACTGGACACGTACATGCCATGAGCCAGTGCACGGCCAGATTCGAGATCTCAATCACCGACCTGGAGGCGGTTTTGGATGAGATGAACACGCTGATCGAGGTCCAGCAGACACTGCTCACCGCCGTGGACGGTGTCCTGTGGAACGAGTGGAACGAAGCACTCAGCCGGTGATTTCCGGCTGAGGCCTGGCCTTCGGCCCCAGCAACGCCAGCAGCACGAAGACCACGATCGAGGCGACGGTACCGAGCGCCGCCGGCAACCCGAACGCCCATGCCGAACGGCGCTGCTGGCGCGCCCACTGGGCCAGATGCCAGGCCGCGCCCAGGTTGATCAGCCAGGCAATGACGAACACCGGCCATAGCACCATGCCCACCGCGCGCAGCAGGGGCATGGACACCAGCGCGGCAGCGATCGCCGCGATCAGGAAGATCAGGGCCGAGCGGGAATGGCGTGCCGTGGGTACGCTCATGCTGCCAACCTGCGCACCATCACCAGCACGCGATAGCTGCGGTTGTCGGCTTCCTGCAGCGGCTTCCAGCCCAGCCGCGCATACAGCCCACCGTCCAGGGCCTCGGTCTGCAGGTAGAGATCGGAAACCCCCATCCGCACCGCCTGCGCCGCTGCTTGCTCCACCAGCGCGCCAGCCAGCCCACGCCCGCGATGGCTGTCGGCCACGAACACGCTGCCCAGCCAATGTTCGTACTGTGGGAACGCCTGCATTTCCCGCCGCTTGAGCTGGACTGCGCCAACCACCTGACCGTCATCGAATGCGGCGATCAGGTGCGGGAAACCTTCGGCATCCTGTGGCGGATTGAGCCGCTGCAGTTCCTGTTCCAGTGTCAGGCCGGCGTCCTGGCCCCATTCCGCGTGGTACCACTGGGCCAATTGCTGCCGTTCCGGTGCGTCGGCGGGTAGTCCCCTGAATTCCATGGCAATGCCTCGATCCCGATGTCACCCAAGGGGATCATGGACGGCGCCCGAAGGGAAGCCTTCTGTAGCGTCGAGCCATGCTCGACACATCAGGCCATGCGCGAAAGGCAGTCGAGCATGGCTCGACGCTACAAATGGCGCGACGGCAACTCAGCCCTGGGCGAAGTCCTTCAGGATCTCGCCAACGCCGCTGGGCGAGATCTCGAAGCCCAGCGGGGTACCGGGGTTGATCACCACGCCGTAGCCACCCGGCACCCGGCGCAGCACGTCCAGCATCCGCCAGCGGATCTGGTGTTCGGCCTGCTGGCTGTAGATGCCCACCCGCGACGGATCGGTGAACACGGCCACGTGCAGGGTGCCCTGCTTGTCGAACAGCAGCGGGTCGAAGCCGCTGCCATCGGGGGTCACCAGGCTGCCGGTCAGCAGTACCACCTCGGAGGCGACGAAGGCCTCCATGAAGGCGCGGATCGGCACCGACCCGTCCATCGCCGCCTTCAGCAGGGTTTCGATCGGGGTCTGCGGGGCGAGGTCGGTCATGGCGATACGGCGGGGCGTGAGGGGTGCCTATTGTGCCGGATGCGGCCAAACCCGGTAGTGCCGGCCACTGGCCGGCACCTGCAGGTACCCGGAATCCGGGGCTGCCGGCCAGCGGCCGGCACTACCGCCCCAGACGCTGGTCCCGCGCCTTCTGGTCGGCCATCGCCTTGTCCAGCTCGGCCTGCAGCGCCGGCTGCTGCACGGCAGCGTCCAGCACATAGACCTTCACGCCGTGCGCGGGCACGTCGGCCTTCAGCAGACCGTTCACCTGCAACGAACCGCCGTCCAGCGCATCGCGCCAGCGGCCCGCCTGGACGTAACGCGACACAGTGAAGCTCTTTGCCCTGTCGCCCTTGTTCAGCAGCACCAGCGCGGTCTGCGCCACCTCGCCATGCTGCAGCACGCGCAAGAACACCGCCTCATCGCCCTGCAGGCGCTCGTTCACCTGCAGGCCGCGCTGCAGCGCCGGGGTGGCTTCGCGCAGCCTGGCGATACGCTGCAGCGGCGCGAAGATCGGGCTCTTCGGCGCCGCATCCACACGCGGCTGGCCGAAGTACGCACGATTGCCGGCATGCTCGGCACGGCCACGCATGAAGCCCGTCTCCGAACCGTAATAGACCACCGGAATGCCGCGCGCGGTGAACAGCCAGTTGTGCGCATCGATGAAGCCGTTGTCACTGGCCTGAAGGCGCGGCATGTCGTGGTTGTCGTAGAAGCTCATCAGCTCGTACGGATTGGCATACGGGCCACCGCTCAGGTGCAGTGGCTCAGCCAGGGTCTCGAAGCCCTTGTTGGCGGTGCCGAAGCTCTGCTCCAGTGCGCCGCGCAACGGGAAATCCAGCACGCTCACGTTCGCGTTGGCGGGCCAGGTGTGCTCGGCGATGCGCGCGGCATCGTAGTCGAACGCTTCGCCGAACATGAACATGCCCGGATGCTCGGCGCGGATGCGCTTGACGAATTCATGCCACCACGGGTGCGGCAGCCAGCCGATGGTGTCGATGCGCAACGCGTCCACGCCCTGCGCGGTCCACTGCAGGTAGGCGCCGACCAGGTAGTCCATCACCGCCGGATTGTCCTGGTTGAAGTCCGACAGCTCGGCCAGGTTGCCGTCGAAGATCGAGCCGTCCTTGCTGTCGACCGGACCGATGTTGTTGTAGAACGCGTGCAACGGGTTGTGCTTCGGATCCAGTTTCTGCGGCGGCAGGTTCTGGTGGTCGGCAATCAGTTTTCCGTCCTTGTCGAAGATCTGCCCGAACTGCGGCTGCCGTGTCGGCATGGTCCAGGCCGGCGAACCGTGGTTGCCTACGATATCCAGCACCACCTTCAAGCCAGCACCGTGCAGGCCCTTGGTCAGCCCGGCGAAGTCCAGGTCTCTGCTCGGCAGGTGCTCGTCGAGCTTGTAGAAATTGATGCCCCAGTAGCCGTGGTAACCGGTCTTGCCGCGGTCGGTCAGCGTGCTGGTGCAGCTGATCGGCTTGCTGCCGGTAAAGGCCTCGTCCGGGTTGTCGACGATGGGCGTGATCCACACCGCACCGAAGCCCAGGTTGCGGATGTACTGCGCATTGTCGAGCACGCCACGGAAGTCGCCGCCGAGATAGCCGATGTTGCCGTCCACCTTGTCCGGGCACGGCACCGGGATATCGAAGGTGCGGTGCGCGCCACCCTGGTCACGATGGTCGTTGGACGGATCACCGTTGACAAAGCGGTCGGTGACCACGAAATACACCGCATCGCTGGCGAACGGCTCGGTGGTGCCGACGTAGTCCGGGCGCGGCGCGGCCGCGGCCTGGCCGGCGAACAGGGCAAGGGAAACAGCAACAGCCAGGACACCACGCATCACACCACCTCCGGACGGGACGGAACCCGCAGCACGCACAGGCCGGCCAGGAACAGGCTGCAGCCGCCCAGCACCAGCACATGCATCGGCTGGCCACCCAGCCATGCGCGCAGGGCAAAGCCAAGCGCACTGGCCGCCACCAGCTGCGGAATCACGATGAAGAAATTGAAGATGCCCATGTACACACCCATCTTCGACGCCGGCACGCTGTCGGACAGCAGTGCATACGGCAACGACAGGATCGAGGCCCAGGCAAAGCCCACACCCACCATCGACAGCAGCAGCCAGTGCGGGTCGCGGATGAACATCAGCGAGACCAGGCCAGCGCCGCCCAGCCACAGGTTGACCAGGTGGCTCCAGCGCAGGCCGATCGCACGCACCATCGGCGGAATCAGCACCGCCGCCAGCGCAGCGAAGCCGTTGTAGGCGCCAAACAGCACGCCCACCCAGTTGGCACCTTCGTTGTAGGCGGCCGACTGTGGATCGGTCGAACCGAAGTGGGTACCGGCCACCGCAGCGGTGGTGTAGATCCACATGGCGAACAGCGCGAACCACGAGAAGAACTGCACCCACGCCAGGCGGCGCATGGTGACCGGCATCGCGCGCAGGTCGCCGACGATGGCGGCCAGCATATGCGTGGCCGGCAGCGCGCGCGCCGCCGCCAGCAGCAGGCCGTAGCCGGCGCACAGGCCGGCCAGCACGTACAGCATCCTGTCGCCTTGCCGCCAGGTGATCAGCAGCGCCAGCAACACACCCAACCCAAGCCACAGGGTCACCCGCGTCCATGAAGCCGGGCCGTTGATCGCGGCCGCCGCGTGATGTTCCGGTGGCTCGGCATCATCGAACCCGGCCAGCTCCGCTGGTGAATATTCGCGGGTGCTGACCACCGTCCAAGTGATCGCCGCGAGCAGCACCACCGCGCCGAAGTAGAACGCATAGCGCACAGTGTCGGGCACTTCCCCGGCGGCCGCGGTGTTGGCAACGCCGAAGTGGGCCAGGATGAATGGCAGGAAGCTGGCGACGATGGCGCCCACGCCGATGAAGAAGCTCTGCATCGCGTAGCCGGCCGGACGCTGGCGTGGCGCCAGCTGGTCGCCGACAAAGGCACGGAACGGCTCCATCGATACGTTGATCGAGGCATCCAGCACCCACAGCGTGCCGGCCGCGATCCACAGCGTCGGCGAGTTCGGCATCACCAGCAGCGCCAGCGTGGTCAACACCGCACCGATCATGAAGTACGGACGACGACGACCCCAGCGGGTCCAGGTGCGGTCGGACAGGTAACCGATCACCGGTTGCACCAGCAGGCCGGTCAGCGGCGCGGCAATCCACAGCCCGGGTACCGCGTCGATGTCCGCACCCAGCGTCTCGAAGATGCGGCTGGCGTTGGCGTTCTGCAGGGCGAACCCGAACTGGATGCCGAGGAAGCCGAAACACATGTTCCAGATCTGCCAGAACGACAGCTGCGGTTTGGCGGGACGATTCATCGTGCACCCTCTTCCATCGCCACCGGCGCCACCGTCAGCGCCTGCACCTGGGCCTGGTTGAGCACGCCCTCGCGGCCGCCCTTGCCACCGGTGTAGTGCGCGAAATGTTCAAGCGCGCTCATGTTGAAGCCCTCTTCAAGCGCAACCGTGCATTGCCCCTTTGGCACCGTGAATGTTGCCGAGGTCGAGTCCTGCACGGCCACGCTGTGCGGCAGCGTGACCGTATGCCGCTGCAACGGCTGGCCCGGGCACTGCAGCACCAGCTGCTTGACCGCAGCCGTGACGCCGGTGTTGATCGGCCCGTTCGGGTTTCGATATTGCAGGCGCAGGCGAACCTGCCCGGCCTTGGCCGAGGTGAACTGCCAGCGCTGCGCACCCTTCAGCACCTGCTGTGGACCGACGCAGACCATTGGGCTGTGCAGCGATTCCAACGCGCCTTCGCGTCGGGTCAGGCTGAGGCAATGCTGCAGCCCATCGTCGCTGATCTGCACCTGGCCATTGCTGGCGACGACGGCCCTGCCGTCCTTCCACAGAACCTGCCCGGCTTGCACCGGAACGTTCCAACCCGTGCCCCTGCGCAGGGCCTGCGGTGCCGCGGGTGTTGCGGGCGCACGCGCGTTGGCATCCGCAGTCGTGGCAGCGAAGCCTGTTGCTGCCGGGGCAGTCACCAGCTGCACCGTGGTGGTCGTGCCGCGCGTGGTGGTCCTGCCCGCCACCAGCAAGCCATCGCCCACGCTCTGCGGACGCTCCAGCACATAGCGCTTGCCAGTGACTTCCAGGCTGATGCTGCGCTGCGTGCCGAACAGTTCCGGCACCAGCGCGGCCGGCAGCTTGGGCTGCACGCGGCCATCGTCCTGCACGCCGAACACGCCTTCGACCACCATCGACAGATACCCGGCCACCGACCACAGCTGGCGTTCGGAGTTGACCACCGGGCCGCTCAGCGCGCCTTCCTCGACATGCACGGCCTGGCTGACCAGCTCGTAGTTCTCCATGTTGGAACCGGCCAGCGCGGCGCCCCGCATCAGCGAACGGATCTCGGCGGCGATGCGCGGCGCATCGTCCAGCTGCCGCGCCGCACGCAGCGAGTAGGCGCTGACAAACGGCCAGATCGCGCGGTTGTGGTAGATCGGCTGCTGCGCTTCCTGCGGCCAGACCACGGGGCTGCCGGCTGGCCCCATCGGGTAAGCAGCCAGTGCACGGCGTGCGCGCTCGGGCGGCAGCACCCCGGCGAGGATGCCCAGCGACAGGCCCAGCAGATCGACCTTGGCGTACGGCACCGGGTGCGCGGCTTCGCCGATGTAGCTCATGTACTGGCCGATATCCTCGCGCCAGAAGCGCGCATCGATCTGCTGCGCCAACGCATCGGCCCACGCCTTGTAGTCGGCCGCGCGGGCGTCGCCGTGCTGGCCGGCCAGGCGTTCGGCCAGGCGCAGTGCCTGGTAGTGCAGCACGTTGGTGGACAATGCGTAGGAATCACCGATGAAGCGCACGTCCTCGCGGGTCCAGTCCGGATAGGTCTGCTCGCGCCAGTCCAGGAAGGAGGTCTCGCCACGGTACAGGCCCACCTGCGCGTCGAACACCATTGCGCGGTCCTGCGCCAGCGTGCCCTGCAGCGCCTGCCAGATCTGGTCGGCAAACGCGCGATCCTCCAGCAGATGACGTGCCGCCAGGAACCACACCACGCGATCGCTGCTGATCGGCCAGCTGCCACCGGAACCGGTGTCCTGCGCCACGAACAGGCCGGGCGTGTGCCCGTCGCGCGCCGCCGACAGCTTGAACTGCAGCGACTGCCGGGTGCGTCGCGGGTCCAGCCGCGCCAGCGCCAGATCGGCGGCGAAGCTGACATCGCGGGTCCACACATAGGGCCAGCGCGCGCCGGTCTGGAAACACTCGCACGGCACCGGTCGGCCTTCGTCGAACGCGGGATCGCGGATCGCGTCCACGCGGTCCTGGTCCATCTCCTGCTGGGCCAGCGCGAACAACGCGTCGAACATCACGCTGCCGGTCTGGCTGCGCATCGGTGCGGCTGCGATCTGCACTGCGCCCTTCGGCGCATGCAGAACAAAGCCGCCGTTGGCAGCGGCTTCGGCGCGCGCATGGCGGCCGTCGAATTGCAGGTCGGCCGCCTGCGCGGTCGATCCCAGCGCTGCCCCCAGGGCAGCGGTCAGGCAAATGATCTTCAGCATCGAAGCGGCGGACCGGCTTGCGCCCGTCGGCCTCCCTCCCTCTCTGCACGCGTTGTAGGTCCGCACCGTCGTTGCCGGCGGGCGGGCGCGGCCCCTCCCTCAAGGTGCCTTGGCCCCATGGTAGACGCGGGGCTGTCGGCTGCGTCCAGCTGCATACGTATTCATGGCGCCACGCGGTAGCGCGCCTGCTGCGCTGGCTTATGGTCCGGGTCTGCCAACGGCGCCTTGGGAGGGGAAATGCCGATGCCACACACGGTTGTACGCGCGCTGTTCGCGCACATGTTCGGCCTGGCCCTGTTGGGCGTGGCCACGCTGGCGCAGGCCGCGCCACAGGTCGCCAGCGTCGAATCACCCGGCAAGGTGCTCAAGGTCAGCCTCGTGCTGGACGGCGGCACCGCCCGCTACCGCGTCGAGCGTTTCGGCGAACCCGTGGTGGAGGATTCGAAGCTCGGCTTCGCCCTGCGCGACGGCCGCCTGGACCGCGATTTCGCCCTGCTTGGCCAGCAGCGGCGCAGCGTCGACGACAGCTGGGAGCAGCCGTGGGGCGAGCGCCGGCTCACCCGCAACCACTTCAACGAGCTGACCGTGCAGCTGGCCGAAACCACCGGGAGCAAGCGTCGGCTGGATGTGGTGTTCCGCGCCTACGACGATGGCCTGGGCTTCCGCTATGTATTCCCCGAACAGCCGAACCTGCACGAGGCGATCATCGATGACGAACTGACCGAGTTCGCCATCGCACCTGAATCCACCGCTTGGTGGATCCCCGCCGGCGAGCCGATCCACTACGAATATCTGTACCAGCGCACGCCGCTGCGCGAGGTGCCGCTGGTGCATACGCCGATGACCGTGCGCAGCCGCGATGGCCTGCATGTGGCCATTCACGAGGCCGCTCTGGTGGACTACGCCGGCATGTGGCTGCGGCGCACCGAGGGGCAACGCCTGCGCGCGCAGCTGTCACCCTCGGCCGAGGGCTGGAAGGTGCGTCGTGCCCTGCCCTTCGCCACGCCGTGGCGCACGCTGCAGATCGCCGACCGCGCCGGTGGCCTGGTCGAATCGGACCTGATCCTCAACCTCAACGAGCCCAATGCGCTGGGCGATGTGAGCTGGGTGAAGCCTGCCAAGTACGTGGGCGTGTGGTGGTCGATGCACCTGGACAACGAGAGCTGGGCCACGGGGCCGAAGCATGCAGCCACCACCGCCAAGACGAAGAAGGTGATCGACTTCGCCGCCGCGCATGGCTTCCGCGGCGTGCTGGTGGAGGGCTGGAACCCGGGCTGGGACGGCATGTGGGTGGGCAACGGCTACGACTTCGATTTCACCCGGGCCACGCCCGATTTCGACATTGAAGCGCTGTCGGCATATGGCCTGAAAAAGGGTGTGCACCTGATCGGCCACCATGAAACCGGCTGCGCCATCGAGCACTACGAGGACCAGCTGGGTGCCGCGCTGGACCTGTACGCACGGCTGGGCGTGGACCAGTTCAAGACCGGCTACGTCTGCGACGATGGCCAGGTCGACCGCCGCAATCCCACGGGGGGCCCGCTGTGGCGCGAGTGGCACGACGGGCAGTTCATGGCCCGCCATCACCTGAAGGTGGTGCAGGAGGCTGCGCGCCGGCACCTGTCGGTGAACCCGCATGAGCCGATCAAGGACACCGGCCTGCGCCGCACCTACCCCAACTGGATCTCGCGCGAAGGCGCGCGCGGCATGGAGTACAACGCCTGGGGCCAGCCGCCGAACCCGCCGGAGCACGAGGTCAACCTGGTGTTCACCCGCATGCTGGCCGGGCCGATGGATTACACCCCCGGCATCCTCAGCCTGAAGGGCCGCCACGGCCAGGCCATCCCCAGCACGTTGGCCCGCCAGCTGGCGCTGTACGTGGTGCTGTACAGCCCGATCCAGATGGCCGCCGACCTGCCCGAGCACTACCTGCAGCGCCGCGAGGCATTCCGCTTCATCGAGGACGTGGCGGTGGACTGGGAGCAGAGCCGCGTGCTCGATGGCGAAGTGGGCGACTACGTGACGATCGTGCGCCGTGACCGCAACAGCCGCGACTGGTTCCTCGGCAGCATCACCGACGAACACGGCCGCGTGCTGCCGGTATCGCTGGGCTTCCTGGAGCCAGGCGTGCGCTATCGCGCCGAGATCTACCGCGATGGCGAAGGCGCCGATTTCCGCAGCAATCCGTTCGCGTTCGCGCGCGAAACCCGCGAGGTGACCAGCGCCGATGCACTGACGCTGGTGCTGGCACCGGGCGGTGGGCAGGCCGTTCGCTTCACGCCGCTGTGAATGCCCCGGTAGTGCCGGCCGCTGGCCGGCAAGCCGGTGAACGTGATTGCCGGCCGCTGGCCGGCACCACCGCAAGCAGGATCTGAAAGCGATTACACCCCTGCAAACGCCATTGAATACGTATGCAGGGTGATTCCCGCGAAGAACGCGCTGCCTACCATAGCGGCGACGACAGCGGCCACCGCGTCGCACGTCCACGGTCACTCCGGGACGTTCACGAATCGATCTGCAACATTGCCTGGGAGGGGAAAATGTTGAACCACAAGCGCAGCGCGCTGAGCATCGCGCTGGCCGTTGTCCTGGCGCCGACGCTGGCGTCGGCACAGTCCACGCAGAGCACCACCACGCCGGCCACCACCGCCGCCACCAACCTGGATACGGTGCAGGTCACCGGCATCCGTCGCGGCATCGAGAACGCGATCGCGATCAAGCAGGACGCCACCTCGGTGGTCGAGGCGATTTCCGCCGAAGACATCGGCAAGCTGCCCGACGTCAGCATCGCCGAATCGATCTCGCGCCTGCCCGGCCTGGCCGCACAGCGCGTGGCCGGCCGTGCGCAGGTGATCAGCGTGCGCGGCCTGTCGCCGGACTTCGCCACCACCCTGCTCAACGGCCGCGAAGTGGTCAGCACCGGTGACAACCGCGGCGTCGAGTTCGACCAGTACCCATCCGAACTGGTCAACGGCGTGACCGTCTACAAGACCCCGGACGCGGCGCTGGTCGGCCAGGGCCTGTCGGGCACCATCGACATGCAGACTGCACGCCCGCTCAGCTTTGGCGAGCGCGTGATCGCGGTCAGCGGCCGCTACCAGAAGAGTTCGCTGGGCCGCGCCGCCAACGTCGATCCATATGGCAACCGCTTCAGCGCCAGCTACATCGACCAGTTCCTGGACAAGACCCTGGGCATTGCCATCGGCTACGCGCACAGCGACATGCCGATCCAGGAGAACCAGGTCGGCCTGTACGAACCGTGGACCACCGAACACACCGACAAGGGCGAGCGCCCGGGCGTGGGCGCCGGCACCTACTTCTCCGATGGCATCAAGGCGCTGCGCCGCACCGGCAACAACAAGCGCGACGGCGTGATGGCCACGATCCAGTTCCGTCCGAACAACAGCTGGACCAGCACCTTCGATGCGTTCCACACCGAAGCCGAGCAGATCGACACCGCCAACCAGTTCGAGCTGAACCTCAGCAACTACAACGGCAACTACACCCCGGGCCTGCTGGTCAGCAACCCGCAGATCAACGCCAACGGCTCGTTCACCGGCGGCACCGCCAGCGGCGTGTATCCGCTGGTGCGCGGCATGTACAACAAGCGCAAGGACAAGATCGATGCGTTCGGCTGGAACAACGAGTTCAACTTCGGCGGCGTCAAGCTGGTCGCCGACCTGAACTACTCCAAGGCCACGCGCGCTGAGCTGAACCTGGAAAACAACCTGCAGCTGACCCCGATGCCTCAGCTGGACACGGTCGGCGTGTCGATCCGTCAGAACGGCTTCTCGCAGATCAGCCCGGGCCTGAACTACTCCAATCCCGACGCGCTGTTCCTGACCAACACCATCTACGGTTCCGGCTACGGCAAGGTGCCGCAGGTGGAAGACCGCCTGAAGGGCGGCAAGCTGGCCGCCACGATTGCGCTGCCCGAGGCCATTGCCTCGTGGGCGCCAGACCTCGACATCGGCGTGAACTATGCCGACCGCCGCAAGGTGAAGACCCAGTCCGAAGGCAACATCCTGCTCGGTGCACAGGGTGATGCCAACATCGCCTCGGACCTGCAGTACCGCCCGGTCGACCTGAGCTTCGCCGGCCTCGGCACCATCCCGGCCTGGAACGTGCCGGCCGCGGTCGGTCGCTACATGATCTTCAACCCGGTCGACAACCTGGACTACCTGATTCCCAAGTCGTGGACGGTGCAGGAAAAGATCACCACCGCGTGGGCGCGCCTGAACATCAACACCGACATCGGCGTGGTCGGCGTGCGCGGCAACATCGGCGTGCAGATGCAGCACACCGACCAGAGCTCGGATTCGCGCTACTGGGACAGCTCGCAGCCGGCTGGCAGCAACATCCAGCCCTACTCCGCAGGCCGCAAGTACAACGACTGGCTGCCAAGCTTGAACCTGGCCTTCATGTTCCCGCACCAGCAGACGCTGCGCTTTGCCGCCGCCAAGCAGGTTGCGCGGCCGCGCGTGGACCAGATGCGTGCCGGCCTGGAGTTCGGCGTGGACACCGGCACCGGCCGCCCCGGCGGCAGTGGCGGCAACCCTTTGCTGGACCCGTGGCGCGCCACCGCACTGGACCTGTCCTACGAGAAGTACTTCGGCGAGAAGGCTTACGTGGCCGCCGCGATCTTCTACAAGGACCTGAAGAGCTACGTCTACACCCAGTCGGTGGACAACTACGACTTCACCGCGCTGCTGGGCAGCTACGTACCGCCGCCGGGCATGACCGCACCGGTGCTGACCACCGGCACCTTCTCCGCGCCGCAGAACGGCAAGGGCGGCACGCTGAAGGGCCTGGAGCTGACCGCATCGTTCCCGCTGGACATGCTGACCGACAGCCTGCGTGGCTTCGGCGTGCAGGCCAGCGCGACCTTCAACAAGAGCGACATCACCATCCTGGATCCGGAAAGCGCGTCCAGCGTGGGCAGTGACCCGATCAGCCTGCCGGGTCTGTCCAAGCGCGTGTACAACTTCACCGCCTATTACGAGCGCAGCGGCTTTGAGGCACGCGTGAGCCAGCGCCGACGTTCGGACTTCATCGGTGAGATCGGCAATTTCAACGGCAATCGCAGCCTGCGCTACGTGGTGGGCGAAAACGTGACCGATGCGCAGGTCAGCTACACCTTCAGCGACAGCAGCGCCCTGCGGGGGCTGACCCTGCTGCTGCAGGGCAGCAACCTGACCAACGAGCCGTACCGCACCTACGCCGGCAGCAAGGACCGCCCGCTGGAGTACATCGAATGGGGCCGCACCTACATGCTGGGCGTGAACTACAAGTTCTGACCACGACCGGGTAGTGCCGGCCGCTGGCCGGCAACACAAGGGGAGCAGGACCGGAAACCCGCTGCGCAGGCAGCGGGTTTTCTTTTGCGTGGATGCCCTTCACCGCAATCCCACCCACAAAAAAGGGACGGGGCGCTTCGGCCCCGTCCCCGCAAGTACCGCCACCGGAGAAAACGGTCAGCTGCGTCGGGCGCAATACACCGCGCGCGGCGGCAGCTGGAGTTCATTGCCCTGCACCGTGCCCGCATCCGGGCCCGGCACCGCCACCTGCTGCCAGTTGCCCGGCGGCAGCGGATGGCTCACCGCTTCGGCCGACAGGTTGAAGGCCAGCAGGAGGGTTTCATCTGCAAGCATACGCTCGAACAGCAGCACTGGCTCGGCGCTTTCGATGAACCGGATGCTGCCATGCAGGAGCGCCGGCTGGCTACGCCGCCAGGCCAGGAAGGCGCGGAACGCCGCCAGGACCGAGTGCGGGTCGCGCTCCTGCACGGCCACCGCCGCCGCCCGGTGCTCGGCCGGGATCGGCAGCCAGGGCGTGCCGGAGGTAAAGCCAGCCAGCGGAGCGTCGGTCCACGGCAGCGGGGTGCGGCAACCGTCGCGGCCCTTGAAATTCGGCCAGAAGGTGATGCCATACGGGTCCTGCAGCGCCTCGAACGGCACCTCGGCCTCGGCCAGGCCCAGCTCCTCGCCCTGGTACAGGCACACCGAGCCGCGCAGCGAGCACAGCATCGCCACCAGCATCCGCGCCAGGCGCGGATCGGCCGGATAGCCGCCCCAGCGGCTGACCGCGCGTTCCACATCGTGATTCGAAACCGCCCAGCACGGCCAGCCTTCGGTCATCGCCGCTTCCAGCCGGGAGACCGTGTCGCGGATGTAGGCCGCGCTGTAGTCGTCCACCAGCAGCTCGAAGCTGTAGCCCATGTGCAGGCGGCCGTCCTGGGTGTACTCGGCGGTGGTGGCCAGCGAGTCTTCCGACGAGATCTCGCCCAGGCTCACCGCGCCCGGATACTCATCCAGCAGCGCGCGCAGCTGCTCCAGGAATGGCAGGTTCTCCGGTTGGGTGTTGTTGTAGAAGTGGTACTGGTAGGCGTACGGGTTGTCCGGACTGAAGCCGCGGCCCACCCGCTTGTCCGCCGGCTTGGGCGGGTTATCGCGCAGCTGCGCGTCGTGGAAGCAGAAGTTGATCGCATCCAGGCGGAAGCCGTCCACGCCGCGGTCCAGCCAGAACCGCACATTGTCCAGGGTGGCCTGCTGCACGTCCGGGTTGTGGAAGTTCAGGTCCGGCTGGTCGACCAGGAAGTTGTGCAGGTAGTACTGCTCACGGCGCGGTTCCCACTGCCACGCGCCGCCGCCGAACAGCGACAGCCAGTTGTTGGGCGGGGTGCCGTCCTCGCGCGGGTCGGCCCAGACGTACCAGTCGGCCTTCGGATTACTGCGGTCCTGGCGGCTCTCGCGGAACCAGGCGTGCTCGATCGAAGTATGGCTCAACACCTGGTCGATCATCACCTTCAGGCCCAGGTCGTGCGCCTTGGCCAGTAGACGGTCGAAGTCGTCCAGGCTGCCGAACAGCGGGTCGACGTCGCGATAGTCGGCGATGTCGTAGCCGAAGTCGGCCATCGGCGACTTGAAGAACGGCGAGATCCAGATCGCGTCCACGCCCAGCGCGGCAATATGGTCCAGGCGCTGGATGATGCCCGGCAGGTCGCCCACGCCATCGCCGTTGGCATCGAGGTAGCTGCGCGGGTAGATCTGGTAGATGACGGCTCCGCGCCACCATGGATAGTGCGACATCGACAGCCCCCCTCCGGGCATGCGGGACCCGCCGGCAGCGGGCCGAAATCCTGTCCGGCAAGCTTAGCGGCGGCCTCGCGGGCATGGCGCAACCTGCATACGTATTCACGCAGGCGGCAGCGTTTGCGGGGCCGGGAACGCCGGCCAGCCCCGTTTGCGCCCGAATTCACGGCCAGCGCCTATAATCGGTGGTGAGCCTGAAAGCCTGATCGCATGACCATCACCGAAGACACCCGTCCCGCCCTGGGCCTGCCCCAGATCCAGTCGCTTGCCGCGGCCGACATGGCCGCCGTCGACGCCCTGATCCGGCGCCGCCTGTCCTCGGACGTCGTGCTGATCAACCAGATCGCCGACCACATCATTTCCGCCGGCGGCAAGCGCCTGCGCCCGATGCTGGTGATGCTGGCCGGCCACGCGGTCGGCCAGGCCGGTCCGGAGCACCACCAGTTGGCGGCGATCATCGAGTTCATCCATACCTCGACCCTGCTGCACGATGACGTGGTGGACGAATCCAGCCTGCGCCGTGGCCGCAGCACCGCCAACGCGCTGTGGGGCAACGCGCCCAGCGTGCTGGTCGGCGACTTCCTGTACTCGCGCAGCTTCCAGCTGATGGTCGAGCTGGAGCGCATGTCGGTGATGCAGATCCTGGCCGATGCCACCAACCGCATCGCCGAGGGTGAAGTGCTGCAGCTGCTGCACGTGCACAACCCGGATACCGACGAAGCCGCCTACCTGCGCGTGATCGAGCGCAAGACCGCGGTGCTGTTCGCCGCCGGCACCCGCTTGGGTGCGCTGGCCAGCGGCGTGGACGAAGCCACCCAGCAGGCCTTGTTCGACTACGGCATGCACCTGGGCTACGCGTTCCAGATAGCCGACGACGTGCTGGACTACTCGGCCAATGCCGAGGAACTGGGCAAGAATCTGGGCGACGACCTCGCCGAGGGCAAGGCCACGCTGCCGCTGATCCACGCGATGGCCCACTCCGACGACGCCACCCGCGAGCGCCTGCGCACCATCGTGCAGGACGGCGACGCTTCGGCGATGCCGGAAGTGCTGGCCGCGATCCGTGCTACCGGCGGCCTGGAGTACAGCCGCGCGCGTGCCGAGGAATATGCCGAAGCCGCCGAGCGTGCGCTCGATGGTCTGGCTGACAACGACGCCGTGGCCGCCCTGCGTGGTCTGGCCCGTTACGCGGTGCAGCGCTCGCATTGACGGGTTGAGGTGTGCCGACCAACGGTCGGCACCCACCCACCGGCATTCCGGTGGGTGCCGACCGTTGGTCGGCACGGAAACGCTCGCATTGACCGCATCCGGTAGCGCCGGCCGCTGGCCGGCATTCCCGATGACATCCGCAGCATCATGAGGTTGCCGGCCAGCGGCCGGCACTACCGCTGCGCGGATCAACGTTTCTCGAAGCGCTCCTCGAAGAACTCATCCAGCGCCTTCCACGCGCGCTTGGCCGCCCGCTCGTTGTACTGGCACCCCGGCGGGCTGTTGGCATCGCGCTCGGCGAAGCAGTGCACCGCCCCGCTGTAGTTGGTGAACTCCCAGTCGACCTTGGCCGCGTTCATTTCCCTCTGGAAACCGGCGATATCCTCGGCGGTCACGCTCCTGTCGTCGGCACCGTTGAGCACCAGCACCGACGGGTGACTGCCACCGGCCTGCGCCGGCAGCGGTGAACCCAGCCCGCCGTGCAGGCTGACCACACCGGCCAACGGCGCACCTGCACGGGCCAGCTCCAGCACCGTGGTGCCGCCAAAGCAGAAGCCCACCGCACCGATCCGGCTGGCATCGAGCGGCACCTTGCCGGCCTGCGCCTTGAGCACGTTCACCGCTTCCAGCGCACGTGCCCGCAGCAACGGCCGGTCGTTGCGCAGCTTGGTCGCCACCGGCCCGGCCTCGGCATCGGTCTTCGGCCGCACGCCCTTGCCGTACACATCGGCCACCAGCACCACGTAATCATCGCCCGCCAGCTGCTTGGCCTTCTCGATGGCCGACTCGTTCACACCCTTCCAGTTCGGCACCATCACCAGGCCCGGACGCTTGTCGTTGTCGCCATCGTCATAGACCAGCACGCCACTGAAGGTCGTGCCCTGGTGTTTCCACTCCACCGGCTGCGTCTTCATTGCCGCCCACGCCGGCATCGCCGCCAGGCCGAGCACCATCGCCACACCACAACGCCATCGGTTCATGCGCCTGCTCCGCGAGAAAAAGGGGACGGAGGGGATTAAGCCGTATTCGCCCCTCCCGCGTCGCATTCTGCATTGGCGACGTGACGCAGGTGTGGTTGGATACGACTTAATCCCCTCCGTCCCCTTTTTCGCATGAACCTTGTTGACCGCTTTCTGTCTGGCCTGATCCCACGCCTGCCCGCCGACGATGCCCCGCAATGGGCTCACGTCCAGGGCGCCAGCGCAGAAGACCTGCAGCGCCTGCGCATGCAATGGCCGCAGGTGCCTGACAGCCTGGTGGAACTGTTGTCCCGCGTCGATGGCACCCACTTCCGCGAGTACCCCGGCGGCGGGGTCTGCGTGCTGATGCTCGGGTCGGACGTGGAAGACGGCGGCTATCCGTACTACCTGCGCTCGGTCGCGCAGATCTTCGAGGACCAGCAGCAATGGGACGACAGCATCCGTTCCATCTACGAAGAGTGGCTGGATGACGAGCCGGAGATTCTGGGTGAAGGCATCGACGCGGATCTGCCGATGAACCGCCGCCTGTGCTTCTCGCACTGCATGAACAACGGCGGCACGTCGATGCTTTACCTGGATTTCAACCCCGCACCGGGCGGCACCGTCGGCCAGGTGGTGCGCTACCTGCACGACCCGGACAGCTATGCGGTGATCGCGCCCAGCTTCGATGCGTATCTGCAGCAATTGATCGACGGCGGCTACGCGTTCATCGACGAGGAGCAGTAGATCCACGCCATGCGTGGATGAATTTCTCCGGAGGGTTGCCGGCCAGAATCCCGTTGGGGTCAGAGCCCTTTCCTGCGGAGAGGGATCCGACCCCTCAGGCGATGCCCAGCCCCGGAATCGCGCTGATGCTGTCCGGGTCGAATCCGGCCAGCTCGGCGAAATGACGGCCACGCGCCACGTAATCGCGGTACGCACCAAAGCTCGGTGCGCCCGGCGACAGCAGCACCACCCCACCCTGCCCCCCCAGCGCGGCGCGCGCCAAGGCCATCGCCTCGGGCAGATCACCTGCAGCGTGCAGACCGAAGCGACCGGCATCGGCCAGCGGCTGCAGCATGGCGTGGATGCGCGGGCCGTTGCTGCCCATGGTCACGATCTCCACCGGCGGCACGTCGTGCGCCATGTGCTGCATGAAATCGGTCCAGTCCAGGCCACGGTCATGCCCGCCCACCAGCAGCGCGATGCGCTGCCCGGCGAAGCACTCCAGCGCGGCCAGGCTGGCATGCGGCGTGGTGCTGATCGAATCGTTGACGTAGGTCAGGCCATCGGCCACGCCGATGCGCTGCAGACGGTTCGGCAGCGGACGGAAGTCCTGCACCGCCGGCGCAAGCGCCGCGGCATCCAGCCCCAGCGCTTCCAGCGCGGCCAGCACCGCGCACAGGTTGCCACGGTTGTGGCGGCCCGGCAGCGGCGTGTTGCGGGTATCAAACACGGCCTGCTCACCGCGATGCACGATGTCGCCGCGCATGTGCCAGCCCTGCGGCTGGTTGAACCAGACCACTTCGCTGTCGGGCAGCGACAGCGCGGCCAGGTGCGGATCGGCGGCATTGAGCACGGCGATGCGCGGTGCGGCCTCAGTCACCAGCCGCAGCTTGTCTTCGATGTAACGCTGTTCGCTGCCGTGCCAGTCCAGGTGTTCCGGGAACAGGTTCAGCACCACCGCCACCTGCGGGCGGGCGCCACTGCGTGCCACTTCGCCGGTCTGGTAGCTGGACAGTTCCACCGCCCAGTACTCAGGCGCGGGCTGCGGGTCCAGCACTTCCAGCAGCGGCAGGCCGATGTTGCCTACCAGGCCGGTACGGTGGCCGGCGGCACGCAGCAGGTGCGCGACCAGCGCGGTGGTGGTGCTCTTGCCCTTGGTACCGGTCACGCACACGGTGTCGTGCACGATGCCATCGTCGGCCGCGTGTTCGGCGAACCACAGCGCGGTGCCACCAATGAAGCGGGTGCCCTGCCCTTCCGCCGCCAGCGCGATTGGCTGGTAGGGGCTGATGCCGGGAGACTTGATCACCACGTCAAACGCGGCCAGCGCTTCAGCAGAAGGCTCGCCACGCACGTCCAGCACGCCCTGCGTTTCCGCACGCGCGGCCTCGACTTCAGCCGCCGGGCAGAACAGGCTCAGCGGCAGCGTGGGCAGGCGCTCACGCAGCACCGCAAACGCGGCGCGGCCCTCACGGCCCCAGCCCCACAGCGCAACGCGCTTTCCTTCAAGCTTCGAAATCTTCACGCACCCGTTCCCACAGCGCAGGCGGAACGCGATGCTCGCCCTGCAGCTGCAGCAGCGGCGCCAGTTCCAGTTCGGCGGCATCCAGCTGCGGCTGGATCTCGTTGCAGAAGCGCTTCACCAGCACGTCTTCCTTCCACTCCGGGCGTTGCGCCAGGGTCGCCATCGCCGCACGCGATTCGCGGCCTTCGCCCACGCACTCGAACGGCTTGTGGTCCTGGAATTCCAGCAGCGCATCGAAGCCACCGGCCTGCTCGGCATCGTCCAGCAGGTTGCGGCCGAAGATGCGCACCAGGCGCGTCTTGGGCATGAACGGGGCCAGCGCCAGGAACACGAAGTGGCACTTCGGGCAGACGCCGCACCAGCGGTTCACCGGGCGCTCGCCGAGGATGTGGAAGTTGCGGTTGCAGCTGGAGAAATGCGCGTCGTAGAAGTCACTCTTGGCGAACTGGCGGGCCACCGCCAGCTCGGACATCGGGCGCAGCAGCGAGTAGTACTGCAGGTCCGCCGCCACGTACTTCTGCACATGGCTGCCGAACGCCTGCTCGCAGGCCCAGCCCTTGGACCACTGATGATTCACTTCGCCGGTGCCTGGAATCTGGCTGCCGTAGCTGGCCGAGCGCTCGTTGGAGAACACCACCTGGTCCACGCCGTGCAGCAACGCGGCCAGCACCATGATCGCCGAGTTCACCACCGTCACCGGGATATGGCCGTTCCATGCGCCCTGGCGATTCAACTCGAACAGTTCAGGTGCCAGCGTGCGGCCCAGGTTCAATGTCGGCAGGCCGGTGCGCTCGGCGCACGCACGGATCAGCTGCGAGCCACCGATCCAGGTCACGGTCTCGTCCACGCCGGCACGGCGCAGCGCTTCGATGCTGACCAGCGAATCCTTGCCGCCGCCGATGGCCACCAGCGCGTGCGGCTGCAGGCCCAGCGACGGCGCCTGCATGGCCTCGCCCTGCACCGGCAACCGGAAGCGGCCGCGCAGGTTCAGGCCATTGCGGTAGGCGAATTCGCCCAGGCCGTTGAGGTAAATGGTCTCCACCAGTGCGGCGGTATCGGCATCGATGCTGTAGCTGTCGATGCTGACCGTCTCCGGCACGCCCGCCTTGTAGTAGCTGACACCGGCGATCAGGTGCAGCAGCTGCAGCGCACGCTGCACGGCGGCGGCACGCGCCTCGTCCAGCACGAACGGGGCGCCCGGCACGGTGATGGTCTCCACCATCTCCGGGCCGTCATCAAAGGCATAGACCAGCCTGGCCACGCCGGTCTCCGCGGCGAATTCGCAGCGGACGAAGCGGAAGCGGGAAACCTGGTGTTTGTCGAAAGCAGTCATGGTGTATCCGGTCAGGCACGGGCCCGCGCGATGGCGCGCGGCGTGTCGGTGGGCGGGTGCAGGGCGCGCGCGGCGATCATTCGATCACGTCTTCGCGCGGCAGCATCCGCTGGTTGTAGGTGTTGGCCATCGAATAGCCGTAGGCGCCGGCATCGGCGATCAGCATCACGTCGTCCGGCGCGGTCGACACCGGCAGCTTGCGGCGCTTGCCGAACACGTCGCTGGACTCGCAGATCGGGCCGACCACATCGAACGCCGCCTCGGCATACCCACCCTGGCGGCTGAGGTTCTCGATGTCGTGCCAGGCGTCGTACAGGGCCGGGCGCATCAATGCATTCATGCCGGCATCCAAGCCGACGCGGCGCACGCCGTCCTTTTCCACCACCTGGGTGGCGTGGGTCAGCAGCACGCCGGATTCGGCCACCAGGTAGCGGCCCGGCTCGATCGCCAGGCGGAACGCCGGATGCAGCGCCTTGACCTCAGCCAGGCCCTCGGCCCAGGCATCCAGATCGAACGGCTCGTCCTCGGCGGAATACGGAATCGGCAGGCCGCCGCCGATGTCGATGGTCTGCACGCTGCCGATGCGGCGGGCGAAACCGGCCAGCTCATCGCACATCAGGCGCCAGTGCTGCGCGGTCTCTACGCCGCTGCCCAGGTGCGCATGCAGGCCGACCACGCGGCTGCCCAGATCGGTGGCTGCGCGCACGAACTCGTCGACACGGGCGATCGGCAGGCCGAACTTGGACTCCTTGCCACCGGTACGGACCTTGGCGTGGTGGCCTTCGCCACGGCCCAGGTCGACGCGCAGCCACAGCTCGCGGTTGCGGAACAGGTCCGGCCAGCGCTGCAGTGCCTCGACGTTGTCGACCGTCACCGTCACGCCCAACGCGAATGCGGCTTCGTATTCGCTGCGCGGGCAGAAGCTGGGGGTGAACAGCACGCGCTTGGGCGACAGTTCCGGCAGGTGCTGGAACACGTGCTTCAGCTCGCCATGCGACACGCATTCCAGGCCGAAGCCCTCGGCTTCCAGCAGCTGCAGGATGGCCGGGTGGCTGTTGGCCTTGATCGCGTAGTAGCGCTGGTCGATCGGCTTGATCGCGGCCAGCGCGCGGGCGCGGGCGCGCACGGTCGGCAGGTGGTAGACGTAGCGCGGCGTACCGGCATCGGCCAGCTGCAGCAGGTGCGCACGCTGGCCCCGCCACCACGGCGTGCCACGCGGGCGCACGGTGCCGGCGATCTCGCGCCAGCGCGGGCCGAATACTTCGGTCTCTTCCACCGGCATCGCGCCGCTGTCGATCAGCTCGGCGTGCAGCACCGGCAGCAGGCCATCGGCATCGGCCTCGTCGATGACGAAGGTCAGGTTCAGGTCATTGGACGACTGCGAGATCATGTGCACGCGCTCGCGGCCGAAGGTCGCCCACACGTCCGACAGCTTGTGCAGCAGCGAACGCATGCCACGGCCAACCAGAGTGATCGCCGCACACGGCACGATCACCTTCACCTTGCAGATCTGCGACAGGTCGGCCGACAGCGCGGCCAGCACATCGGTATTGACCAGGTTCTCGGACGGATCCAGCGACACGGTGACGTTGGTTTCGGCCGAACCGATCAGGTCCACCGACAGGCCGTGCTTCTTGAACAGATTGAACACATCGGCCAGGAAGCCGACCTGCTGCCACATGCCGATGCCTTCCATCGACACCAGCACGATGCCGTTGCGGCGGCTGATCGCCTTCACCCCTGGTACCGGCGCGGCGCTGCCATCGATGCTGGTGCCGGGCAGTTCCGGGCGCTCGGTATCGAGGATGGCCATCGGTACGCCGGCATCGCGGCACGGCTTGATCGAGCGCGGGTGCAGCACCTTGGCGCCGGTGGTGGCGATTTCCTGCGCCTCGTAATAGTCCAGGCGGGTCAGCAGGCGCGCGTCCGGCACATCCTTCGGATTGGCGCTGAACATGCCCGGCACATCGGTCCAGATCTCCACGCGGCTGGCACCCAGCAACGCACCGAAGTACGCCGCCGAGGTATCCGAGCCGCCGCGGCCGAGGATGGCGGTACCGCCATCGGCATGCCGCGAGATGAAGCCCTGGGTGATCAGCAGGCGGGTCGGCTGCGCACGGAAGCGCTGCATCCATTCCGCGTCGGCGCGCCACTGGCAGTTCACCGACAGGCGCTGCGACCAGTCGCTCTGGTTCGGCTGCGGCGGCATCGCGTCCAGCCACTGGCGGGCATCCATCCAGCCCATGTCCAGGCCCGACGCGCGCAGGTAGGCCGCACCCAGGGTGGAGGACAGCAGCTCGCCCTGGCCCAGCACTTCGGCCTGCCAGTCGAGCGGACGGGTGGCCGCCCGCGCGTCGTCGAGCAGCCCCTGCAGCGCCGCCAGGCGATCGGCCAGCACCTCGCGGCCCAGGCCGAGTTCAACCAGGAAGGCCTCGTGGCGTTCGACCAGCGCCGCCACGCGATCCCGGCTGTCGGGCGCGCCATCGGCGATCGCGGTCAGTTCGTTGGTGACCCCGGACAGCGCCGACACCACCACCAGCACGCGCGAGCCGGTCTCTTCCGCGCGTTTTTTCGCCAGCTTCCCGATCGTGTCCCAGCGGTGACGACGCGACACCGAGGTGCCGCCGAACTTCAGTACGATCCAACGATCGACAAGGGGGGAAGCTGACATGGATTGGCTATGTAGAATGTGGGGAAGCCGCCCTCGGGGGCGGAACCTTTGATTCTAAGCGCAATATCCCCGTAGATGGCCGTCCTCCGTTACCTGCAGCTCGATGTCTTCGCCCCCCGCCCCGGCACCGGCAACCCGTTGGGCGTCATCCTGGACGCCGACGGGCTCTCCAGCAGCCAGATGCAGGCCCTGGCCGCCTGGCTGAACCTGTCCGAGACGGTGTTCTTCCTGCGCCCCAGCACGCCGGGCGCCGACTACCACATCCGCATCTTCACCCCGACCCGCGAGCTGGCCTTCGCCGGCCACCCCAGCGTCGGCGCCGCCTGGGCGGCGGTGACCTGCGGCCTGGCGCACCCGCACGACGGTGCCCTGCTGCAGCAATGCGCGGCGGGGTTGCTGCCGGTACGGGTGAGCGGCCCGGCCGAGGCACTGCAGATCCAGCTGGCCAGCCCACCGGCGCGGCGGCTGGACACAGCGGCCGACGGAGCGCCCGAAGCGCTGCTGGCGCTGGCCGACAGCGGGCACGTGCCCGAACTGTGGGACAACGGCGCACGCTGGTGGCTGTTGCCGCTGCGCGATGCCGCCGCCGTACGCAACCTTGTGCCGGACATGGCCACGCTGGCCGACTGGAGCCTCGCCACCGACGCGACCGGTGTGGCCGTGTTCGCCGACGAGGCCGGCGACGACCACACCCGGGTGGTGCGCGCCTTCTGCCCCGCTGATGCAGCCGCCGTGCCCGAGGATCCAGTGACCGGCAGCGCCAATGCGCTGATCGGTGCCTGGCTGCGCCAGCGCAATGCCCTGCCCGGCCGCGAGGGCCGCTACGTCGCCAGCCAGGGCCGCGAAGTCGGTCGCGATGGTCGCGTACAGGTCGAGGTTGATGCGCAGGGCACGGTGTGGATCGGCGGCCAGGTGCAGTGCGTGATCGACGGCAGCATCCGCTGGTAGCCCACGGAAAAAAGGGGACGGAGGGAATTAAGTCGCTTATGGCACATGGGGCAAAAGCGACTTAATTCCCTCCGTCCCCTTTTTGGTGCCCCGCGCTACGCTATGCGGCCTGTTTACTGGAGTGCCGCCTGATGACCACCCGCCGTTTCCTGCAGCTGGACGTGTTCTCCCCGCGCGCCGGCGCTGGCAATCCGCTGGCCGTGGTACTCGATGCCGAGGGCCTGGACGACGCCAGCATGCAGGCCATCGCGCGCTGGACGCGCCTGCCCGAAACCACCTTCGTGTTCCCGCCACAGGTGCCGGGCGCCAGCTATCGATTGCGCATGTTCAGCCCGCAGAAGGAAGTACCGTTCGCGGGCCACCCCAGCGTCGGCACCGCGCATGCGGTGCTGCAGGCGGGCCTGGCCGCAGCGGTCGACGGCGTGCTGGTGCAGGACGGCATTGCCGGCGCGCTGCCGCTGCGCGTCAGCGGTGAGGGTACGCAGCAGCGCATCGCCATCCGCACCCCGCGCGCGCAGCTGGCCGAGACTGCCGAGGCCACCGATCCTCGCCTGCAGGCCGCGCTGAAGGGCTGGCCGCTGGGCACACTGCCGCCGGCACGCATGCAGGGTGGCCGCAGCTGGTGGGTGGTGCAGGTGGCCGACGAGGCCGCATTGCGCGCGCTGCAGCCAGACTGGGATGCAGTGGCCGCACTGGCTGAATCCACCGACAGCATGGGCGTGTTCGCCTATGCCTTCAGCGATGGCAGCGAGGGTTTCGACCTGGCCGTACGTGCCTTCGTCGGCAATGGACGCCGCTTCGAGGACGCCGCCTCGGGTGCGGCCAATGCGGTGCTGGCCGCGTGGCTGGACCTGCGTGACGCGCTGCCGCGTGGACGGACGCCGTTTGAAGTCAGCCAGGGCCGCGAAGTCGGCCATGACGCGCGCCTGACCCTGCTGGTCGACCAGGACGGCGAGGTCTGGTCTGGCGGGCAGGTGCAGACGGTGATCAGCGGCACCATCGATTGGTAAACACCATCGAGGTGGAGCCGAAGGCAGCGGCAGGAGCCGCTGCCAACGTCGGACGCGACGGCCCGGAGGGTGGCGGCCAGGAAGGCCGCCATAACGCTGGCCGGCTGTTACCTGGACCTCGAGATCATGCGGTTGCCGGCCAGCGGCCGGCACTACCCTCAGCCCAGCTCGGCTTCCAGGCTGATCGGCACCGCGCTCAGCGCCTTGGACACCGGGCAGTTCTGCTTGGCGTCATCGGCAATCGCACGGAACTGCGTCGCGTCGATACCCGGCACCACTGCCTTCACCTTCAGCCGGATCTGCGACAGCTGCGGGCCGCCCTCCAATGACAGATCTACCTTGGCTTCGGTATCCAGCGAGGTCGGGGTAAAGCCGGCTTCGCCGAGCTTGGCCGACAGCGCCATGGTGAAGCAACCGGCGTGCGCAGCAGCGATGAGCTCTTCCGGATTGGTGCCCTTTTCGTCGCCGAAACGGCTGTTGAAGCCGTAGCGTGTCTTGTCCAGCAGCCCGCTCTGCGGCGTGCTCAGCTGCCCCTTGCCCGACTTCAGATCGCCTTCCCAGTGCGCTGTGGCGTGTCGCGAGATTCCCATGTGCTGCTCCTGCGTGACGGTGATGAACGGTCACCCTCGCACGGGAGGCGTTAGCCCTGCGTCGCTCCGCCGCACGCCGCAGGTCGCCTTCCGAACCCGGCGCGTGGACACTTTCTCACCAGCCGGAAACGCATTTTTCTCTTGTTTTCAGTGGTTTCTCGCATTCCGCCGATGGGCGGGCGTGGGCCGTCGCGCGCGCTGCCACACCCCCGTCCCCCACGGCGCGCCATGTACTGAATCGGCCTGGATATGAAAAAACATGCACTTTCCGCGCTTCGGGCTATTGGCGGCGCCCAAGAGTTGCCCTACATTGCGCTTGCCGACGGGGTTCGGCGCCGACCAAACAACCAACCGTTCACGGAACAGGAAACCATGGCAAAGACCGCTAAGAAGGCTGCCCCGAAGAAGGCAGTGAAGAAAGTCGCGACGAAGGCAGCCGCCAAGCCGGCCGCTCCGAAGCCGATCAAGGAAGTGCTGACCAAGTCCGGCCTGGTTGCACACATCGCTGAAGCCTCCGGCGTCGTCGCCAAGGACGTCCGCGCTGTGCTGGCCTCGCTGGAAAGCGCCGTTGCCTCCTCGGTGCACAAGAAGGGCGCTGGCTCCTTCACCCTGCCGGGCCTGCTGAAGATCACCACCGTCAATGTGCCGGCCAAGCCGAAGCGCAAGGGCATCAACCCGTTCACCAAGGAAGAGCAGTGGTTCGCTGCCAAGCCGGCCACCACCAAGCTGAAGGTGCGTCCGCTGAAGAAGCTGAAGGACGCCGCGCTGTAAGCGCGCGCCCCAACGCGGATTCCGACGGGACGGCTCTGGCCGTCCCGTTTTCTTTTGCACGTTCCCGGCAGCAGGTCCACGCCACGTGTGGATGCGCCGCCCCGGGGCATCCGCAACACAGCGTTGCCGCATACTGGAAAATCCCCGTTCAAGCCCGTCGCCATTAGCCAGGCGCGGCCTGGGCAGGCCCTGGAACGTACCGGGTGGAACACTGCGTGCAGCCCCGGCCATCGCCGCCGCGCACGGCCTTGCCTAAGGTGGGCACATCCTCCACAGCTACGGCGAGCATCCCCTCATGGCCAGCCCCTCCACCCGCTACCGGATCTCGGTGACCCCCATCGAAAAGGACGGGTTGCAGTGCACCGGGCGCTGCACCATCGAACTGGAACATCGCGCCAGCCGCGACCTGATGCGCCTGCTGGAAGCGGCGCCACGCACCGCTGGCATCAGCGGTGATGAACGCGCGACCCTGGTGATCGCCACCCAGCTGCTGCGCGACATCGTGCAGCGCCACGCGGAGACCGATGGACATGCGTTGGCCGCCATCGCCGGGCAGGTGCTGCCGGCACTGGATGCGCTGGAGCAGTTGCCCTCCTCCCGCTGATTCCCGCGCAGCCGATACACTGTCTCCCCCACATCGCCTCGGGGAGGAGGCATGCGCAGGACGCTTTTCCTGATCGCGCCCCTGGCGCTGCTCGGCTGCTCCAGGCCTGCGGCAGCGCCCGATGTTGCGCCAGCGCCGGCTGTCGCCGGCGCCGGAACGCAGGGCATCGCCGGCTCCGAAGCGGCGTCCCTGCAGACACCGGCGATCGATCCGCTGTTCGCTGCGGTCGCTGCCGACGCCCAACCACCATCGGTGATGCTCAACCGCTACGTGATCGCGCTGCTCAACCGCAACCGCAGCGCCAGCGACGCGGCATGGGCGATTCCACCGGCCGACCCGCACCGCGCAGATGACGCTGCCATACGCCAGCTGCAGGGCGTGCGTACGCTGCGGCTGGACAGCGAGCCCCCGGTGGCACGCGACGGCCAGCATCCTCCCCAGCTGCTGGAAGTGCCGGTGCGGATCCGCGCGGTCACCACCCAAGGGACCTTCCGCTTCGGCGGCTGGTACCGCGTGCAGCCCAGTGCTGATGGCCGCGGCTGGCAGATCCAGTCGGCGCAACTGCGGCCAACGCTGGACTGAACCATTGCAGCGGCATGCACGCGCGATTCAGCCGTCCCGGCTACTCTTTCCTCCATCCTTTCCCAGTCCAGCGGTCACCGCCATGCGCCTGCGTTCCCTGATGACCCGCCTCGCCGCCTCCACCGTGCTGATCGCCGCCGCGATTGGCGCGCAGGCCGCCCCATCCATTTCCGGCCGCGAACTGTCGGTCGGCGCCAGCGATGTGCAGCAGTATCTCGATGGCAGCTTCCCGCGCACCCAGGACGCGTTGGGCGGACTGATCGCCCTCACCATGAGCCACCCCCAGCTGAGCCTCCCGGCCGGCGAGCGCTTGAACCTTGGCATGGACGTGGCACTGGCCACTGCCGGTGGCAATCCGGCCAAACTGGGTACGGTGAAGCTCAGCAGCGGCCTGCGCTACGACGCGCAGACCCAGGGATTCCATCTGCAGCAGCCGAGCGTGGATGACTTCACCCCGGCCAACCAGGGCGGTCGTCTCGACTCCCGTACCCGTGGCCTGCTCAACGCCTGGCTGAGCGACTACGCCCAGCGGGAGCCGATCTACAAGCTGGACCCGGCCGTGGCCGGCGTGCTTGGCGCGCTGCAGGTGCAATCGGCACAGGTGAAGAACGGCAAGCTGGTGGTCACCTTCAACCAGAACCTGGGCAACCTGGTGCCGGCAGGCGTGCTGGGCAAGTAAGGTGGTGCCGGCCAGCGGCCGGCACTACCGGCAGCGCATCAGGCGGCGAGTGCCTTGACCACCGCCTCACTGAAGGCTGGGATGTCGTCCGGCTTGCGGCTGGTGATCACGTTGCCGTCGACCACGACCTCGGCATCGCGCCAGTTCGCCCCCGCATTGGTCAGATCCTGCTGCAGGGACGGCCAGGACGTCAGCTCGCGGCCATCGGCGAGGCCACTGTTGATCAGCAGCCACGGGCCATGGCAGATCGCCGCCACAGGCTTGCCGGCTTCGTCTACTGCGCGGACGAAGCCGAGTACAGCCTCGTCGGTACGCAGCGTGTCCGGATTGATGACCCCTCCCGGCAGCACCAGGGCATCGAAGCTGGCCGGATCGGCCTCATCCAGCGGAATATCCACTGCAACGGCGTCGCCCCAGTTCTTCTCTTTCCAGCCCTTGATCGTCGCCTCCTTTGCAGGCGACACGACGCTGACGCGCGCGCCTTCGGCTTCCAGCAGACGCTTGGGTTCGGTCAGTTCGGACTGTTCAAAGCCGTGGGTGGCAAGGATGGCAATCTGCTTGCCCTTCAATCTTTCTGCCATGGGTGCACTCCGGTTGGGGGTGCCGACAGAATGGAAGAACGGCCCTTGCACGGCGGTGACCCTGCCGTGCACGGCAGGTGGAGAGCCTCCGGGTGGTGCCGGCCGCTGGCCGGCACCTGGATTGCGCCTTGCCGGCCAGCGGCCGGCACTACCCGGTACCGGTCAGCGCTTGGGCTGCAGCATGGTGCCGGTGCACTTGGGCGAGCCGCAGCGGCACTCCCAGATCTTCTTCAGCTTGGCGGTGTGACGCTCGGCCAGGGTGATGCCGTAGTTGTAGGTCAGCTCTTCGCCGGCCTTGATGTCACGCAGCGCCTCGATGAACACCTTGTCGCCACGGCTGTCACCGTCCTCGTCTTCCTCGATCACCGCCTCGCAGTTCGGGTCGCAGCTGTGGTTGATCCAGCGCGCATCGTTGCCCTTGTAGTTGGCATCGATCACCCAGTCATCGTTGAGGGTGAACAGGAAGGTATGGCCGCTTTCAACGTCGCCGCTGTCATCGGCATCAACGTCGCCGTGGCTGCGCAGCAGGCCCTTGTACTGGATCACGCGCTCGCCCTGCTTGATCGGGGCCACGGCGAACACGCCGTTGCCATGGATGGCGGACTTGCGGGCTTGGATCTTCTTCGGCATCGGCACGGGCTGTTTGCAGCGGATGGAACCGGGATTCTCGCCCATTCCGGGTGATTGCGAAAATCACCCCGTTGGCGCAGCATGGCGCCCCGGCGGTGGCCCCGGTGCGTCGTCCCGGTCCGTCCCAGCGCCGGCTGAATGCCCGGGTTGGATGCCGGCGAATAAAAGCGTACAATTTCAGTCCGCTTTAAGAACCGCTCGCATTCCCATGTTGCGTGTCACCAAGCTCACCGATTACGCCACCGTGGTGCTGACCGTGCTTGCCGCCCGTCCGGGCGAGGTGCTCAGTGCCACTGAGCTGGCCGAATTCACCGGCCTGGAGCCGCCCACCGTCAGCAAGGTGCTCAAGCCGCTGGCGCAGGCCGGCCTGGTCGAAGGCCTGCGCGGTGTCCGTGGCGGCTACCGCCTGACCCGCCCGGCCATCGAGATCTCGCTGTTCGAAGTGGTCGAAGCGATGGAAGGGCCATTGGCCCTGACCGAATGCAGCCACGACCACCACCAGTGCGGCATGGCGCCCAAGTGCGGCGCGCGCAGCAGCTGGCGGCTGATCAACGACGTGGTCTCCGAGGCCCTGCGCGATGTCACCCTCGCCCAGATCCTGCCCCCTCTTCCCCTTGCCGATGACGAACAGCGCCGCACCATCGTTGTCGACGTCGTCTCCTGATCCACAGGCAGCCCCCCATGGCCACCGAAACCATCGAAAACGTCGCCCACGACGACACCCCCAACCGCGAGATCCACGAGCAGCTCGGCCGCAAGTATTCGGCCGGCTTCATCACCGAGATCGAATCGGACTCCCTGCCGCCGGGCCTGGACGAGGACACCATCCGTGCCCTGTCGGCCAAGAAGGACGAGCCGGAGTGGATGACGCAGTGGCGCCTGGACGCCTACCGCCACTTCCTGACCATGCCGATGCCGGACTGGGCCAAGCTGGAGATCGCGCCGATCGACCTGCAGGCGCTCAGCTACTACTCCGCGCCCAAGGGCCCGAAGTACGCCTCGCTGGATGACGTGCCAAAGGAACTGCTGGACACCTACGACAAGCTGGGCGTGCCGCTGCACGAGCGTGCCAAGCTGGCAGGCGTGGCGGTGGACGCGGTGTTCGACTCGGTGTCCGTCGGTACCACGTTCCGCAAGGAACTGGCCGAGAAGGGCATCATCTTCTGCTCGATGTCCGAGGCCATCAAGGAACATCCGGAACTGGTCCGCCAGTACCTGGGCACCGTGGTGCCGGTAGGCGACAACTACTTCGCCGCGCTCAATTCGGCGGTGTTCTCCGATGGCAGCTTCGTGTTCATTCCCAAGGGCGTGCGTTGCCCGATGGAACTGAGCACCTACTTCCGCATCAATGCCGGCCACACCGGCCAGTTCGAGCGCACCCTGATCGTGTGCGAGGACAAGGCCTACGTGTCCTACCTGGAAGGCTGCACCGCGCCGATGCGCGACGAGAACCAGCTGCACGCAGCGGTGGTCGAGCTGGTCGCGCTGGAAGACGCGGAGATCAAGTACTCCACCGTGCAGAACTGGTACCCGGGCGACGAGAACGGCGTCGGCGGCATCTACAACTTCGTCACCAAGCGTGCCGAATGCCGTGGCGCGCGCAGCAAGGTCACCTGGACCCAGGTCGAAACCGGTTCGGCGATCACCTGGAAGTACCCGTCCTGCGTGCTGCTCGGCGACGACTCGGTCGGTGAGTTCCACTCCGTGGCGCTGACCCATCACCGCCAGCAGGCCGACACCGGCACCAAGATGATCCACGTCGGCAAGCGCACCAAGAGCAAGATCGTCAGCAAGGGCATCAGTGCCGGCCGTGGCCAGAACACCTACCGCGGCCTGGTGCGGGTGGACCGCAACGCCGATGGCGCGCGCAACTACACCCAGTGCGATTCGCTGCTGATCGGCAAGCAGTGTGGCGCACACACCTTCCCCTACATCGAGGTGAAGAACCCGGGCGCCACCGTCGAACACGAGGCCACCACCTCGAAGATTTCCGACGACCAGCTGTTCTACTGCCGCGCCCGTGGCATCAGCCAGGAAGACGCGGTGTCGATGATCGTCGACGGCTTCTGCAAGCAGGTGTTCCGCGAACTGCCGATGGAGTTCGCGGTGGAGGCCAAGAAGCTGCTGGAAGTCTCGCTGGAAGGAAGCGTCGGATGATGCGTACGTCTTTGCCCGCACTGTTGCTGCTGGGCCTTTCGCCCTGGGCCCTGGCCAACGCGTCCTGCACCCCCGAAGACCTGGTGGGTGCCACCCCGGTCAGATTGCCCGCCAGCACGGTCATCTCCGCGCCGAAAGAATTTTCGATAGTGCTGACAACGGGGCAGGACGGCAGCTTCGGCGCGATCCGGGCTCGCCTGAGCTCGGGCAACCGTGAGCTGGATCGCGCCGCTGCCGAATCCATCCGACAGGCCTCCCTCGCAGTCTCCTGCCTGCAAGAACCCGGTGAAGAGATCATCGTGGTTTTCTCCGCCCTCCCCGCTCAACCTGGGCAGCCCGGCAACGGCACGGTGCAGATCGTCCGCATCGCCCCCGCAGCCCCGAAACCTACCAAGCCATGACCATGCTGAAGATCGAAAACCTCCACGCCCGCATCGGCGACAAGGAAATCCTCAAGGGCCTGTCGCTGGATGTTAAGCCCGGCCAGGTGCACGCCATCATGGGCCCCAACGGCGCCGGCAAGTCCACCCTGGGCAATGTCCTGGCCGGCCGCGACGGCTATGAAGTGACCGAAGGCAGCGTGCAGTTCGACGGCGTCGACCTGCTGGAGCAGGACCCGGAAGCGCGCGCCGCCGCCGGCCTGTTCCTGGCGTTCCAGTACCCGGTGGAGATCCCGGGCGTGAACAACACCTACTTCCTGCGCGCGGCGTTGAACGCCCAGCGCAAGGCACGCGGTGAGGAGGAACTCGATTCCATGCAGTTCCTCAAGCTGGTGCGCCAGAAGCTGGCCGTGCTGCACCTGAAGGACGAACTGCTGCACCGTGGCGTCAACGAAGGCTTTTCCGGTGGCGAGAAGAAGCGCAACGAGATCTTCCAGCTGGCCGTGCTCGAGCCGAAGCTGGCGATCCTGGACGAAACCGATTCGGGCCTGGACATCGACGCGCTGAAGAGCGTGGCCGACGGCGTCAACGCGCTGCGTGCCGCTGACCGTTCGTTCCTGGTCATCACCCACTACCAGCGCCTGCTGGACTACATCAAGCCGGACGTGGTGCACGTGCTGGCCGATGGCCGCATCGTCAAGACCGGTGGCCCGGAACTGGCGCTGGAACTGGAAGCGCACGGCTACGATTTCCTCAAGGATCGCGTGGTGCGCGAGGCGGCGGTCTGATGAGCGCCCTGCTCGACTCCATGGCCCAGGCCTTCTGCGGCAGCGACGCGCGCCGCGAAGTGCTGGACGCGGCCCTGCGTGACGGCCTGCCGGCCGCGCGCAACGAAGCCTGGAAGTACACCTCGCTGCGCCAGCTGGAACGCCGTGCGTTCGCGGCTGCACCGCTGCAGGGCCCGGCGCTGGACGCCGCGCTGCTGGAGGACATCCCGGCACCGCGCCTGGTGTTCGTCAACGGCCGCCTGGATGCCGCGCTGAGCGACGTGCAGGTCCTGCCGGACGGCGTGCAGCTGCAGCCGCTGTCGGCCGCACTGGCCTCCGGCGAAGACGCCGTGCGTTTCCTTGGCCGCCGCTACGAGCGCAGCGAAGAGATCTTCGCCCGCCTGAATGCCGCGCTGGCCGATGAAGGCGTGGTGCTGCGCGTGGACGAAGGCGTGCAGGTCGAAGCGCCTCTGCAGCTGGTGTTCGCCAGCGTCGCCGGCGAGACCGACCTGGCCTGGCACCACCGCCACCTGATCGAACTGCGTGCCGGCGCCAGCCTGGGCGTGGTCGAGCACCGCCTCAGCGTCGGCGATTCGGCGCACCTGGACAACACCGTGCTGCACGCCCATGTCGCCCGCGATGCCGTGCTCAAGCACGCCCGCGTGCAGGCCGGCAGCGCGCGCCAGACCAGCTTCCTGCGCACCGACGCCGTGCTGGCCCGCGACGCGCAGTACCACCGCGTCGACCTGGAACTGGGCGCCGCGCTCAGCCGCCATGAACTGAACGTGCGCCTGGAAGGCGACAATGCCCAGCTGACCGCCAACGGCGTGCTGCTCGGCAATGGCCGCCGCCACGTCGAAACCCGCCTGGGCATCGACCACATCGCACGCGATACGAGTTGCGAGCTGCTGTGGCGTGGCGTTGCCGCCAACCGCAGCCGCGTGGTGTTCCATGGTGGCATCCAGATCCGCGAGGGCGCCGACGGCACCGATGCGAACCTGTCCAACAAGAACCTGCTGCTGTCGGCCGACGCCGAGATCGATACCCAGCCGACGCTGGTCATCGACGCCGATGAAGTGAAGGCCGCGCATGGCGCCACCGTCGGCCAGCTCGATGCCAACGCGCTGTTCTACCTGCGCTCGCGCGGCCTGCCGCAGGCACAGGCGCAGGCACTGCTGAGCGCCGCGTTCTGCCACGAGCCGCTGAAGATCCTGCCGGAAGCCCTGCGCGAGCAGCTGGCACGCCGTTTGGACAAGGCCCTGGCCGAGGCGGGTGTGGCATGAACCTGTCCACCCCGCGCCCGATCGAAGAACGCACCGGCGCGCCCGATTGGGATCGCGTCCGCCTCGACTTCCCGCTGCTGATGCGTGAAGTGCACGGCAAGCCGCTGGTCTATTTCGACAATGCCAACACCGGCCAGAAGCCGGTGCAGGTGATCGGCGCGGTGGACGAGTTCTACCGCCGTTACAACGCCAACGTCAGCCGCGCGGTGCATGCACTGGGCAGCGAAGCCACCGACGCCTACGAAGGCGCGCGCAACACGCTGGCACGCTTCCTCAACGTGCGCCCCAGCGACCTGGTGCTGTGCAGCGGCACTACCTTCGCCATCAACCTGGTGGCGTATTCGTGGGCCCTGCCGCGATTGAAGGCCGGCGACGTGATCCTGATCACGCGCATGGAACACCACGCCAACATCGTGCCGTGGCAGCTGGTCGCACAGCGTACCGGCGCCACCATCCGCGTGGCCGAGATCACGCCTGACGGCGCACTCGATCTGGATACGCTGCGCGCGGCAATGACCCCGGAGGTCAAGCTGCTGGCGGTCACCCACGTGTCCAACGTGCTGGGCACGGTCAACCCGGTGCGCGAGATCTGCCGTGAAGCGCGCAAGCGCGGCATCATCACCGTCGTTGATGGCTCGCAGGCCGTGCCGCACCGCAAGGTCGACGTGGCCGCGATCGGCTGTGACTTCTACGCCATCACCGGCCACAAAATGTGTGGTCCGACCGGCACCGGTGCGCTGTGGGCGCGCCGCGAGCACCTGGATGCGATGCCGCCGTTCCTTGGCGGCGGCGAGATGATCAAGGAAGTCAGCTTCGACGGCACCGTGTTCAACGATGCCCCGCACAAGTTCGAAGCCGGCACCCCGAACATCGCCGGCTTCATCGGCCTGGGCGTGGCCGCCGACTACCTGCAGCAGCTTGGCCAGGAGAACGTGGAGGCACGCGAGGCTGAACTGCTGGCGCATTTCACCGAAGAGCTGCGCCGCGTCGACGGTCTGCGCATCATCGGCGAAGCACCGGAGAAGGCCGCCGTGGTCTCGTTCCTGATCGACGGCGCGCATGCCCACGACCTGGCAACCCTGCTCGACCTGGAAGGCGTGGCGGTGCGCTCCGGCCAGCACTGCGCACACCCGCTGCTGCAGTACTTTGGTGTGGCGGCCACCTGCCGTGCCTCGCTGGCGTTCTACAACACGCACGCCGAGATCGAGCGCTTCATGACCGCGCTGACCAAGGTACGGAAGCTGTTGGGCTGAGCCGGCACACCGGGTCAGATCCCTTTCGCGATGCGAAAGGGCTCTGACCCCATCAGCATTCCCGACAGCCGCCGTTGCGACTGCAATGCCCGCCGGATCGCGACCAGATGAACCCGGCATACCGCCCGTAGCACACCGGGGTCAGATCCCTTTCGCGATGCGAAAGGGCTCTGACCCCACCAGCATTCCCGACAGCCGCCGTTGCGACTGCAATGCCCGCCGGATCGCCAGCAGATCCCCCGCCGGAATGCCCGCCTCGATGAACTCCACATAGCGCCTGCGCCGTTCATCCGCATCAGAACCCATCAGCTCGAATGCCGAATGCGGCTCGAGCAGCGCATTGGGCCTGCCACGCGCATTGGCGCGATAGCTGGACCAACGATAGTCGCCGGGATGCGCCACCTTCCCCGCCCGAACCGGGTTGAGCTCTATGTAGCGCTGGCAGGCCAGCAGATAGCGATCCGAATCCACCACCGTGGAGTGGAAGCGCCCCTCCCATAACGTGCCGGTGCGGCCCTGCCGATCATTCACCCGACGTACGTAGGCCCGGCTCACGGCCTGCATCATCCGGGACAACCCGCCGGATGCATCAGGCGTTGCCAGAAGATGGACGTGGTTGCCCATCAACACATAGGCGTGAACCCGGCAATGCTGCTGGTGCGCGTGATGACACAGCAGGCGAAGGTAGGCGGCGCGGTCGCCATCGGTGAAGAACACGGGCTGGCGATTGTTGCCGCGCTGGACGACATGTTGCGGGTATCCGGGCGCATCGACCCGTCGTGGCCTCGGCATGGGCAGCTCCTGGTAACAGAGGGTCAGAGCCCTTCGCTGCGCAAAGGGATCTGACCCCGAGCATCTGCCGATTCCGCGCCCGTGCCAGTCGGTCCATGGCCTGCCGTTGGGTCAGTAGACGCCGGGGGCAGAGCTCTTCCGCGTTGCGAAAGGGATCTGCCCCCTCCCCCCATTTGCGCCCGCCCACGCCCCACCTAGAATGGGGCCATGAGCACCCTGACCTTCCGCGCCGCCACGCCGGCCGACATCCCCGCCCTGATCGCCCTCGTCACCTCGGCCTACCGCGGCGACGCCAGCCGCGTCGGCTGGACCACCGAAGCCGACCTGCTGGACGGTGCCCGCATCGACGCCGAAGGCATCCAGGCCGACCTCGACCGCCCGCGCTCGACCATCCTGCTGGCCGAGCGCGGGGACCAGCTGGTGGCCTGCGCCCACGTCGCCGATGTCGACGGCAAGGGCTACTTCGGCATGTTCTCGGTCGATCCGGCCCAGCAGGGCGGCGGCGTCGGCAAGCAGCTGATGGACGCCGCCGAAGCACACGCCGCGCGCGAATGGAACGTACCGGTGATGCAGATGACCGTCATTGACGTGCGCGACGAGCTGATCGCCTTCTACGAGCGCCGCGGCTACAGCCGTACCGGCATCAAGAAGCCGTTCCCGTATGGCGACGAACGCTTCGGCATCCCCAAGCGCGACGACCTGCGCTTCGAGATCCTGGAAAAGCCGCTGAACGGAGCCGCCGCGTGAGCGAGGCCTGGACCTTTGTCTGTGCCGGCAACGAGCTGCTGCCGGGTGAAATGAAGAGCGTGTTCGACGAAGTGACCGGCACGCCGATCGTGGTATTCAACCTCGACGGCGAGCTGTACGCACTGGAAGACCAGTGCACGCATGAAGAGTTCGAACTGTCCTCGGGCGAGTTCAACACGACCGAAGGCAGCGTGGAGTGCGTGCTGCACGGCGCGCGCTTCGACGTGCGCGATGGCCGCGCCCTGTGTGCCCCGGCCTATACCCCGGTGCCCAAGTTCCCGGTGAAGCGCGAGCACGACGCGGTCTGGACCCGCGACGACCGGGATTGAGGCGGCGCTCGGCCCGGAGAGCCCCCAGAGAGCGCCTCGCGGGAGAGCATCCACCCATGGGGCGGATCCACTGAAGTGCACTGAGGGGCCCTCCAAGGCCCTTCCAGGCCATCCAGATCGGCAACCCGATTGCGCATATGCGAATCATTATCGTTGATGTTATTCTACGTAACATCTTCGTAACGACATCGCCCCTGCGCCATGGCTTCGCCCGCGCCCACCGCCACGCTGTGCCAGCTCGCCCGCCAAGGGTGGCCACTGCTCGTGGCCGTGCTGCTGACGCTGCTGCTGGGCTGGTCGGCCTTGCACGAAGGGCGTGGCGGCGATCCGGCCGCGCACGGCTGGCAGGCACACGCTGAAGATCTGCTGCAGGCGATGCCGCTGCCGCAACCGCCAGCCGACGAATGCCCGCAGCACGCCGCACCAGCACCGGAGCCTCCGTTCGATGGCGAGGGCACCTCGCCCTGCACCGGTCTGGTCCCTGCACGCGCCGCTCTGGTCGCGCGTATCCCGCTGTGGCGCTCCGATACCCTGCGCTGGCAGTTGCATGATCCCGCGCTGCGGTTGAACCCCGGCCACGCACCGCCCGCACCGCACGCCAGCTGAGGCGCCCTGCGGCCGTTGCCGTGCGCCTGATTGCGTTTCCCGCCAGCCGAGCCTGGCTCGGCTCTACAGCACCCACTTCCCGCCTGTCGCCGCATGCCCATCTGCGCCGGCTCGCGCTCGCCCTTTCCCGATCCAAGCCACTACCCACAGTCATGACCCACATCACGTCCCGCAAGCACGCCCCGCGCGTTTCCCTGCTCGCCACCGCCACCCTGGCCGCGGGCTTTGCTCCGCTGGCTGCGCAGGCTGCCGACGGCGCCGACGCCGGTTCCCGCAACGCCACCGAGCTGGACAAGGTGCAGGTGCGCGGCAGCTGGTTCAACCCGTCCTCGCCGAAGTTCACCGCCGAGCTGCTGGACACCCCGAAGTCGGTGTCGATCGTGTCGGAGAAGCTGATCGCCGAAACCGGTGCGACCAACCTGCAGGATGCGCTGCGCATGGTGCCGGGCATCACCTTCGGTGCCGGCGAAGGCGGCAATCCGACCGGTGACCGCCCCTTCATCCGTGGCTTCGATTCGCAGAGCAACGTGTTCGTCGACGGACTGCGCGACGTCGGCTCGCAGACCCGCGAGATCTTCGACCTGGAGCAGGTGGAAGTGGTCAAGGGCCCGAGCTCGGCCTACGGCGGCCGTGACTCCGGTGGTGGCAGCCTGAACCTGGTGAGCAAGACGCCGAAGCTGAAGAACGAGACCAGCGCCAGCATGGGCATCGGTACCGACAGCTACGCGCGCGGCACCGTGGACGCCAACTACGTGCTGGGCGATGGCATCGCCGCCCGCCTGAACCTGATGAAGCACGAATCGGACATCGCCGGCCGCGACGCCGCCAACGTCAGCCGCTGGGGCATCGCGCCGTCGATCGCGTTCGGCCTGAACGGCCCGGCGCAGCTGATCGCCAGCCACTACCACATGCAGAGCGATGACCTGCCGGACGCGGGTGGCTTCCCCTACAGCAATCCGTTCTCCAGCGGCCCGAACGTGGCCAAGAACGGCGATGGCCGGCCGATGGTGCCGGACCGCAACAACTACTACGGCCTGGTCGACCGTGATTTCCAGCGCACCCGCGCCGACATCAGCACCCTGGATGCCAGCTACGACTTCGGCGGACACAAGCTGCGCAACATCGCGCGCCTGGGCAACACCAGCAACGACTATCTGTGGACCCAGCCGGACGACAGCAAGGGCAACCCCAACCTGTACGGCACCTTGTGGCGTCGCACCAACACCCGTGCGGTCGACGTCAAGAGCTTCGCCGACCAGCTGGGCCTGACCGGTGCGTTCCAGACCGGCGCGCTCAAGCACAGCTACAGCGCGGGCGTGGAGTACAGCGACGAGAAGATGACCCGTGGCAGCTACCTGATGTCGCCGGGCACCGCCAATCCCCTTGAAAACAGCGCCAACAGCACTCGCTGCCAGGTGTCCGGCGCGGCCACCGGCTACAACTGCACCGACTTCAACAATCCGAACCCGAACGATCCGTGGGCGGCCGGTCAGATCATCTATCGCAGCGACAAGGCGCTGGACATCGAGCAGCGCACCAAGACCACCTCGGCCTACGTGTTCGACACCATCGAGCTCAATGAGCAGTGGATGATCAACCTCGGCCTGCGCTACGACGACTTCCGTACCACCCTGACCACTCCGGTGGCCGGCAAGGCACCGACCCGCGTGCGCAACAGCAACGACTTCCTGAACTACCAGGCCGGCGTGGTGTTCAAGCCGGCCGCCAACGGCAGCATCTACCTGTCCTGGGGCACCTCCTCGACCCCGCCGGGCATGGACGGTGGCGACGGTTCGGACGGCCTGAGCGCCGCCGTGGCCGACCTCAAGCCGCAGGACACCAGGAACCTCGAGCTGGGCACCAAGTGGGACCTGTTCGACAAGCGCCTGAACCTGACTGCCGCGATCTTCCACACCGTGATGAACAACGCACGTGTGACCATCGACAACGGCACCAGCCAGAACGCCGGCAAGAAGGAAATCAACGGCTTCGAGCTGGGCTTCACCGGCCAGCTGACCGATGCCTGGAGCCTGTACGGCGGCTACACCTACCTGGACTCGGAACTGAAGGACAACGGTTTCGTCTGTGGCGCACCGGTGGGCCGCACCTGCCCGTCCAACGTCTACGTGCCGTCGCCGAACAACGGCAACGAGTTCCCGAACACCGCCAAGCACAGCGCCAACCTGTGGACCACCTACCGCTTCCCGATCGGCCTGACCATCGGCGCCGGTGCGTTCTACTCGGACAAGCAGTACGGTGACGTCGCCAATACCAAGTGGATTGCCAGCTACACCCGCTTTGACGCGATGGCCAGCTACGCGATCCAGGACAACATCAGCCTGCAGCTCAACGTGCAGAACCTGACCGACAAGACCTACTTCACCAAGGCCTATGCCTCGCACTACGCGAGCATCGCCCCGGGTCGCTCGGCCACCCTGGCACTGAACGTGAAGTTCTGATGTAACTGCGCTCCACCACGGCGGCAGGCTCTCCTGCCGCCGTTTTTGTTTCCGGCGATACTCACCCCATGGCAACCCGTACCCCCATCGACAGCGATGCTCTGGCCGAGCTGCTGCAGCACGATCCGCAGGCTGCCTTCGCACGCGTGCGCGACGCCGCGCAGGCCGGACAGGTCGAGGCACAACTGCTGCTCGCGCAGATGCACATGGAAGGCAAAGGCACCGCACAGGACGCCTCGGCGGCACGGCTCTGGTACGAAACCGCCGCCAACAACGGCGCGCCGATGGCGATGAACATGCTGGGCCGCTGCCACGAACTGGGCCAGGGCACCGCACCCGACCCGGTGCTGGCCGCGGTGTGGTACCGGCGCGCGGCCGACACCGGCTTGGACTGGGGCCTGTACAACCTGGCCAACCTGCTGGCCACCGGCCGCGGCGTGACCCAGGAACGCGCACAGGCGCTGGCCCTGTACACCCGTGCCGCACACCTGGGCCATGCCAAATCGATGAACCTGCTGGCCCGCCACCTCGAAGACGGGCTGGATACCGCACCCGATCCGCAGGCAGCGCTGGCCTGGTACCAGCGCGCGGCCGAAGCCGGTGATTTCCGCGGCCAGGCCAACTACGCCTCGATCCTGCTGCAGGCCGGCCAGGTCGAGCAGGCCGTGCACTGGCTGCGGCGCGCACTGGCCCACGGCAGCCCGGCGTTCATGGTGCACATCGTGCCGCAACTGGCCGCGTCGCCGCATCCACAGGTCCGCGCCCTGGTCGCGCCGCCGTCCCTCTGAGGAGTCCCGCATGCTGCTGCACATCCCCGACATTCTCAGCGCCGACCAGGTGGCCGACTTTCGCCGCCGACTGGATGCCGCCGACTGGACCGATGGCCGCGAAACCGTCGGCCATCTGGGCGCGCAGGCCAAGCACAACCAGCAGCTGCCCGAGGCCTCACCGCTGCGCCGCGAACTGGGCGAGATCATCCTCGTCGCGCTGGCCCGGCACCCGCTGTTCTTCAGCGCCGCGCTGCCGCTGAAATACCTGCCGCCGCGCTTCAACCGCTACAGCGGTGGCGGCACCTATGGCTTCCATGTTGATGGCGCGGTGATGAACCTGGCCAACGGCGAACAGCTGCGTTCGGACATTTCCTGCACACTGTTCCTGTCGGCGCCGGACGAGTACGAGGGCGGCGAACTGATCATCAGCGACACCTACGGCGAGCACGAAGTGAAGCTGCCGGCCGGCGACCTGATCGTGTACCCGTCCAGCAGCCTGCACCAGGTGCGCCCCGTCACCGCCGGCGCGCGCGTGGCCTCGTTCTTCTGGGTGCAGAGCATGGTCCGCGACGATGTGCAGCGCCGCCTGCTATGGGAAATGGACGGCTCGATCGAGCGCCTGCGGCAGACCGGCGGCGACGCCGAGGCGGTGCTGCAGCTGACCGGCGTGTACCACAACCTGCTGCGGCGCTGGAGCGAGGTCTGAGCCCCGTCCGGCTGGCCCGCGACATTTTGGCAATCATTCTCATTTGCAACGGCTAACAGCTCTCATTACAATCACGCCCCGTTGATGCCGGCCGCTGCCGGCAGACCCCTGGGGACCCCTGCTTGCTGCGCCCGCTTCGCCCCCGTCCACTCATCCATCGCAAGATGGGCACCGCCATGCGCGGCCAGCGTCCTGCGCTGGCCAGCCTGCTGGCGTGGGTGGCGATGCTGGCCTTGCTGCTGGGCACCCTGCCGCTGCTGCCACACGGCCAGGCCGGAATGGCCGTGCAGATGCCGCTGGAAGAGCGCGGCGGCGAAGGCGCCTTGCAGGAAGAGGCACCGGCCAAGCTGCGCCGCTGTGCTGCCGCTCCGGTGAAATCAGCCGAGAAGGCACGCCCGCCGTTGCTGCTGGCCAGCCAATGGCTGCGCACCGAGCTTGAACTCATACCCGCCACGCCGGCCATGCCCGGCGTGCGCCCGGACTGGCCGCTGGCCGCTCCGGACACGCCCTGGGCCGATGCGCCCGGGCGCCGCCAGCAACGCGGCCAGGCGCCGCCGCTCGCCTGATTCACGGCCCCGCGTGACCGCCTGCGCGGTCATGCCCGCGCGCCGCTGCCTGCTTCATCCCTGCCGCCCCTGACCGGGCCTCCCCGTGCATGCCGCGCCGTTCGCGCCTGGCATCGCACCACCCTGCATCCTTCGAGGTTACTGCCATGGCCCAGCGCCATCGTGTCCGTTCGTCCCTGTCCCGTACCCTGCTGACCAGCGCCGTGCTGGCGGCCATGACCGCCCCTGCCTTCGCCCACGGTGACGCTTCCGGCGCGCCACAGACGCTGGACAAGGTGGTGGTCACCGCCTCCGGCTTCGAGCAGAAGGTGATCGATGCACCGGCCAGCATCAGCGTGGTCAGCCGCGAAGAACTCAGCAAGCACCCCTACACCAACCTGGTCGATGCGCTGCGCGACGTCGAAGGCATCGATGTCGGCCTGGAGGCCACCGACAAGAACGGCCGCGCCACCATCTCCATGCGCGGCCTGCCGTCCGAGTACACCCTGGTGCTGATCGACGGCCGCCGCCAGAGCAATGTCGGCCAGCTGTACCCGAACAATTTCGGTGGCGGCCAGTTCGCCTACCTGCCGCCGCTGGATGCGATCGAGCGCATCGAAGTCGTGCGCGGCCCGATGTCCACGCTGTATGGCTCGGACGCGATGGGTGGCGTGATCAACATCATCACCCGACGCAACCAGGACCGCTGGCACGGCGCCGTGACCCAGGGCTTCACCGTGCAGCAGGATGACCAGTTCGGTGATGCGCGCACCACCGACCTGTACCTCAGCGGCCCGCTGCTGAAGGACCGCCTCAGCCTGGCGGTCCGCGGCAGCTACTACGACGCCAAGGCCTCCAATCCGGAGTGGGACGCACTGACCCTGCCCGACGGCAGCCTGTGGGAGCGCAGCATCGGCTTCGGCGGCGGTGGCAAGTCGGTGGCCAACACCAACTGGAATACCGGCGTGCGCCTGGACTTCCGGGTCAACGATGACCACGAACTGTGGCTGGACTACGACGTGTCGCGGCAGAAGTACGACAACAGCGAAGGCCAGACCGGCACGCTGGACAGCCTGGCCAGCCTGTGGCGCGTCGGCAATGCGGTCATCCCCAACCCGAACGGCAGCGGCACCGTCACCCGCCGCGTGGTGCAGCCGCGCGTGGGCTACACCGCCTACCAGCGCTATGAGCGTGACCAGGTATCGCTGACCCACCAGGGCCGCTACAGCTTCGGCACCTGGCAGACCTCGCTGACCCACAGCAAGAGCAGCAACCTGGGTCGGTCGCTGCCACTGACCCTGGACGAGCGCGCCAACCTGCAGACGCTGTGGAATGACGTCTGCCGCCGCACCGGCGCCGCCAACAACTGTGCGGCCGGCCGTGGCAATGCCCTGGCCGCGCTCAACCCGAGCGAGATGGCGCGCCTGCAGGCGTTCCTGCCGCGTCCGCTGCGCACCATGGAACTGGAAGGCTACGTGCTCGACACGATGCTCGACCTCGACTTCGGCGCGCACAAGCTGACCGTCGGCGGCCAGTACAACGACACCGACATGATCGACGGCGTGTTCGGCATGGATGGCGCCGGTTATCGCAGCAACACCAGGCAGAAGCACCGCATGTGGGCGCTGTTCGCCGAGGACAACTGGGCGCTGACCGATACCCTCACCGCTACCTTCGGCCTGCGCTACGACGACCACAACGTGTTCGGCAGCCACGTCAGTCCGCGTGGCTACCTGGTGTGGAACGCCAGCGATGCGTGGACCTTCAAGGGTGGCGTCAGCACCGGCTACAAGACCCCGCGACCGGACCAGTTGTTCCCGGGCATCACCGGCTTTGGTGGCCAGGGCGTGCTGCCGCTGGTCGGTTCCCCGAACCTCAAGCCTGAAACCAGCACCAACTACGAGCTGGCCGCCTACTACGAAGGCCAGCGCTGGGGCTTCAACGTCACCGGCTTCTTCAACACGTTCGAAGACAAGATCGCCAGCGGCGGAACGTTCCCGAACTGCGAAGTGGCGCGCGCCGGCAGCGGCTACTGCGTGGACATCGGCCCAGGCTGGGCAGCACTGGGCTACAGCACCTTCACCCAGAGCGTGAACATCGACAAGGCCGAGACCCGCGGCGCGGAACTGGCCGGTCATGTCGACCTGCTCGACACCCTGCAGCTGCGCGGCAACTACACCTGGACCAGGAGCGAGCAGACCAGCGGCCCCGACAAGGGACGCCCGATCTCAGGCACCACGCCGGCAAAGCACATGGCCAACGCCAGCCTCAACTGGCAGATCAACGAAGCGATCAGCCTGTCGCTGATCGGCGAAGGCCGCTACGACCGCTATCGCGACACCCTCATCGACAGTGCCGGCACCCGCCACGTGCGCTATTACGAGGACTACACGATCTTCCACCTGGGGGGCAGCTGGAAGGCTACGCCGTGGCTGACGGTCAATGCACGGGTCAACAACCTGTTCGACAAGGACTTCGTTTCGCAGTCGTGCCTGCTGCTCAATCCCAGCGAGTTCAGTTGCGTGGATGACTACGCGACCAAGGACCAGCGCCGCAGCTACTGGATTTCGTTGAACGCGAAGTTCTGATCGCCGTGCCCTTCCCCGGTGGGTGCCGACCTTGGTCGGCACCGCTTCATCCACGCATGGCCTGGATCTACCGATCGGTAGTGCCGGCCGCTGGCCGGCAACCCGCAATGCCTGCTCCCGGGATACAGAACGACACGCAATTGCGAGCTATTCTCATCAATGATGTAATGGGCAGTCCCCGTCCGCCTCGAACCGTGCCGTGAGCCGTCCTGCCTCTTCCACCGTGCAGCAGCAACAGAACCGTGGCTTCTGGCTGCGGACGCTGCACCAGTGGCACTGGATCAGCTCGGCGGTGTGCCTGATCGGCATGCTGCTGTTCGCGGTGACCGGCCTGACCCTCAACCATGCCGCGAAGATCGAGGCCAAGCCCGAGGTGCAGAACCAGCATCTGGAACTGCCGGCCGCGCTGCTTGGACAGCTCGGCACGCGCGAAGACGGCAACGCACCGATTCCGCGCCCTGCCCGGCAATGGCTGGACACGCAGCTGGGCATCGCCATCGGCGGGCGACCGGCCGAGTGGTCGCCCGAAGAGATCTACCTGTCGCTGCCGCGCCCCGGCGGCGACGCCTGGCTGAGCATCGATCGCGAGACCGGCGCGGTGGAATACGAATCGACCTCGCGCGGCGCGGTGTCCTACCTCAACGACCTGCACAAGGGCCGCAACGCGGGCCCGGCGTGGGGCTGGTTCCTGGACCTGTTCGCCGTGGCCTGCCTGGTGTTCTGCATCACCGGCCTGTTCCTGCTGCACCTGCATGCGCGGCAGCGGCGCATGACCTGGCCGCTGGTCGGCCTCGGCCTGATGATCCCGCTGCTGATCGCCCTGTTGCTGATCCACTGACTTTTCCCCGTTTCCGGAGCCGCCCCATGCGCGTCACCCTGACCATCGCCCTCAGCGGCCTGCTGGCCACCTCGCCGGCCTATGCCACCACCCTCGACATCAACGTCGAAGTGCCCAAGCTCAACGTGGCCGAATACCACCGGCCGTATGTGGCCGTGTGGCTGGAAGGCGCCGACCAGAAGGTCGCGGCCAACCTCTCGGTCTGGTACCAGCAGACCAGCAACAGCGAAGGCCACGGCACCAAGTGGCTGCCCGACCTGCGCCAGTGGTGGCGCAAGAGTGGCCGCACCCTGCAGGTGCCGGTGGACGGCGTGACCGGCCCGACCCGCCCGGCCGGCAAGCACGCGCTGTCGTTCAACGACAGGCAGCCGGCACTGAAGCAGCTGGCCCCGGGCAACTACACCCTGGTGGTGGAAGCGGTGCGCGAAGTCGGCGGCCGCGAGCTGTTGAAGATCCCCTTCACCTGGCCGGCCACCGCCGCGCAGAACGGCAAGGCGCAGGGCGCCACCGAACTGGGCCAGGTCACCCTCGCCGTCAAACCATAACTGCCTGAGCCGGGGTCGGATCCCTTCCGCAGGAAGGGCTCTGACCCCATCGCCGTATCCCCCGGGGTCAGAGCCCTTTCCGATGGAAAGGGATCCGACCCCTTCCAACTGGAGTCTTCCGCATGAAGCGCACGCTCGTCCTCGCCGCCGCCCTGGCCGCTGCCCTTCCCTTCTCCGCCCTGGCCCACAAGGCCTGGCTGCTGCCCTCGCAGACCGTGATCGCCGGCAACGCGCCGTGGATCACCGTCGACGGTGCGGTCTCCAACGATCTGTTCTACTTCAACCACGTGCCGCTGCGCCTGGAATCGCTGGTGATCACCGCACCGGACGGCAGCACCGTGCAGCCGCAGAACGCGTCGACCGGCAAGTACCGCAGCGTGTTCGACATCGAACTGAAGCAGCCGGGCACCTACCGCATCGCGTCGGTCAACGATGGCCTGTTCGCCACCTACGAGCAGAACGGCGAGCGCAAGCGCTGGCGCGGCAGCGTTGCCACCTTCGGCGAACTGCCGAAGGACGCGAAGAAGCTGGAAGTGAGCCAGTCGGTCGGCCGCGTGGAGACCTTCGTCACCAACGGCGCGCCGAACGATACTGCGCTGAAGCCGACCAACCGTGGCATCGAGCTGGTCGCCGTCGGCCACCCGAACGATCTGTTCGCCGGCGAGGAAGCCACCTTCCGCGTGCTGGTCGACGGCAAGCCGGCGGCCGGCCTGGAATTCGAGATCGTGCGTGGTGCCACCCGCTACCGCAACGCACAGGACGAGCTGAAGGTCACCAGCGATGCCAAGGGCGAGATCAAGGTGACCTGGCCGGAAGCCGGCATGTACTGGCTGGAAACCGGCACCGAGGACAACAAGACGTCGGTGAAGCAGGCCGCCAAGCGCCGCCTGAGCTACGTCGCCACGCTGGAAGTGCTGCCGCAGTAATGACGCGGACCGCGATGCCGGGCAGCCCGGCATCGCACCCGCAACGCATCACCATGACCGATTCCCTGCTCGACATCGCCCGCCTCGGCGGCACCACCATGGGCACCACCTGGAGCGTGTCGCTGGTCGCGCCGCGCCAGCGCGACCTGCACCCGCTGCACGCCGGCATCCAGGCGCGGCTGGACGAAGTGGTCGCGCAGATGAGTACCTGGGAGCCCGGTTCGGACCTGAGCCGCTACAACCGCGCCGACGCGGGCCAATGGTGCGTGCTGCCGGCCGAGACCCGCCACGTTCTGGCCTGCGCACAGGCGATCGCGTCCACCAGTGGCGGCGCCTTCGATCCCACCGTCGGTCCGCTGGTTGCCCTGTGGGGCTTCGGTGCACATGCCGGTGAACGCCGCCAGCCCGACGACGCTACCCTGCAGGCCACGCGCGATCGCTGCGGTTGGCAGCGCCTGCAGTGGCAGGACGATGCGCTGCTGCAACCGGGTGGGCTGGAACTGGATCTCTCCGCGATCGCCAAGGGCTTTGGCGTCGACCATGTCGCTGCGTGGCTGCGCACACAGGGCATCACTGCCGCGCTGGTCGAAGTCGGCGGCGAACTGGCCGGCTACGGCCGCAAACCGGACGGCCAGCCGTGGCGCGTGCTGGTGGAGTCCGCGCCGGAAGAAGATGCGCACACCAATACCCCGCTGCGGGTGCTGGCGCTGGAGGGCAAGGCGGTGGCCACCTCCGGCGATCGCTGGCACCAGTACCAGGTCGATGGCGAGGCCTACAGTCACAGCCTGGACCCGCGTTCGGGCAGACCGGTGCGCCAGGTTGCCGCGGCAGTCACCGTGGTGGCCGACGACGCCATGCACGCCGATGCCTGGGCCACCGCACTGACCGTGCTGGGCCGCGAACAGGGCATGGCGCTGGCCGAACGCGAAGGGCTGGCTGCGCGCTACCTGCAACGCGCAGCGGACGGCCCGCAGGAATTCCTCAGCAGCGCCTTCCAGCGCCTGCTCGACGAGCAGAGCCCATGAGTACCCGGCCGCCGCGCGCGTGGCTCGGCAACGCGCTGGTCCTGCTTCTGCTGGCGCTGATCGGCTGGGCGCTGCTGCGCCTGCACCTCGGTGAAGCCTGGTGGCATGGCGCGCCACCGGCGCGGCAGTCTCAGATCGCGGTACTCGCCACGGCGCTGTATGCGCTGGCCTGCGTTGCGCTGTGGTGGCGTGGGCGCCCGCGCGACGATGCCGCAAGCGGAGACTCCGCGCCCATCCTGCTGGCCTGGTCCAGCCAGACCGGCTTCGCCCGCGAACTGGCCGAACGCAGCGCCGAGGCCCTGCGCGGTGCCGGCGTGCCAGCGCGCGTGCGCGGACTGCATGAAGTCGACGCCGTGTTGCTGGCCGGCAGCCAGCGCGCGCTGTTCATCGCCAGCACCACCGGCGAAGGTGATCCGCCCGACCACGCCCTGCCGTTCCTGCGCGGGGTGATGGCCACGCCGCCCTCGCTGCAGCATCTGCACTACGGCGTGCTCGCACTGGGCGACCGCAGCTATGGCCACTTCTGCGGATTCGGTCACCAGCTCGACCAATGGCTGCGCCAGCACGGCGCGCATCCACTGTTCGATGCAATCGAAGTCGACAACGCCGATCCGGCGGCGCTGCGCCATTGGCAGCAGTTGCTGGGACAACTCGGCGGTAACGCCAGCGAACTGCCCGACTGGAGTCCGGCCGAGTACCAGCCGTGGACGCTGCTGCAGCGCGAGCATCTGAACCCGGGCAGCCCCGGCGGCCCCGTGTATTGGTTGCGCCTGCAGCCCCCAGCCGATGCAGATGCGCAATGGCAGGCCGGTGACATCGCCGAGATCGGCCCACAGCACGCATCGCACACCGTGCGTGCCTGGCTGGACACACAACGCTTTGACGCGGACATCGTGCTGGATGACGGACAGACGTTGCTGGCACGCGTCGCGCGCTCGCACCTGCCCTCATTGGTTCCCCCGGGTGATCTGCCTGCATTGCTGGCGACCCTGCAGCCGCTGCCGCATCGCGAGTACTCGATCGCCTCGGTGATGGCCGACGGTGCGGTGGAGCTGCTGCTGCGCCGCCAACTGCGCGCCGATGGAACACCGGGCATCGGCAGTGGCTGGCTGTGCGACCACGCGGCCATCGACGAACCGGTGCAGCTGCGTCTGCGCCGCAACGACAATTTCCATGGCGTGCCCGCCGATGTGCCGCTGCTGCTGATCGGCAACGGCACCGGCATCGCCGGCCTGCGCGCGCATCTGCACGAACGTGCCCGGAGTGGCGCGCGCCGCACCTGGCTGCTGTTCGGTGAGCGCACCGCCGCGCACGACTTCCATTTCGGTGAAGAACTGCAGGCGATGCTGGCCAGCGGAACGCTGGCGCGGCTGGATGCTGTGTTCAGCCGAGATGGCGGCGCGCATCGCTATGTGCAGGACCGGCTGCTGGCCGAAGCGGCAACGCTGCGGCAGTGGGTGGATGAAGGCACGACGATCCTGGTCTGCGGCAGCCTGCAGGGCATGGCCCCGGCGGTGGATGCGGTGATCGAGCAGGTGTTGGGTACTGCGGGCAAGGAAGCGCTGTTGCTGGCCGGTCGTTACCGGCGCGATGTGTATTGAACGAACCATCGGGGTCGGATCCCTTTCCGCAGGAAAGGGCTCTGACCCCAACCACAGCCGCACCATGACGGCGTGCCCAGGCATGGTGACAACCTCACAGCTGTAGATCCACGCCATGCGTGGATGGCGCCCACCGGCGCCCAGGAATCATCCCGCTGCTGCACTGACCCGTATCGCCAGCAACTCGCCACCGCCCTGCAACGCGTGCCGCTGACGTTCGCCGGCCGCCAACCATGCGGTATCGCCCGCCTGCAACGCCGGCAGCCCGCTGTCGGCACCAAACTCCGCCTGACCGGCCAGCAGATGCAGCGCCCAGGCCACGCCCGGTTCGCAGAAGAAGAACATCGCGCCCACCAGCGGCCGGTGCAGCAGTTCGGCCTGCAGCAGCTCGCGCTTCCACATGAGGTTGAAGTCGTGGGTGGTGCCATCGACCAGTTCCCCGTGCAGTGTCTCCTCACCAGCAAACCGCACTCGTCCGTGTGGCGGCAGCACTTCCGCCACGCGTCCATCGTCGAAGCGCAGGCGCACGCCATTGCCCTGCAGCAACACCAGTTCGCGCTCCACGCCGGGGAAGGCAGAGAACGCGGCATCCTGTTCGATTTCGGCCACCGACAGGCGCAGCGCCCAGTCATCGCCCTGCGCGGGCAGGCGCAGGATCTCGCGGGTCCAGCCCAGGCCGTTGCGCCAACGTTCGCGGCGGTAGTCCAGGCTGGAGATCACCTGGCTCGGAGTGTGCAGCAGGGAGTCGATGTTCATCGGCGCATTGCATCATGCCGCGCGCCGTCGTGCATCACCGCGTGGCGAGCGTGCCCTGGCCACCGCACCCGCCGGCCAGCAGCTGCGAGTGCTTCAGCCAATCCTGGTCGGGGTAGTAAGCGAACACCATCGTGCCGCCACGCAACGCATCGATCAGCGGCCTGGCCACCGACAGGCGCACCGCCGGGCAACCCAGGCTGCGGCCCAGCCGCCCCTGCAGCTGCGCGGCAGCCGGATTCACGTATGGCGCACCATGGATGACGATGGCTCGGTCACGCGCGCGGTCGTTGAAGCCCGGTTCCAGCCCGGCCAGGCGCAGCGAATATCCATTGCCCCCCATGTAGGTCTCCTGCGCGGTGAACGCGCCGAGGCTGGACATGAAACTGCCATCGCGGTTGGAGAAGTGCTCGGTGCGGTTCTCGCCACTGTTGCGGCCATGCGCCACCCACTCCTCGAACAGCAGGCGCTGGTGGGCCAGGTCGAACACCCACAGGCGCGGCTCGGTGGACGGGCGCGAATAGTCGATCACGCTGAGGCGATCACCATTGATGCCCAGTTCCGGCCGCTGCAGCGCACAGCGCATGGCGTGCGCCGCCAACTGCAACACGTGGCGGTCGGCCTTGGGCGCACTGCGCGACAGCAGGGCAGCCAGATCATCGGCGCTGGTGGCAAGGGCGGGCGTCTGTGCCAGCGCCGGGGCGCTGGCCGAGGTCGCCAGCAGGCCGAACGCGGCCAGCCGGCACAGGCGGGATGCAGTCATGGGCACAACGAGGGCACTCAGTTGCTCTTGAGGGTGGACCCTGGCGGCTCGGATTCCAAGACCGGCTGCATTCCGGATTCAGCCGGGCTTGGGCGGACCGCCGGCAGCGAGGTCACCAGCAGGGTCGTGCCCGGCACCAGCACCTGGTACAGCTGGCGGGCGAAATCGGCCGGCAGCGCCATCGGCAGCGAGGGCGTGGCCAGCAGGTCCGGCGTGGCCTGGGCACGGTCCTGGCCCAGCAACGGGTAGGCCGTCCACTGGTGCAGACGCTGGTTCACGTCCAGCGGGCTGGGGGTGTCGCTGTAACCCTGCCCCATCACGAACAGCGTGGTGCCCTGGAACGCCGGCAGGGCGTCAGCCTTCAGCGGCGACTCGCCGATCATCACGCCATCGCGCAGCACGTACAGGCGCTGGTCGTGCAGGCTGACCAGGATGCCGACCTGCCCGGCCGGCGCCGCGCTGTCGTCCCACCAAGCCTGTGCCGGGGCTCCGCCCTCGGCCTCCGGCAGCGCCTGGCCACGCGCGTTCACCGGCGCCAGCACCGACGGATAGGCCAGGGTCATCGGTGAGCTCTTGGCATCGGCCACGACCACGGTATCGCCGCGCTGGGTTTCGCTGAACAGCTTCTGCGCGAAGGCCTGCGGCAGGCGCACGCAGCCGTGCGAGGCGGGATGCCCGGGCAGGCTGCCGCCATGCAGGGCGATGCCGTCCCAGGTCAGCCGCTGCATGTACGGCATCGGCGCGCTGTTGTAGAGGTTGGACCTGTGGTCCTTGTCCTTCTGCAGGATGGTAAACACGCCGGTTGGCGTCTCGTGCCCGGCCTTGCCCGAGCTGATCGTGGTCAGGCCGATGGCAATGCCGTTGCGGTAGACGTAGGCGCGCTGCTCATCGAGGCTGACCACTAGCACGATCGGACCGGTCGGCGAGATTTCCGGATGCCAGAGGTATTCGCCCGGCTTGAGGTCGGTCGGCCCGCGCACTTCAGCGCTGCTGGCTGCGGCAGCCGTGGGCTTGCCAGCCGCTGTCGGCGCAGCGGCATGGGCCAGCAGCGGCAGGGCCAGTGCAAGGGCGAGCATCAGGGTGGTGGGGCGGAGCGGGAGCATCCAGCGGGGGTCCTTTCCATGCGGTGCGGCCACCGTACACCATCGGCCCGTGGTGGCCGCGGCAAAACCAGGCGCCGGAAATGAAACTGCCCGGCGACACAGCCATGTGTCGTACCGGGCAATCGTTACGTCCTTGTCGGCCTGCTGCCGCCCCCTCGCATCCTGCGCTGTGGGGGTAGCGTTGCATCCTGCACGCGGCCGCGTCTGTCCTGTTTGTATCTCAGCCCCTTCCACAGGTCTGTGATGCCACCATCCTGGTGATTGGTGCCGCGTCCTGCGGCGGTCGGTGGTCACGGCCGTCCTGTCCGTGACCGCTGAACCAGCTTCCTGCCGGTTCCGACGATTCCTGCTATCAGCGCCTCGGTACGGTTCGCACCGGTACCGATCCGGGTACCGGATCCGCCGGCAACAACCTGTTGCCTACGGTGATCCGCTGTCGATTCCGCTCGACGATTGCTTTCCCTATCCCCTTCACCTGCGTCAGGTCCTCGACGCGATGAAACGGGCCGTGTCTGCGCCGGTGCTCGACGATCGCCTCGGCCTTGGCGGCTCCGACCATCGTCAATCCCTGCTGCAGCGCCTGGGCATCGGCGCGGTTGATGTCGATCGGTTCGGCGGCATGCGCCCCAGCGATCCCCATGACCAGCACCAGTGCCCTCAACACGACAAACCAAGGCACAACGTGTATCTCCTTGTGATTCTGGCCGCCCCGACCGGCAATCCCGTCGGTAGGAACAGTGTCCGTCACCACATGCACACAGCCTATCGGTTTCCCGGATTTCCGTAAGCCAGCCAAATACCCGACGTGATGTAGGAAAAACCCTACCCGTGGCACAGGCGTAGAATGGCCGGATCAGCCCATGCAACCGGAGTTTCAGATGGACAGCGCCAAGCTCGGCCAATTCGTCAATGACAAGTGGGACAGCGAGATCGTCCCGCAGTTGGTCGACTACATCCGCATTCCCAACAAGTCGCCGATGTTCGACGCCAATTGGGTGCAGAACGGCTACATGGAACAGGCGGTCACGCTGATGGAGAACTGGGCCAGGGCCCAGCAGCTGCCCGGCCTGAAGGTTGAAGTGGTGCGCCTGGAAGGCCGTACCCCGCTGATCTTCCTGGAAATTCCGGCCACCGGCGCCGAGACCGGCGACGACACCATCCTGCTCTACGGCCACCTGGACAAGCAGCCGGAAATGACCGGCTGGGACGACGACCTCGGCCCGTGGACCCCGGTCCTGCGCGGCGACAAGCTGTATGGCCGCGGCGGCGCCGATGACGGCTACGCCATCTTCGGCTCGCTGGCCGCCGTGCTGGCGTTGCAGGCCCAAGGCCTGCCGCACGCCCGCTGCGTGGTGCTGATCGAAGCCTGTGAAGAGTCGGGCAGCTACGACCTGCCAGCCTATGTCGACCACCTCGCCGACCGCATCGGCAAGCCGTCGCTGGTGGTCTGCCTGGATTCGGGCTGCGCCAACTACGACCAGTTGTGGTGCACCACCTCGCTGCGCGGCCTGACCGGCGGCAATTTCACCGTGAAGGTGCTCAACGAAGGCGTGCATTCCGGCGATGCCTCCGGCGTGATCCCGTCCAGCTTCCGCCTGCTGCGCCAGATCCTTTCGCGCATCGAGGACCAGGAGACCGGCCGCATCCTGATCGACGGCATGAACGTCGAGATCCCGGCCGAACGCCTGGAACAGGCCAAGCGCGCCGCCGAAGTGGTGGATACCGAGATCTTCGAGAAGTTCCCGATGGTCGACGGCCTGCGCCCGATGAACGAGGACCTCACCGAGCTGGTGCTCAACCGCACCTGGCGCCCGGCGCTGTCGGTCACCGGCGTCGGTGGCATGCCGCCGCTGGAATCGGCCGGCAACGTGCTGCGCCCACAGACCTCGGTGAAGCTGTCGCTGCGCCTGCCGCCGACGGCCGATGGCAAGACCTGCGGCGAGCTGCTGAAGGAAGCGCTGCTGCGCGACCCGCCGAACGGCGCGCAGGTCACCCTGGACCTGGAAAAGGCCTCCACCGGCTGGAACGCCCCGGCCATGGCGCCGTGGCTGACCCAGGCCATCGACGACGCCAGCCAGGCCTTCTTCGGCAAGCCGGCGATGTACATGGGCGAAGGCGGCTCGATCCCGTTCATGGGCATGCTGGGCGAGAAGTTCCCGGGCGCGCAGTTCATGATCACCGGTGTGCTCGGCCCGCACTCCAATGCGCACGGCCCGAACGAGTTCCTGCACATCCCGATGGGCAAGAAGGTCACCGCCTGCGTGTCCAAGGTGATCAGCGAGCACTACGCGGCCAGCCTGCGCGGCGAGACCAGCGGTTCGCCGGTGGCTGCCGACAGCGGCACCCGCCACGGCGACCACGGCTGCTGCTGATCCGGCACCCGTGACGGACGCAGCCTGGCCTTGCTAGGCTGCGTCCACCCTTGGCGGAAATCGCGCGCATGAATGGTCTGTTCGGCAGCAGCAGCTGGCTCTACATCATCCTGGTCGGCTTCTTCGTCGGCCTGCTCGGGCGTTTCTTCATGCCCGGCAACAACCGCATGGGCTGCCTGCTGACCATCGTGCTGGGCATCCTTGGCGCCCTGGTGGCCGGCTGGTTCGGCCAGTACATGGGCTGGTACGCCCCCGGTGAGCCGGCCGGTTTCCTCGGTGCGGTAGTGGGTGCGGTGGCCGTGCTGGCCGTGCTGCGCCTGTTCAGCGGCCGTCGCTGACCCCGTCCCTCCTTCCCTTCCTGTTCCCGACGTTGGCGCGCCCGGCGCGCCCGGATATGCCTGCATGACCGAACCCGCCTCCGATCCCCAGCGCAGCGCGCAGCGCCTGCAGTGGGCCCGTACCCAGCTCGATGATGCCAGCGCGGTGGTCGAACGCGCCTCGGTCGATGCCGGCATGCGCAGCTACTGGCGTACCACCAGCACCGGTGGCAGCCACATCGTGATGGATGCACCGCCGGGACTGGAAGATCCGCGGCCGTGGCTGCGCATGCGCGGCCTGCTGCACGACAACGGCCTGCGCGTGCCCGCGCTGCTGGCGCAGGATCTGGATGCCGGCTTCCTGCTGCTGGAAGATCTCGGCGGCCCGACCCTGGCCAGGATCCTCGACGAGCGCAATGCCGATGAATGGTTCGGTCGTTCGATCGAACAGCTGCTGCGCCTGCAGGCGATCCCGGTGCCGGCCGACTTCGGCCAGTTCGGCGAGGCGCTGCTGCAGCGCGATGCCGGCCTGTTCGATGAATGGTTCCTGCAGCGCCACCTGAACCTGGAGCTGGACTGCGGCGAGATCGAAGGGCTGCAGCTGGTACACCGCCGCTTGATGGACAACGCGCTGGGCCAGGCCCAGCTGATGACCCACCGCGATTACATGCCGCGCAATCTGATGCCGGTCGAAAATGGTCCCGCAGTGCTGGATTTCCAGGACCTGGTGCGCGGCCCGATCGCCTACGACGCGATGAGCCTGTTCAAGGACGCGTTCCTTAGCTGGCCGCTGGAGCGTGTGGACGAGTGGCTGGCGCAGTATCACGAGCGCGCCCGCGACGCCGGTCTGCCGGTGCCCGACCGCGCCACCTTCCTGCGCGATGCCGACTGGATGGGCATCCAGCGCCACGTGAAGATCCTGGGCCTGTTCTGCCGGCTGCGTTACCGCGACAACAAGGGCCATTACCTCGACGACGCACCGCGCTTCATCACCTATCTGGATGAAGTACTGCCGCGCTATCGGGAACTGGCACCGCTGCAGCAGCTGCTGGACGAGCGCATCAAGCCGGCGCTGGCCGAGCTGGGTGCACCGATGCGCGTGGCCCGATGAAGGCGCTGGTCTTTGCCGCCGGCCTCGGCGAGCGCATGCGCCCGCTGACCCTGCACACGCCCAAGCCGCTGCTGGAAGTGGCTGGCAAGCCGTTGATCGTCTGGCACCTGGAACGCCTGGCCGCACTCGGCGTGCGCGAGGTGGTGGTCAACACCGCATGGCTGGCCGAACAGTTCCCGGCGACGCTGGGCGATGGCAGCCAATGGGGCCTGCACCTGCATTTCCTGTACGAAGGAGCGACCCCGCTGGAGACCGGCGGTGGCATCCTCAACGCCCTGCCGGTGCTGGGCGATGCCCCGTTCCTGGTGGTGAACGGCGACATCTGGACCGATTTCGATTTCGCCACGCTGCCGCGCGAGCCGCGGGGCCAGGCGCACCTGGTGCTGGTCGACAATCCGGTTCAGCACGCGGACGGTGACTACCGCCTCGATACGCAGGGGGTGCTGCACCACGATCGCGAAGGACCGTGCCTGACCTATGCCGGCATCGGCGTGTACCGTCCTTCGATCGTGGCCGACTGGCGCACGGTGATCGGCGAGGCGCCGGGCAGCGAGCGGCTGCCGCCGAAGTTCTCGGTGGTGCCGCTGCAGAAGCATTTCATGGCGCAGGGGTTGATGACGGGACAGCACCATCGGGGGCGCTGGACCGATGTCGGCACCGTGGATCGGCTTCGTGCGCTGGATGCTGAGTTGGCGGCGAACGGCTGAGCCCCTCGTGGCTGGTCGCTCAAATCAACAGCTGTGCTTGGCCGGGCGGTGTGGGTTCGCGGGGGACGCCGTGGACCCGTCCCTGGGGGCTTGGCCGCGGCATCCATGCCGCGGACACCCCCGCGAACCCACCCCGCCCGGCCTCTGACAGTTTCCGTGGGCGTCCAGCCACGGAAAAGAAAAAAGAAAAGCAAAAGCGGGTCGCTTCGCTGCGCTTGCTCTGGTGACGACCAAGGTCGACACCCAACAACAGCAGTCAGCAGTCAGCAGTGCAGTACGCAGTCCCGGCAGATCGCGGCCAACTGTCGAAGGCGGGGTGGATCCGGTTGCGGGGGCGTGAGCCGCATGGATGCGGCGACCGAGCTTACATGGACGTACTTGCAGCGTCCCCCGCAACCGGATCCACCCCGCCATCCCCACGGATAGCCAGCTTTTGACGTTGACGTTGCTTCTGCGGGTGCAGGGCGCAGCCCTGCAAACAAACCCACCCTCAGTAGCGGGGCCGGCCTTCTTCCAGCACCTGGCGCAGGAACGGCACGGTGATCCGCCGCTTCGCCGCCAGCGACTCGCGGTCCAGCCAGTCCAGCAGCGTGATCAACCCACCCAGCTCGCGCCCGGTGTGCGACAGCAGCCACTCGATGGATGCCTCGTCGATCGCCAGCCCACGCCGCAGCGCGCGCTCGCGCAGCACCGCTGCCCGCCCCTCCTCATCCAGCGGCTGCAGCAGCACGCGCACGCACTGGCCCAGCCGTGAACGCAGATCCGGCAGCACCAGGCCCAGCACTTCCGGCGCCTTCTGCGCCGTGTACAGCACGGTCACGCCTGCAGCGCGCGCGCGGTTGTGGAAATCGAACAGCGCGATCTCGTCGTCGCGGTTGCCGGCAACCTCGTCCAGGCCGTCCAGCGCCACCAGCTCGCGCGCTTCCAGCCCATCCAGCGCCGCACGCACGCGGCCGGCCGCACTGGCCAGCGGCACATAGGTCGGCAGGCGCCCTGCCTGCTCGGCGCTGGAACACATCGCCAGCGCCTGGTGGGTCTTGCCCGTGCCCGCCGCACCTTCCAGGTAGACCCAATCGTGGCTGGCACCCACCGCGATCGCGCGCAGCTGCGCCAGCGCGCCATCCGGCGCGCCGATGAAGGTCTCCAGGCGCTGGTCCCGCGGGTAATGCAGGGCCAGCGGCAGTTGCGGCACACCCATCACTTCAGGTCGGGGCCTTTTTCGTTCGGAACGATGATATGGGGCGCATCGACCACGCCGTCAAGCACGATTGCCGGCTTCTCGCCCACGTACAGCTCGCTCTGGCGGTAACGCTGGTGCGCGTAGCGCAGCAGCACGTTGGTCACCGCCGCCACCGGCAGCGCCAGCAGCATGCCGAGGAAGCCGAACAGCTGGCCGCCGGCCATCACCGCGAAGATCACCGCCACCGGGTGCAGGCCGATCTTGTCGCCGACGATGCGTGGGGTCAGTACGTAGCTCTCCAGCAGCTGGCCCACGGTGAACACCACGCCGACCAGGATCAGCAGCTTCAGGTCGAAGCCCTGTGCCTGCACCAGCGCGGCGATCACCGCCATCAGCACGCCGGTGGTCGCGCCCAGGTACGGGATGAAACTGATCAGACCGGCAATCAGGCCGATCAGCAGGCCCAGCTTGAGGCCGACCAGCGACAGGCCGCCGGCATAGATCACGCCCAGTGCCAGCATCACCAGGAACTGGCCGCGGATGAACGCACCCAGCACCTCGTTGGACTCACGCGCCAACGCGCTGATGGTGCCAATGTGGTTGCGCGGAATCACCGACGCCACGCGCTCAACCAGCTTGTCCCAATCACGCAGGAAGTAGAACGCCAGGATCGGCAGCAACAGGATGTTGACCACCCAGGTCACCATCGCGAAGCCGGAGCGCGAGACGTAGCCCATGAACGTGGTGGCGAAGCCGCCGGCCTGCTGCCAGTGGCTGCGCACCCATTCGATCAGGCGGTCCGGGTCCAGCCACTGCATCACTTCCAGGCCGGTCTTCTGCTCGAACCAGGGAATCCCCTTCTCCATCAGCCACGCCTGTGCCTGCGGGGCAACCGCGATCAGGGTGGTGATCTGGCGCTCGATCATCGGTACCAGCACCAGCAGCAGCGCCACGATCACCAGCACCATCGCCGCAAACACCAGCACTACGCCGGTCATGCGCGAGCGGCCGGTGGCCTCGATGCGGTCCACCAGCGGGTCACCCAGCCAGGCCAGCGCCAGCGCCAGCACGAACGGGGTCAGGATCGGCGCCAGCAGCCACACCACCCAGCCGATCAGGCCGGCGAACAGGATGTATTTCAGGCGGCGCAGGAACTGCGCGATTTCCGCTTCCGGGGTCAGAGTCATCGCAGGCGGTACTCGTTGCTGACCGGGGCGGCCACCGGGGTACCGGTGGTGTCGTCGATCGGAGCGGGCAGGGCCGGCAGCGGAGCGCTCGGCACCAGCACGCCGTTGTCGCCCAGCATGCGGTTGAAGCCGGCCAGGCCGGTGGTCATCTCCAGGTTCAGCTCCAGCTGGCCAGCCGAGGCATGCAGGGGGGTGACATTGCGCACCACCGGCACCTCGCGCAGGCCGGCGGCCAGACGCAGGTAGTCGTCGGCGCTGTTGATGCCGGTGACCACCACACGGTAGGTCCCGGCCTGACCGACGGCGGCGCCGGCCTTGGCATAGCGTTTGACCAGCGCATCGGCGGCGCCGTCGGCACCGGCCGCCATCGCGCGCATGGCGTTGGCGTCCTTGCTGGTCCACTTGTTCAGTTCACGGCCGTTGTCGACGAACACCCAGTCCGCCTGCCAGCCGCCATTGGCGCGGTACAACTTGCCGATCAGCTGCATCGGCGGCGAGTAGCGCGAGGAGGCACGGGCCACGGCGGCACTGTCCTGGCGCCAGATCGCACCCGCCAGCGCCTGTTCGGCGGCGCCACCACTGGGCAGACCCAGCTTGTAGCCCCGCTCGATGGCGCGGTTCAGCAACGGCCGGGCGGCGTTGGCCTGCTGCACGCTGACCAGGCGCGGGCCACTGCCATCGTCGACAGCCAGCCACAGCACCGGCTTCGGTCGCGGCTGCGGCCACAGCGGCAGGCCCAGCGCCGACACCAGCGAGTCGACATCATCCTCGCGGAAGCGGGCCACCAGCAGGGTACGGAAGCTGGGGGCGCCACTGGCGCCCACGCTCTGGTCCTGCTTGTAGTCGTAGCTGGCCACGTAGTCCTTGGCGTTGCGCAGCGCCTGCACCACGCCGGGGCGGGACATCACGCTGCGGTCGCCGGACAGCTTGCCCAGTACCACGCTCAGGGCGCGGGCCAGGGCGCCGTTGCGATCGGCCTCGGCTTGGCTGTTGACGGGCACTTCGGCCTCGTACGCGCCACTGGCGGTGGCGACATCACCCTCGGTGCGAAGGCCGCTCTGGGCCATCGTGGCCACCGGCAGGCTCAGCGCAAGGAGCAGGGTCAGAATCAGGCTGCGGCGCATCAGGACATCCATTGGCTCGACGTATCCGGGGGAATTGTTGCCCGAATACGGCCTTTGCGCCAATGCGGCCTGTTAAAATCGCCCGTTCAACCCCTGCCAGCGCCGACGCCCGTGACCAACACCCCGTCTTCCGCCCCCTCCCCCCTCACCTATCGTGACGCGGGGGTCGACATCGACGCCGGCAATGCGCTGGTCGAGCGGATCAAGCCCCTGGTCAAGCGCAGCTTCCGCCCGGAAGTGATGGGCGGCCTGGGTGGCTTCGGTGCCCTGTTCGACCTGTCCAACAAGTACCGCGAGCCGGTGCTGGTGTCGGGTACCGACGGCGTGGGCACCAAGCTGAAGCTGGCCCACCAGCTGAACCGCCACGATACGATCGGCATCGACCTGGTCGCCATGTGCGTGAACGACGTGCTGGTGCAGGGCGCCGAACCGCTGTTCTTCCTGGACTACTTCGCCACCGGCAAGCTGGACATCGACACCGCCGCAGCGGTCGTGGGCGGCATCGCCAACGGCTGCACCGAGGCCGGCTGTGCGCTGATCGGCGGCGAAACCGCTGAAATGCCCGACATGTACGCCCCCGGCGAATACGACCTGGCCGGCTTCACGGTCGCCGCGGTGGAGAAGAGCGAGCTGAAGGACGGCGCCAGCGTGGCCGCCGGCGACGTGCTGATCGGCATCGCCTCCTCCGGCCCGCACTCCAACGGCTACTCGCTGGTGCGCCGCATCTACGACCGCGCCGGTCGCCCGGCCGATCTGGAGCTGGAAGGCGGCGTGAAGCTGGTCGATGCGCTGATGGCACCGACCCGCCTCTATGTGAAGCCGATCCTGTCGCTGCTGAAGTCGCACGGCGAGGCCATCCATGGCATGGCCCACATCACCGGCGGCGGCCTGACCGAGAACATCATCCGCGTAGTGCCCGACGGCCTCGGCCTGGACATCCAGGCGTCGTCATGGGCCCTGCCGCCGGTGTTCCGGTGGCTGCAGAAGGAAGGCGCGGTGGCCGACAGCGAGATGTGGCGCACCTTCAACTGCGGCATCGGCTTCGTGCTGATCGTCGCAGCGGACCAGGTGGCTGCCGTTTCCGATGCAGTCAAGGCGCAGGGCCTGGAGCACTGGACCATCGGCCAGGTGGTCACCGCCGAAGGCGCCGAACGCGTCCACATCGGCTGACGCCGGCAACCCAGGAGCCCCGCATGGACGCAACGCCCCCTTTGTCGCCCGCCCCCGTGCCGCCGCCGCTGGCGACGGTACCGCCGTTCAGCGCGCAGGATGCCGACCACCTGCGCATGCTGGCCATCGCACACTACGTGGTCGGTGGCCTGATCGTGCTGTTCTCGCTGATCTTCATCCTGCACATCGTGATCGGCATCGCCGCGTTGACCGGCAGCCTGCCGATGAAGTCCGGCGGCGAGCCCTCCTCGCTGGAGGAACAGCGCCTGATGGGCTGGGTGTTCACCGTTCTCGGCTGCGTCGTCGTGTTCGGTGGCATCACGCTGGGCGCGTTCGTGGCCTATGCCGGCCGCTGCCTGTCCCGCCGCCGTCGCCATCTGCTGTGCCTGATCGCGGCTGGCCTGGCTTGCCTGTTCACGCCGGTCGGCACGGTGCTGGGGGTGTTCAGCCTGATCACCCTGCTGCGCCCGCAGGTCAAGGCCGCCTTCGACCTTCCCGCCGCGACCGCATGACCGCCTCCGGCAATCCACCGCCGCTGCCGCATCAGACCCTGGCGCAGCTGCAGCTGACCAGCCATCTGCAGACACTGAGAGTGCTGTTCTACGCCCTGGCCGGTTTCCACTGGGTCGCCGCGGTGGCGTTCCTCGGCCTCAGCGGCTGGGTGGCCCAGTCGCGCGGGTTGGAGGATGCCTGGATGCTGACCACGGTCTATGCGTCCATCGCCGTGCTGGCCGCCGTGCTGGGGTTCGTGCAGCTGCACACCGCGCGCCAGCTGTCACATCGCACCGGGCTGGCCTGGTGCCAGCGCGCGGCGTGGCTGGGCGTGCTGGCTGGACCACTGGGCATGGCGTTGGCCGCCTATGCCTGGGTGTTCCTGTCCAAGCCGGAAATGGCTGCGCTGTTCGACCGCGGTGATCACCTCAGTGCCTGAACCTGCCGGCAGACGCCCCGTCCTCATCTGATCGATTTCCCATGTCCGCGCCTGCCCTCCCGACGTCTGATTCGCCCACCACCCGCCGCTTCCCGGTCCCGAAGAAGTGGGCTTTCGCCGCCGTACTGGCGGTCTTCGCGATCAGCTGGATCCACCCGCTGTGGCCCATCGAGCAGGCCCTGCACAGCACGCTGACCGTGGTCGGTCTGGCCGCCCTGCTGTGGGTTGACCGCCGCGGCGGCTGGCTGGGCAACGGCGCCTTCATCGCCATCTGCGGCTTCATCGCCCTGCACTGCGTGGCGGCGCGCTGGCTGTATTCCAACGTGCCCTACGACGCCTGGGCGCAGATGCTGACCGGCTGGTCGCCGAATGCGGCCTTCGGCTGGCAGCGCAACCATTTCGACCGCCTCATCCACTTCCTGTTCGGCGTCTGCTTCACCCCCGCACTGCTGCAGCTGGCCCGTCATGCGTGGCCGGCGCTGCGCCTGGGCCAGGCCTTCACCCTGGCGGTGATGACGGTGATGTGTGCCAGCCTGGTCTACGAATGGTTCGAATGGGCCATCGCGCTGGCGCTGTCGCCGGATGCCGCCGAAGCCTACAACGGCCAGCAGGGTGACATGTGGGATGCGCATGCCGACATGCTGATGGCGACCGTCGGCAGCCTGCTGACCTGGCCTCTGATCCGCCGGAGTTCCCTGCAATGACCGCCCCAACCCGCATCGCCGTGCTCGCCTCGGGCCGCGGCAGCAACCTGCAGGCCATCCTCGACGCGATCGGCAGCGGCCGCCTGTCGGCCGAGGTGGTCGGCGTGTTCTCCGACCGCCCCGCCGCAGAGGCCCTGCTGCGTGTCGATGCCGGCCTGCGCTGGGCGCATGCACCGAAGGAATTCAGCGACCGCGCCAGCTACGAGCAGGCGCTCGGCAATGCGCTTGCCGCGGTACAGCCGGACTGGATCGTCTGTGCCGGCTACATGCGCATCCTTGGTCCGGCCTTCGTGCAGCGTTTCGATGGCCGCCTGGTCAACATCCACCCGTCGCTGCTGCCGCTGCACAAGGGCCTGGACACCCACGCGCGGGCGCTGCAGGCCGGTGACGCCGAGCATGGCGCCAGCGTGCACCTGGTGGTCCCCGAACTGGATGCCGGCGCGGTGCTGGCGCAGGCCCGCGTGCCGGTGCGGCCCGGCGATGACGCGCAGGCGCTGGCCGCACGCGTGCTTGCGGTGGAGCATCCGCTGCTGATCGCCACACTGCAGCTGCTGTGCGAGGGCCGCCTGGCTGAACGGGAGGGTCAGCCCTGGCTGGACGGTCACCCCCTGTTTAGCCCCTTGGCCCTAGATTCCGCCGGAAACCTGAACCGGTAACGCTCTTGCACACGCCCCGCTGACTGCGGGGCTGGCATCCTGCCCCCTCCCGCGGTTCCTGTCCTCCATGAAGACCACGACGCTGCTGTCCACTTCACTGCTGTTGTCGCTTGCCGTGCTTCCCGCTGTGGGCTGGGGCCAGGCGCAGCCGCCTGCGGCTTCCCCGCCGCCCACACCCGCTGCGCTGCCACCGAACGAGCCCAGTGTGCCGCTGTTGCCGGCACTGGCCTGGGAGCCGCCGCCGCTGCAGCCGTTCACCGCCACCTACCAGGCCTTCTACAAGGGCAAGGAAGCGGGTGATGCCAGCATGCAGGTCACCCACACCGGCGGCAGCCAGTGGCGCGTGGATATGCAGGTGGTCGGCCGCCGCGGCTTTGCCAGCGTGCTCGGCCTGAACATCGAGCAGAGCACGGTGTTCGAGGAGCGCAGTGGCGTCTACGCACCGCTCAGCCAGAGCACGGTGCGCAAGGGCCTGTTCCTGGGCAAGAAGGCCGTGGGCACTTACAACTGGCAGGCCGGCACCGCGCAATGGACCGGCGACGTCAAGAAGGAGCGCGCGCAGCCGATTCCGCTGCGGGCCGGCGACCAGAGCGCGCTGCTGATCAACCTGGCGATCATGCGCGATGCGCGTCCGGGCGCCACCATGCATTACCGCTACGTGGACATGGGCAAGGTCCGCGAACACGACTACCAGGCCGCGCCGCAGACCGAGAACGTCGAGGTCGGCGACCTGTCCTACAACGCGCTGCGGGTCTACCGGACCAACGGTGGCAGAAACGAAACCATTCTCTGGATCGCCAACGGTGTTCCCACCCCGGTGCGCATCCTGCAACGCGAAGACGGCGAAGACCGCGTCGACCTGCGCCTGATCGAATACCAAGGAGTCTGAGCATGAATACCCTGACCCGCCCCCTCACCTGGATCGCAGCCGCTGCCCTGACCGTGGCCAGCCTGCCGGCCATGGCGCTGGAACCGTTCAAGGCGGATTACCTGGCCAGCTACATGGGCATGCAGGCAAACGGCACCATGACCCTGGCCAGCGAAGGCAGCAACAAATGGCGCTACAGCCTGCAGGTGAAGAACCAGCTGGCCGACCTCAGCCAGAGCACGGTGTTCGAGGAAGTGCGTGGCCAGCTGCGCCCGCTCAGCAGCCAGGACCGTTCGGCACTGCTGGTGAAGAAGCGCAACGTGCAGGCCAACTACAACTGGACCAGCAACCAGGCCACCTGGACCGGCGACATCAAGCCGGACCGTGCGGGCCCCATCGCGCTGAAAGCAGGCGACATGGACGCGCTGCTGATCAACCTGGCGATCGCCCGTGACCTGGCCGCCGGCAAGCCGCTGACCTATCGCATGGTGGACGAAGGCCGGATCAAGAACATGACCTACCGCGTGATCGGCAAGGAATCGATCACCGTGGCCGGCAAGAGTTACGAGGCCACCAAGGTCTCGCGCGACGATGGCAACAAGGAGCTGATCGCCTGGATCGTGCCGGACTTCCCGGTGCCGGCGCGCATGCTGCAGCGTGAGAGCGGCCGCGATGCGCTGGACCTGACCATCAAGGCGATGAACTGAGTGCCGGGGTCGGAGCCCTTTCCGATGGAAAGGGACCCGACCCCGGGCCCCGCGAAAAGAAAACGCCCGCTTTCGCGGGCGTTTTTTCTTACTTCTTTTCCTCGGCCGCCGCCGGCTTGAACTCGGTGCGGCAGTCCACGCGGATCTGCTCGCCGGTGCTGCGCCAGACAAAGGTGCGGCAATGACGGTTGCCGTCCTGGCTGTCGTTCACCGCGACCGCATAGAACGACTCGATGATCTCGTCACGCGTGACCGTGCCGTCGCCGTTCCAGTCCATGTCCTTCTGCTCGATGCCCTGGGTGATCGCGATGTTGGCGTACCAGGCATAGCCCAGCCACGCCAGCACGATCAGCACCAGGGCCAGCAGCGCCTTGCGACGCGGGCTGAACTTGCCGCGCAGGATCATGGCACGCGCCGGATGGTGGCGCCGAGCGAAGACAGCTTCTCTTCGATGTTCTCGTAGCCACGATCAAGGTGGTAGATGCGGTCGATGGTGGTATCGCCGCTGGCCATCAGGCCGGCCAGGATCAGCGAGGCTGACGCACGCAGGTCGGTCGCCATCACCGGTGCGCCGCTCAGGTGCTCGCTGCCACGCACGATGGCGGTGTGGCCTTCAACCTGGATGTCCGCGCCCAGGCGCAGCAGTTCGTTGACGTGCATGAAACGGTTCTCGAAGATCGTTTCGTTGATCACGCCCACGCCATCGGCCACGCAGTTGAGCGCCATGAACTGCGCCTGCATGTCGGTCGGGAATGCCGGGTACGGCGCGGTGGTCAGGTTGACCGCCTTCGGACGCCTGCCCTGCATGTCCAGGGTGATGCTGTCGTCGGTGGTCTCGATCTTCGCACCGGCCTCGACCAGCTTGGACAGCACCGCGTCCATGGTGTTCGGGCGCGCACGGTTGACCGTGACCTTGCCACCGGTCATCGCTGCGGCCACCAGGAAGGTGCCGGTCTCGATGCGGTCGGGCAGCACTTCGTGGCGGCCACCGGACAGGCGCTCGACGCCCTCGATCACCAGGCGGGCGGTGCCCAGGCCTTCGATCTTCGCGCCCAGCGCGATCAGGCAGTGCGCCAGGTCGGTCACTTCCGGTTCCATCGCGCAGTTGTCGAGGACGGTGGTCCCTTCAGCCAGCACCGCGCCCATCAGCACGTTCTCGGTGCCGGTGACGCTGACCATGTCGAAGGTGAAGTGCCCCCCCTTCAGGCGCTTGGCGCTGGCCTTGATGAAGCCGTTCTCGACCACGATCTCGGCGCCCAGCGCCTGCAGGCCCTTGATGTGCTGGTCGACCGGTCGCGAGCCGATCGCGCAGCCGCCCGGCAGCGACACTTCGGCGGCGCCGAAGCGGGCCAGCAGCGGGCCCAGCACCAGGATCGAGGCGCGCATGGTCTTGACCAGCTCATACGGTGCGACGTGCTGGTTGACCGGACGCGGGTCGACCACGATCGCGCTGCCGCGCGACAGCGTGCCCTGGTCGATGGTGACCTTGGCGCCCAGCTCGCCGAGCAGCTTCACCGTGGTGACCACGTCGTGCAGGTGCGGCACGTTGGTGATCTCCACCGGCGCATCGGCCAGCAGGGTCGCGCAGAGAATGGGGAGGACGGCGTTCTTGGCGCCGGAGATGCTCACTTCACCGTGCAGCGCAGCGCCGCCGGTCACAACGATCTTGGCCATGTATTCGGGATCTTCTGCGGTTCAGCCGGCTTCGGCCGGGGTCACGGTTTTCAGCGCCAGCGCGTGGATCGCGCCGCCCATCAGGTCACCCAGGGTGGCATACACCATGCGGTGGCGGGCCAGCGGCATCTTGCCGGCGAAGGCCTCGCAGACCACGGTCGCTTCGAAATGCACGCCATCGTCGCCCTGCACGTCGGCGCGGGCGCCAGGCAGGCCGGTTTCGATCAGATTGCGGATGGTGTCGGCGTCCAACGGGCTTTCCTAATAAAATGTGGGTCCATTCTACTTCCGCTGCGTGGCGTCCGCATGGCCGAATCCCTGTTGCCCCCCCGTTCCGTCGACCCTGCCGGCCTGGTTGCCAGTGGCCGCCGCGTGTTCGAGATCGAGCGGCAGGCCCTGGATGCCGTGGCCGACCGCCTCGGCGAGGCCTTCCAGCAGGCCTGCCAGGCGATCCTGGCCAGCCGCGGTCGGGTGGTTGCCACCGGCATGGGCAAGTCCGGGCATATCGCGCGCAAGATCGCCGCCACCCTGGCCTCTACCGGTACGCCGGCGTTCTACGTGCACCCCGGTGAAGCCGGCCACGGCGACCTGGGCATGATCACCGAGGACGACGTCGTGCTGGCCCTGTCCTACTCGGGCGAATCGGACGAGGTGCTGATGCTGCTGCCGGTGCTCAAGCGCCAGGGCAACCTGCTGATCTCCATGACCGGCCGCCCGCAGTCCAGCCTGGCCGCCGCCGCCGACATCCATCTGGATGTGAGCGTGCCGGCCGAGGCCTGCCCGCTGGCGCTGGCACCCACTTCCAGCACCACCGCCTCGCTGGCGATGGGCGATGCACTGGCCGTGGCCCTGCTCGATGCACGTGGCTTCACCGCCGATGACTTCGCCCGCTCGCACCCGGCCGGCAGCCTCGGCCGTCGCCTGCTGCTGCACATCACCGACGTCATGCACACCGGCGACGACCTGCCCAGCGTGGGCGCCGACGCCAGCCTCAGCGAGGCGCTGGTGGAAATGAGCCGCAAGCGGCTGGGCATGACCGCCGTGGTTGACGCCGACGGCGTGCTGATCGGGCTGTTCACCGACGGCGACCTGCGCCGTGCGCTGGACAGCGCGCTGGATGTGCGCACGGCGAAGATCGCCGACGTGATGACCCGCAACCCGCGCACCATCGGCGCCGACCAGCTGGCGGTCGAGGCCGCCCGCCTGATGGAGACCCACAAGATCACCGGCCTGATCGTGGTTGATGGCCAGGGCCGCGCGGTTGGCGCGCTGAACATTCATGACCTGTTGCGGGCCCGGGTGGTTTAACCGACAGTCCGTAGACCCCATTCAGTCTGTAACGCCGCACCCGCCCATAACGAGCCTGCCGCCCTGATGCCCTGGTCCCCCCTGCCCGCCTTCCCCGCCCACCTGCATGCCGCTGCGGCCCAGATCCGCCTGGCCTGCTTCGACGTGGACGGCACCCTCACCGACGGTCGGCTGTACTACGACAAGGACGGCAACGAGAGCAAAGCGTACTTCGTGCAGGATGGCCTGGGCCTGAAACTGCTGCAGCAGCACGGTATCCACCCCGTGCTGATCACCGCGCGCAACAGCCAGTCCGCGCTCAAGCGCGGCGCCGACCTCGGCATCGACACCCAGATCGCCGTGGGCGACAAGCTGGCCAGCGTGCAGGCGCTGTGTGCGCAGCACGGGATCGGCCTGGAACAGGTGGCGTTCATGGGCGATGACCTGCCCGATCTGGCGCCGCTGGGTGCGGTCGGCCTTGCGGTGGCCCCGGCCAATGCCCATCCGTGGATCGCCGAACGCGTGCATTGGCAGACCCGCGCCGAGGGTGGCCGTGGCGCCGCGCGCGAGCTGTGCGACATCCTGCTGGCCGCCCAGGGCCGCGCGGATGCGGTGCTGGCGAGGTTTGGCGCATGAACCTGCCCACCTTGAATTGGCGCACCGCGCTCGGCATCAGCCTGCTGCTGGCCGCGCTGCTGAGCAGCTGGGCGGCGCTGCGCAACCGCGACAAGGGTCCAGCCACGGGGGGCCAGGAAATCGGCGTGGATTACATCCTGCATGACTTCCAGATCGTTGCCCTGGATGAGCACGGCAAGGAATCGACCACCCTGCGCGCACCGCGGCTGGAGCGCCAGCGCGGCGACCAGACCATCAACATCGCCACCCCGCTGTTTGAGATGCCGGACAAGGATGGCAAGCACTGGACGCTGCGTGCCGAGACCGGCTGGCTCAGCGCCAAGGGCGACGAGATGAAGCTGCGCGGCAAGGTTGCCGGCGACAGCCCGGCGGGCCCGGGTGTGGTGCCGACCACCTTCCGCACCGACCACCTGGACGTGTTCCCGAAGGAGAACCGCGCCCGTACCGACGCCCTGGTGACAATGACCCGCCCGGGCATGGAACAGTCCGGCGTCGGCTTCGAAGTGGATTCGAAGAACAACACGTATCATTTCCTCAGCCAGTCCAAGGGCCGTTACACGCCCAAACGCTGATTCCGCCGCCAGCCCGCGACGTCTCCGGACAGGCGCAGGGCCGGCAGCCCCACCCTCCGCCCCCGGCCCGCCCGGCAGGCCCCCACCGGTAGAACGGACCCCGATGAAGATTCCCTTTGCCGCCGTACTCGCGCTCGGTCTTCTTGTCCCCAGCGCCGCCTTCGCCAAGTCCACCGACCGCAACGAAGACATGCACATCGATTCCGGCGCCCAGTCCGGCATGCTCACCGGCGACGGCAAGACCGTGCTGTCGCAGGGCGTGATCATCACCCAGGGCACGCTGGACCTGCGTTCGTCCGAGGCCGAGATCTACCTCAAGGACGGCGAGGCCGTGCGCGTGGTGTTCACCGGCAAGCAGGCCAAGATGAAGCAGCAGCTTGATGACGGCACCTGGATGGATGCGCTGGCTGATCGCATCGACTACGACATCAAGACCGAGATCATCACCCTGACCGGCAACTACAAGGTCACCAGCGCGCGCGGCACCAATGCCGGCCAGCGCATGGTCTACAACACCCGCACCGGCGAGATGAACTCCGGTGGTGACGGCAGCCGCGTGCGTACCGTCATCCCGCCGAAGAACAAGACCCCGGCCGCGCCTGCGGCACAGCCCAAGGCCACCACGCCGGCACAGCCGGCCGGGAGCAGGAAGTAATGCTCGTCGCCAAGGGCCTGCGCAAAAAGTACAAGCAGCGCGAAGTGGTCAAGGACTTCGGGCTGACCCTCGATGCGGGTGAAGTGGTCGGCCTGCTCGGCCCCAACGGTGCCGGCAAGACCACCTGTTTCTACATGATCGTCGGTCTGGTGGCCGCCGATGCCGGCAGCATCGTGCTCGACGGCAAGGACATCACCGGCGACCCGATGTACACCCGCGCCAAGCAGGGGGTGGGCTACCTGCCGCAGGAACCGTCGGTGTTCCGCAAGCTTACCGTGGCCGACAACATCCGCCTGGTGCTGGAACTGCGCGAGGACCTGGACTCGGCCGGTCGCGAGCGCGAATTGAACGGCCTGCTCGACGAACTGCAGCTGGGCCATGTCGCCGACCAGCTCGGCGCCAGCCTGTCCGGTGGCGAACGCCGCCGCTGCGAGATCGCCCGCGCACTGGCCGCACAGCCGCGCCTGATCCTGCTCGACGAACCGTTCGCCGGTGTCGACCCGATTTCGGTCGGCGAGATCCAGCGCATCGTCACCCACCTCAAGCAGCGTGGCATCGGCGTGCTGATCACCGACCACAACGTGCGCGAGACCTTGGGTATCTGCGACCGCGCGTATATCCTCGCCGAGGGCAGCGTGCTGGCCCAGGGTTCGCCGGAGGCGATCCTGGACAACGCCGATGTACGTCGCGTCTACCTCGGGGATTCCTTCAAGCTGTGAAGCAGTCGCCGGGTCCCTTTCCTTCCTTTCGGCACAGGCATGAAGACTCGGCTGCAGACATCGTTGGGACAGCAACTGGTGCTCACGCCCCAGTTGCAGCAGGCGATCAAGCTGCTGCAGATGTCGGCCACCGAACTGGAGCTGGAGATCGCGCAGGCAGTGGAAAGCAACCCACTGCTGGACTGGGCCGACAGCAACGACAGCAGCGCCGCCAATGAAGGCAGCGATGGCAACGACAACGAAGCGCCTGCAGAGCGCAGCGATGAGGGCGACGACTGGGCGCCGACCGAACTGGACTGGACGACGACCGGCAGCGGTGGCAGCTTCGATGATGACGACGACAACGGCAGCGCTGCCGAGCGCGTAGCCGAAACCGAAACACTGGCCGACCATCTGCTGTGGCAGCTGCATCTGTCGCATCTGTCCTCGCGTGATCGCAGCATCGGTGCCGCGCTGATCGATGCACTGGACGACGATGGTTACCTGCGCGAGCCGCTGGCCACCATCGCTGAAACCCTGTTGCCGGCGATCCACGCCGACGAGGACGAGATCCTCGCCGTGCTGCATCGCATCCAGCGCTTCGATCCGGTGGGTGTGGCTGCACGCACGCTGGGCGAATGCCTGCTGCTGCAGCTGGATGTGCTGGCCGGCGACACGCCCGGCCTGCTCCTGGCGCGACAGATTGCCGCAGGACCCTTGGAACGTTTGCCGCGCAGCGGCGTCGCCGGGCTCGCCCATGAGTTGAAGCTGCCGCTGGACGAGGTCGAGACTGCCGTGGCGCTGCTGCGCTCGCTGGACCCGCGCCCGGGCACGCAGATCGCGCCGCTGTCGCAGGACACCTATGTGGTGCCGGACGTGGTGGTGTGGCGGCAGAACGGCGTGTGGCGGGCTGCACTGGCCGCGCATGCCGGGCCGAAGGTGGTGATCCACCGCGGCTACGAACAGCTGATCCGACGTTGTGGCGACGCCGATGCCGGCTACCTGCGTGCCCAGCTGCAGGAAGCGCGCTGGCTGCTGAAAGGGCTGCAGCAGCGTGGTGACACCCTGCTGCGCGTCGTGCGCAGCCTGATCCTGCAGCAGGCCGGCTTCCTCGAATTCGGCGAGCAGGCGCTGCGTCCACTGACCCTGCGCGAGATCGCCGCCGAGCTCGGCCTGCACGAATCCACGGTCTCGCGCGCGATCGCCCGCAAGCACGTGCGTACCCCGCGAGGCACCCTGCCGCTGCGCGCCTTCTTCGCCTCGGGCATCGATACCGAGAGCGGTGGCGAGGCGTCCAGCACCGCCATCCAGGCGATGATCCGGCGCCTGATCGACGACGAGAACCCGCGCAAGCCGCTTTCTGACGCCAAGCTGGCTGACCTGCTCAAATCGTCGGGAATTCCAGTAGCGCGACGCACCGTGGCGAAGTATCGTGAAGCCATGAACATTTCCGCCTCGCACGAAAGGGTCAGAATCGCTTGACGCGCCGCCGCGCCCGGCGGAGAGGTTCATTGGCACATCCGAACACAGGAGAAACCCGATGCGCATCGAAACGTTTGGCAAAGATGTCGAAGTCACCCCGGCCCTGCAGTCCTATGTTGAGGAGAAGCTGGCCCGGATCGGAAAGCACTTCGACCAGCACTGCGAAGCGCGGGTGACCCTCAAGCTGCAGAAGACCGAACACCACGTCGACGCCAGCCTCAACATTCCCGGCCAGACCCTGCACGCCGAGGCCAATGCCCAGACCATGTATGCCGCGATCGACCTGCTTGCGGACAAGCTTGACCGTCTGGTGATCAAGCACAAGGAGAAAAAACAGCAGCACGCACCGCTGCCGGTGGGCGACAATGGTGGCTGATCGCCACCGTTCCCCGCAGACATGCCCCTGACTGACCTCCTGGCGGCCGTGCAGACCCAGCTCTGCACGGCCACCGACCGTGACAGCGTCCTGCAGGCCGCCGCCGGGTTGCTGGCCTGCCGCCAGGCCAACGCCGAACAGATCTATCTGAACCTGTGCCAGCGCGAAGCGCTGGGCAGCACCGCCATCGGCCACGGCATCGCCATTCCCCACGGCCGCGCGCCAACCCTGGACCGCCCCCGCGGCGCCCTGCTGCGGTTGGCCACCCCGGTCGATTTCGGTGGCGAGGAGCCGGTGGACCTGGTGTTCGCGATGGCCGTCCCCGCCCACTACACCCACCAGCACCTGATGCTGCTGTCCGAGCTGGCCGAGCTGTTCTCGGCGCCGGACATCCGCCAGGCCCTACGCGAGGCGGGCGATGCCCGGGCGCTGCGCGAGGCGCTGGACATGACCCCACCTGCGAGTGCCGCATGAATACCAGCATCACCGCCCGTGAACTGTTCGAACAGCAGCGCGAGCGGCTGGGACTGCGCTGGGCTGCCGGCAAGTCCGGCGAGAAGCGCGAGCTGGAGGCCGGCAACACGGTCTCGCGGCGCCCCTCGCTGGCCGGCTACCTCAATGCCATCTATCCCAACAAGGTGCAGATCCTGGGCACCGAGGAACTGTCCTGGCTGGATGCGCTGGAACCGCGCCAGCGTTGGGAGACCATCGAAAAGATCATGCAGTCGCACCCGCTGGCGCTGGTGCTGACCCGCAACCAGGCCTGCCCGGAAGACCTGCGCGCTGCCGCGGACGAATCCGGCACGCCATTGTGGCTGTCGCCCAAGCGCGGCCACGAACTGCTCAACCACCTGTCCTACCACCTGGCGCGGACGCTGGCGCCGCGGGTGATCCTGCATGGCGTGTTCATGGAGATCTATTCCATCGGCGTGCTGATCACCGGCGAAGCGGGATCCGGCAAGAGCGAACTGGCGCTGGAACTGCTCAGCCGTGGCCATCGCCTGGTGGCCGACGATGCCCCCGAATTCACCCAGATCGCGCCCGATGTACTCGATGGCACCTGCCCGGAGCTGCTGCAGGACCTGCTGGAAGTGCGCGGCCTGGGCGTGTTGAACGTGCGCGAGATGTTCGGCGACACGGCTGTAAAGAAGAACAAGTACCTTCGGCTTATCGTCCACCTGACCAAGCCGATGACCGAACCCACCCCGCATGGCTACGAGCGCCTGACCGGCGATTCGGGCACCCGCCATGTGCTGGACCTGGACGTACCGCTGATCACCCTGCCGGTGATGCCCGGCCGCAACCTGGCCGTGCTGACCGAGGCGGCCACCCGCCTGCACATCCTGCGCACCAAGGGCATCGACCCGGCAGCCATGTTCATCGCCCGTCACAGCAACCTGCTGGAACGGCGAACACCCTGATTTCCCTGCCCTTCGAAGAGCCTGTCCATGAGCACCGTCACCCCCTCCGCCCCGACCCTGATCATCGTCAGCGGCCTGTCCGGCTCGGGTAAATCCGTCGCCCTGAAGACCTTCGAGGACCAGGATTACTACTGCTCGGACAACCTGCCGATCAATCTGCTGCCCGACTTCGTGCGCAGCCTGCTGGCCAACCACGACGGCAGCGCACCACGGCGTCTGGCCGTAGGCATCGACGTTCGCGGCCAGGCCGACCTGAGCCAGCTGGGCGACTGGCGGCAGCTGGCGGCCGACGCCGGCGTGGACGTGAAGGTGCTGTTCTTCGAAGCCAGCGACGAGACGCTGCTCAAGCGCTACGCCGACACCCGCCGCCGCCATCCGCTGAGCCAGCTGGGCCTGTCGCTGCCTGAAGCCATCGCCCGCGAACGCGAGTTGACCGCACCGCTGCGCCGCGAGGCCGATGCGGTGATCGACACCAGCAGCCTCAACGTGCATCAGCTGCGGCGGCGGATCATCACCGAGTTCACGATGGACCATGCCACCGGCCTGTCGCTGCTGTTTGAATCGTTCGCCTACAAGCGCGGCGTGCCGGCCGAGGCGGACTTCGTGTTCGATGCGCGGGTGCTGCCCAATCCGCACTGGGACCCGGACCTGCGCGCGCTCAGCGGTCGCGAACCGGGTGTACGCGACTACCTGGAAGCGCAGCCGGACGTGCAGCGCTACCTGGCCCAGCTGATGGACTTCCTCGATACCTGGCTGCCGAAGCTGAGTGATGGCACCCGCAGCTATGTGACCGTGGCGTTCGGCTGCACCGGCGGCAAGCACCGGTCGGTGTTCCTGGCCGAGCGTTTGGCCCGGCATGCCCGCGAGATGGGCTGGGAAGACGTGGCGACGTACCACCGCGAACAGGATTGAGGGGGGTCGGCCGGGCTGCGCCCGGCACCCGCCGGTAGTGCCGGCCGCTGGCCGGCAACAGCAACAGCAACAGCAGAAGCGGCATTCCGTGGGATGGCGGGGCGGTGTGGGTCTGCAGGACACGCCGTGAACCCCGCTCCGCGGTCCGGCCCAGCCGCTGGCGGCTGGGCGTTCGGGCGCTTGCGAAGCAGTGCTTCGCAAGCAAAGCGCCCTCCCCCCTGGGGGCTCGATGGCGCCATCCATGGCGCCAACGGTCCTGCAGACCCACACCGCCCCACCTCTGACAGATTTCTGCTGCTGTTGGTGGGTGTGTCGACCCTGGTCGACACGTTGGATCCACGTCATGCGTGGATGAATCGCTGTCAGGCATCGAAAAACGGATGGGGTCGGATCTCTTTCTCAACGGAAAAGGCCTCCCCTGGGAGCAACGCTGAATACGGGACACAGTGCCCCTCTCCTGCTGCTATCGCCAATTCACCTTGACCTGTTAACGTGCAGTAATGACCTGTGGCATTCTCCTCGTAACACATCCTGGGGTCGGGACCGCCCTGCTTGACGTGGCGACCCGGCTCCTGCGGCAGTTGCCGCTGAAAACCGAAGCTTTCGAAGTACCGTTCGACGCAGACCTGGACGCCCTGCTCCCGCTCGCCTCGGCCGCCCTGCGGCGGGTTGACGGGGGTGATGGTGTGCTGATCCTGACCGACCTGTACGGCGCCAGCCCTGCCAACCTTGCCGGGCAGCTGGCCCGGCTGGGGACCCCGGTTCGCCGGGTGTCGGCGCTGAGCCTGCCGATGTTGCTGCGGGTGATGAATTATCCGGAACAGGGACTGGATCAACTGCCCGCCACAGCCGCGGCGGGTACCCGTAATGGAGCGATAGTCGACGATGCTTGAACGAGAACTCACCGTGAGCAACCGCCTGGGCCTGCATGCCCGGGCCACCGCCAAGCTGGTGCAGACCCTGGCGCCGTTCCGCTGCAACGTGACCATGGCCGCCAAAGGCCGTGAGATCAACGCCAAGAGCATCATGGGCGTGATGCTGCTGGCCGCCGGCCAGGGCACCCCGGTCACCGTGCGGATCAACGGCGAGGACGAAGCCGCCGCGATGGAGGCGGTGGTCGGCCTGTTCGAACGCCGTTTCGACGAGGACAGCTGAGCGTGCCACGCGCACGCGCCGGCCAACCCCCTTCCGGCCAGCGGCCGGTACTGCTGCTGGCCGGGCATGGTGCCGCCCGCGGCACGGCAATGGGCCGCGCCCGCGTGCGCCTGCCGCATGCACTGGAAGTGGCCGAGCAGCGCGTTGCCGCCCACCAGGTCGAGGCCGAGCTGGCGTGCCTGCATCGCGCGGTGGACGCCGCGCGCTCGGAGATGCACGAGCTGCGCCAGCGCCTGCATGGAGCGCTGAACCAGGAAGTGGGTGAGTTCCTCGACCTGCATGCGCTGCTGCTGGACGATCCCGAGCTGCTGTATGGGCTGGACGAACTGATCCGCAGCGGACCGTACAGCGCCGGCTATGCGTTGCGCCTGCAGCGCGACCGCCTGGCCAAGGTCTTCGACGGCATGGACGATGCTTACCTGAAGAGCCGCATGGACGACCTCGACCATGTGATCGGCCGCATCCATGCCTTCCTGCAGCCCGAACGCCCGCCAGCGGTGAAAGGCCTGGCCGGCGAGATCCTGGTCTGCGACAACATCGCGCCCTCCGAACTGGCACAGCTGCAGGCGCAAGGCGTGGTCGGCATCGTCACCGCCGCCGGCAGCGCGCTCTCGCACAGCGCGATCCTTGCGCGCAGCCTGCACCTGCCCTTGATCGTCAACGTGCCGCAGCTGCTCAGCCGCATCGCCGATGGCGACGTGCTGATCATCGACGGCGCCGACGGCAGCATCACCGCCAATCCACAGGCCGACAATCTGCGCGACTACCGCGCACGACTGAAGGAACACGCGCGCGAACAGCGCGAGCTCGGCCGCCTGCGCAGCAAGCCCAGCCGCACCCGCGACCAGGTCGACATCGCCCTGCTGGCCAATGCCGAGTCGCTGGAGGACGTGACCCAGGCGCATGCGTTGGGCGCCCACGGCCTGGGCCTGTACCGCACCGAATTCCTGTTCCTGCAGCGCAACGAGCTGCCGGATGAAGAAGAACAGTTCCAGACCTACCGCGATGCGGCACTGGGCATGAGCGGGCGACCGGTGACCATCCGCACCCTCGATCTGGGCGCGGACAAGGCCGACCGCACCGGCCTGACCCTGAGCAACGAAGAAAACCCGGCGCTCGGCCTTCGCGGCGTACGCCTGTCGCTGGCACGGCCGAAGGTAGCCGACACCCAGCTGCGCGCGATCCTGCGCGCCTCGGCCTACGGCAAGCTGCGGGTGCTGGTGCCGATGGTCAGCACCCGGGAGGAACTGCTGGCAGTGCGCCGCCGCATGCTCAAGCTGACCGAACAGCTGCGCGGCGAAGGCCACATGGTGTCCGACCACGTGCCACTGGGCGCGATGATCGAAGTCCCTGCTGCGGCGCTGGCGCTGGAAAGCTTCATCGACCTGGTCGATTTCCTGTCGATCGGCACCAACGACCTGGTGCAGTACCTGCTGGCGGCCGACCGCAACAATGAAGCACTGGGCGAGCTGTATTCGCCGTTGCACCCGGCGGTGCTGCGGCTGCTGCAGATGGTGATCGAGACCGGCGCGCGCCACCGCATCCCGGTGGCGGTCTGTGGCGAGATGGCCGGCGATGCGCGGATGACCCCGCTGTTGCTGGCACTGGGCCTGACCGAGTTCAGCCTGCACCCGGGCACGCTGCTGGAAGTACGCCGCGCGGTCCGCGAGGCCGACCTGGCCATGCTGCGCGCGCGCGCACCGAAGCTGCTGGCCGCGCGCGACCGCCGCGCGATCGAACGCTGGCTGGCACTGGTGGCGGATACGCCCTGAGCGCCAAGGGTAGTGCCGGCCGCTGGCCGGCAGCCTCCCCATCGAAGACCAAGAGGTTGCCGGCCAGCGCCCGTCACTCCCGCCATCCGGCGGCTATGCGTTGAAACATCGCCTTGCGATAATGACGCGCTGAACACCCCTGTTGCCGCATCCTTGCCGGGATCGCGGCTTTTCTTATCCCCGCGGGAGCTGCGATGGCTGAAGCTGTACGCCACGACAAGACTGCGCGCCAACTGCGGATGCTGTCCGATGCACTGGACAGCGGCCGGCTGGGCCCGGTGCGTCGCCTGGTCAACACCCTGGCCCCGGCCGAGATCGGCAACCTGCTCGAATCGTTGCCGCCGGGCAAGCGCGAGGTGGTGTGGGGACTGGTTGATCCGGAAGACGACGGCGAGGTGCTGGTCCACGTCGGCGACGACGTGCGCGAAAGCCTGCTCGCGGACATGGACCCGGACGAGATCATCGCCGCGGTCGAAGACCTGGACATCGACGATCTGGCCGACCTGGTCGAAGACCTGCCGGACACGGTCATCGACGAAGTCCTCAAGTCGATGGACCGCGAGAACCGCGAGCGCCTGGAACAGGTTCTGTCCTATCCCGAGGACAGCGCCGGTCGCCTGATGAATCCGGACGTGGTGACCGTGCGCGCCGACGTCAATGTCGACGTCGTGCTGCGCTACCTGCGCCTGCGCGGTGAACTGCCCGACCACACCGACCACCTGTTCGTGGTCAGCCGCCGCCATCAGTACCTAGGCCGCGTGTCGCTGGCGGCACTGGTGACCCACGAGGACACCACCCCGATCAATCGCCTGATCGACGACGAGCAGCCAGCCATCGACGTCGGCGAGAGCGACCAGGAAGTCGCCCGCCAGTTCTCCGACCATGACTGGATCTCCGCGCCAGTGGTGGATGACAACAACATCCTGATTGGTCGCATCACCATCGATGACGTGGTCGACATCATCCGCGGCCAGGCCGAGCACCAGGCGCTGGGCGCCGCCGGTCTGGACGAGGACGAAGATCTGTTCAGCCCGGTCTGGCGCGCGATGCGCCGCCGCCTGATGTGGCTGTCGGTGAACCTGTGCACGGCCTTCCTGGCCTCCAGCGTGGTCGGCCACTTCGAAGGCACCATCGACAAACTGGTGGCGCTGGCGGTGCTGATGCCGATCGTCGCCGGCCTCGGCGGCAACGCCGGCACCCAGGTGCTGGCACTGATGGTGCGCGGCCTGGCGCTGGGCCAGGTCGGCGCCTCCAACGCCCGCACCCTGCTGTGGAAGGAAGTTCGGGTCGCGCTGTTGAACGGCGTGATGCTGGGTTCGGTGCTGGGCCTGATCGTGCTCGCCTGGTTCCACTCGCCCGGGTTGTCGGCAGTGATCGCCATCGCGTTGACCTGCAACCTGTTGTTTGCTGCGTTGGCCGGCGTGCTGGTGCCGTTGACGCTGAAGCGCTTCGGCTTCGACCCGGCGCTGGCCAGCGGCATCTTCCTCACCGCCGTGACCGATTCGATGGGCTTCTTCACCTTCCTCGGCCTGGCCACCCTGGTGCTGCTGCACTGACCATCTCGACGGTCGGATCCCCGCTGCGCGGCGCTCTGACCCGATCCCAACTGGATCCCCCCATGGCAACGACAATCGAAAACTACTTCCAGCCCGGCTGGCGCGACCAGCAGCACACCTGCCCGGCCTGTGAATGGAAGGGCAGCTCGCGCGCCATGGAAATGGAACTGGACGAGGACGCCACCGAGTACGACTGCCCGGTCTGCGAGAACCCACTGCTGGTGGTCCTGCACCCGGACATTGCGCAGGTGCAGGCCGCCGCCGCCGAAGGCAATGCCGAGGCACAGGAGCAGTTGGAGATCATCGCCAGCTTCCCGCGCCCGCAGTGACGCGGCGCACGATGCCGGGCCGACGTCGGCGGACTACGATGCAGGCGATCTCGCCGCTTCGGAAAATCCCATGGTCCGTTTGCTGTCGCGCTGGCTGCCACTGCTGGCCCTTCTGATGATGAGCGGTTGCACTTCGCTGCCGGACAGCGCGCGTGGCCGCTTCGAAGCACGTGCGGTGAAGGTGGACGGGCAAACGGCTTACTACCAGGTGTTCATTCCGGCCGGCGTGCAGGCCGCCGCTCCCACCCACCTTCCGGTCGTCCTGTTCCTGCACGGCTCGGGCGAGCGCGGCGCCGATGGCGTCAAGCAGACCCACGCCGGGCTGGGGCCTTACCTGCGCGCGCATCCCGATTTCCCCGCCCTGGTGGTGTTCCCACAGGTGCCGGGCCACGAGGAATGGAGCGGCCGCAACAACCGTGCGGCAGTGGCCGCGCTGGACGCGACGATCGCCGAATTCGGCGCCGACCCGGCGCGGCAATACCTGACCGGCATGTCGATGGGCGGCTATGGCAGCTGGAACATCGCATTGGATGACCCACGCCGCTTTGCCGCGATCGTCCCCGTATGCGGCGCGGTGCTCGCCCCGCGTGCGGTACGCCCGACCCTGTTCGTCGAGCAGGTCGCGCACGAAGCGGACCCGTACGCGGTGATTGCCCAGCGCCTGCAGCACACGCCGATCTGGATCTTCCACGGCGCACTGGATGACGTGGTGCCGCCGGACGACGACCGCAGACTGCATGCCGCATTCCGGCGCGCCGCCGCACGCGACGTGCGCTACACCGAATACCCGGAAGGCAACCACAATGCCTGGGACGCCACCTACGCCGACCCGGCAATGTGGGAATGGCTGTTCGCGCAGAAGCGCTGAACCACAGCTTCTGCTGGGAAACACCTGTTGGTGGATGCCTACCGTTGGTCGGCTTGGGTATGGGTGGGTGCCGACCGTTGGTCGGCTTGGGTATGGGTGGGTGCCGACCGTTGGTCGGCTTGGGTATGGGTGGGTGCCGACCGTTGGTCGGCACTACCTCTCCGCTTCGGGGTAATCCATTGCCTGGTACCTCTCATCGATCTCCCATCGGCACCAGGCATACGGATACTCTCCCACGCAGCTCGCCAAGTTCGCCCTGACCGGGTTGGCGACGATGTACATCGCATGGCGAAACAGTGATTCTTCAGAACGAATGGCGTGATCGTGATAGCTCGATTGCCAGAATGGTCCTGTCCTACCCGGCATGCGGTTGATCCGCAATGCACTGCTCGATTTGAAGCGTTGCATGATGTAGTCCAGCGAGAACGCACGGATCTCCACAAGCCAATGGATGTGGTCCGGCATGACCACATAGGCAAGTGAGTGCGTCAGGCCCTCAGCATCAATGCGACGGAACACATCCATCACCTCATGTGCCGCAGTGGCATCATCGAAGTAGCGTCGACGCTCCTGGATGACGGTGGTCAGGATGTAGGATTGTCCGATCCGGGAATGGCGGCCAAGGCGTAGGCGTGCGCGGCTCATGGGCCCAAGCGTGCGCCTGCCGCTACTCCGGTTCTATCGGGCAATCACGTCAGTACAGGTAGGCCCGGAACCATTCAATGGCTAGGCCCGCACTTCACCGCACTGACGGTTCAGTGCCGACCAACGGTCGGCACCCACCGGATCGGATAAGGACAGATCAACCGTGCCGACCAACGGTCGGCACCCACCGGATCGGATAAGGACAGATCAACCGTGCCCACCAACGGTCGGCACCCACCGGATCGGATGAGGACAGATCAACCGTGCCGACCAACGGTCGGCACCCACCAGGGCAGGTCAGCCCAGCAGGGTTTCCAGCACGGCCATGCGCACGGCGACGCCGTTGGCGACCTGGCGCAGCACCCACGACTGCGGGCCGTCGGCCACCTCGTCGGTCACTTCCACGCCGCGGTTGATCGGGCCCGGGTGCAGCACCGCGGCATCCTTGCCCGCGCGCGCCAGGCGTTCGTTGGTCAGGCCGTACTGCGCGTGGTACTGCTCCAGCGACGGCACCAGGCCTTCTTCCATGCGCTCGCGCTGCAGGCGCAGCATCATCAGCGCGTCGACGCCTTCCAGCATCGCGTCGAAATCATCGCCGACCACGCAGCCCTTCAGGGTCTCGTCGTCCGGCAGCAGCGACTGCGGGCCACACACGCGGATCTCGCCCACGCCCAGCGTGCGCAGCGCATGCAGGTCCGTGCGGGCCACGCGCGAGTGCTTCACGTCGCCGACGATCACGACTTTCAGCTTCGAGAAATCCGGGCCCTTGGCCTGGCGCAGGGTCAGCATGTCCAGCAGGCCCTGGGTCGGGTGCGAACTGCGGCCGTCACCGGCATTGATCAGCGCGGTGCCCTCGCCTGCCGCATCGGCCAGTGCGGCCACGGCGCCGTCATCGGGGTGGCGCACCACGAAGCCGCGCACGCCCATCGCTTCCAGGTTGCGAAGCGTGTCGCAGGCGGTCTCACCCTTGCGGGTAGAGGAGGTCGAGGCGTCGAAATTCAGCACGTCCGCCCCCAGCCGCTGCGCGGCCAGCTGGAACGAACTGCGGGTGCGCGTGGACGGTTCGAAGAACAGCGTGCACACCGCCGAACCGGCCAGCACGTGGCGCTTGTTGCCGACGCGGCCGACTGCGGCATCGCGGATCTGCCCTGCGCGGTCGAGCAGCTGCAGCAGCGTTTCGCGCGGCAGGCCCTCCAGGGTCAGCAGGTGGCGCAGGCGTCCGGAGGCATCGATTTGCTGGGCGGTCATGGCGGTGTCGGGCAGTCAGGGAATGGGGGTGGCGTCGTCCGGCGACGACAGCCAGCGATCGATGATCACCGCTGCGGCGACGGCATCGAGGGCAGCCGCATCACGGCGGCGCTTGCGCCCTTCGGCGCGCTCGACGGCGAAGCGGCGTGCGGCCTCGACCGAGCTGGAACGCTCGTCGATCATCACCACCGGCAGCTTGAAGCGCTCCCGCAGCTGGCGGGCGAAGCCCTGCGCGCGCTTGCGGTTGGGCTGGTCCTGGCCGTCCAGGGTCAGCGGGTCGCCGACCACCAGGCCGTCGGGCTTCCATTCCTTGAGCAGGCGTTCGATCGCGGTCCAGTCCGGGCCGTTGCCGTGCACATCGACCACGGCCACCGCGCGCGCATGCGCGGCGAAGGCACTGCCGATGGCCACGCCGATCCGTCGCGAGCCGACATCGAAACCCAGAACGGTGCCATCACGGCGGATCGCCGGGGCAGCAGAATCCGGCGCGGGCGTGATGGGCTCAGACATGGCCGCTGTAGTCGGTCAGCCGGAACAGGTCCACGCCGATGCGCGAGGCCGCACCCTGCCAGCGCTGCTCCAGCGGCATCTGGAACACCAGCTCGGCATCGGCCGGCACGGTCAGCCAGCTGTTCTCGGACAGCTCGCTTTCCAGCTGCCCTGCGCCCCAACCGGCACAGCCGAGGGTGACCACGGCATTGGCCGGGCCTTCGCCGCGCGCCATCGCTTCGAGGATGTCGCGCGAGGTGGTCAGGTACAGGCCGTCGCCCACGGTCAGGCTGGAATCCCACGCCCGCGCGTCGTCATGGATGACGAAGCCGCGCTCGGGATGCACCGGGCCGCCGTTGAGCACCATGCGCGCCTGCAGGTCGCCATCACCGGTGGTGATGTCCATCTGTGCAAGCACTTCACCCAGCGTGTACTCGGAAGGCTGGTTGACCAGCACGCCCATCGCCCCGTTCTCGTCGTGCTGGCAGATCAGCGCGACGCTGCGGGCGAAGGTCGCGTCGAGCAGCGACGGCAGCGCGACGAGCAGGTGATCGGCAAGGGAGGTCGGCGTTACAGGCATGGCCCTATTCTACCTGCTGGGGGCGGGATGGTCGCGCGATGGCGTCGAACAGCGATGGGCTAGGATGGTGCTTTGCCATGGAAGGTCATCGATGCAGTCTTCAACGCCCCTGACCCTGCCGGCACGCAGCGCCATCGTCCTGCTTGCCCTGCTGCAGGGCCTGATGCTGTATGCCGCGCAGGAACTGTCCGACGCGTGGCCGTTCCGCGATATCGGCTGGCGCTACTGCTGGTACGCCTGGGTGCTGGCCATTCCCAGCGCGGTGGCGCTGAGCCTGGTGGAGCTGGGCCAGCGCCGCCTGTGGCTGCAGGCCGTGCTCGGCTCGACGGTGGTGCTGGCGCTGGCCGCCTGGATCGGCTGGAACCTCAATGGCGAGACCGCACTGGAATCGGGCGCGTTGCAGCTTCCGTTGACCCTGGGCATGGCCGTTGCGGTGTTCGTGGTCCTGCCCTGGTGGCAGTTCCAGCTGCAGCACGGGCACTGGCGTGCCAGTTACCCCGAGCTGTTCGAGCGCGCCTGGCAGAATGGTTTGACCCTGGCCCTGGCGGCACTGTTCACCGGGCTGACCTGGCTGCTGTTGTGGCTGTGGTCGGCGCTGTTCCAGCTGCTCGACGTGACCGTCTTCCGCGACCTGTTCCGGCAGGACGCGTTCATCGCACTGGCCACCGGCAGCCTGGCCGGGTTCGGCGTACTGATCGGGCGCACCCAGCACCGCGCCATCCAGATCACCCGCCAGGTGCTGTTCGCGATCTGCCGTGGGCTGTTGCCGCTGCTCTCGTTCATCGCCGTATTGTTCGTGCTGAGCCTGCCGCTTACCGGGCTGGAACCGTTGTGGAAGACCCGCTCGGCCGCCGGCCTGCTGCTGGTGCTGTCGCTGCTGCTGGTGACGTTCACCAATGCGGTCTACCAGCAGGGGGAAGACAGCGCCCCCTACCCGCTGCTGCTGCGCCGGCTGGTTGAAGCCAGCCTGCTGGCGCTGCCGGTCTACGCCGCACTGGCGCTGTACGCACTGGGGCTGCGCGTGGTGCAGTACGGCTGGACCGTGGACCGGTTCTGGGCGGTACTTGTCGCAGTGGCCGTGGCCGGCTATGCCGTGGGCTACGCGCTGGCGGTGCTGCGCCGGCAGCGCCGCTGGTTGCAGATGCTGGAGCCGGTCAACCGCTGGATGTGCTGGGCGGTGCTGGCACTGGCATTGCTGGGCAACTCGCCGCTGCTGGACCCGGTGCGGCTGACCCTGTCCAGCCAGCTGGCGCGCCTGCGTGCGGACCCGCCCGCGATCACCAGCAGTGACGTCAACGTGCTGCGCTTCGATCTTGGCCACCGCGGCGTGCGGGCGCTGCGCGAGCTGCAGCGTGATCCAGCCATCACCGCCGATGCCAACGCGCCACAGGTGATCGCTGCCGCGCTGGCACGTACCTCGCGCTGGGATGACGGCCACCGCCTCGACAAGGGGCCGCAGGACGTCGTCGCCCTGCAGCGCGCGTTGAAGCTGGCCAAGGGATCCAGCTCGCCACCGGACGATTGGTGGCAGGCACTGGCCACGCGCGCGATCGATGGCGAATCCTGCGCCCAGAGCGAGCGCGACTGCCTGATCGTCCATCGCGACCTGGACGGCGATGGCACTGGCGAAGTGCTGCTGTGCGAGCTGTACACCCACCGTGGGCCGGACTGCGTGCTGTACGCACGTGGCAGGGATGCCCACTGGCGCCGGGCCGGTTCGCTGTTCGGCACCGTCAGCGGCCAGGCCGAGGCGATCAACCAGGCCCTGCGTGACGGCAAACTCACGCTCGTGCCACCGCGCTGGCCGATGCTGTCCATCGGCGGGCACCCTGCGCTGGCCATCGATCCCGAATCCGAATCCAACGAGCCTTCCCCATGAGCGGCTACTGCCTCATCGCCCCGGGCCATCCGGTGCACGACTACTACCACGCCAACGAATACGGCTTTCCGCAGCGTGACGAGCGCGAGCTGTTCGAACGGCTGGTGCTGGAGATCAACCAGGCCGGCCTGAGCTGGGAAACGATCCTGAAGAAGCGCGAGGGCTTCCGCACGGCCTATGACGGCTTCGATGTGGACCGCGTGGCGGCGTACGCCGAGCAGGACATCGAGCGCCTGCTGTCGGACGCGGGCGTCATCCGCAACCGGCTGAAGGTGCTGGCGGCGATCCACAACGCACAGGTGATCCAGCAGCTGCGGGCCAGCCACGGCAGCTTCGCGTCGTGGCTGGATGCGCACCACCCGCGCAGCAAGGCCGACTGGGTGAAGTTGTTCAAGAAGACCTTCCGCTTCACCGGCGGCGAGATCACCGGCGAGTTCCTGATGAGCCTGGGCTACCTGCCCGGTGCGCATGCCGAGGACTGCCCGGTGCATGCGCGGCTGCTGACGCTGTCGCCGCCGTGGCTGAAGGCCGCCGCCCGCTGATGGATATCCGCCGGGCATGGCCCGGCCTTGCCACGCGTGGGTTCCGGTAGTGCCGGCCGCTGGCCGGCAACCCCGTTGAACGGTCACACGCCCATGTAGCGGCCGGGGCGGTGGTTGAACATCAGCACCAGGCTGAGCACCACCGCGCCGATGGCCGAGTACAGCACCTTCGACGGCGACAACACGAAGAACGCGGCCACCATCAGGCAGGCGTCGTAGGACATCTGCACCTTGCCCGCGCTCCAGCCACGGGTGCGCTGCAGGTACACCGCCAGGATGCCGATGCCGCCGAGACTGGCACGGTGGCGGATGAAGAACAGGATGCCCAGGCCGGACAACGCACCGCCGACGATCGCCGAATACAGCGGGTTGATGTGCGAGAAGTCGATCCAGCGCGGCAGCAGGTCGGTCAACACGCCACAGGCGGTGACCGCAGCGAAGGTCTTCAGGGTGAATTCCCAACCCATGCGCCGCAGCGCCACCCAGTAGAACGGCAGGTTGACCAGCACGAACACCAGGCCGAAGTTCCAGCCCATCGAGTAGTGCAGCAGGAACGCCATGCCCGCCATGCCGCCGATCATCAGCCCGCCCTTGGCGAAGATGGCCAGGCCCAGCGAGGCCACCATCGTGGCCAGCACCATGCCCTGCACGTCCTCGGCGATCGAGTGGCGCAGCGCTTTTTCGTCGGCGGTGGTGCCGGCGCTGTCGGGCGGCGGGGTCAGCGGACCGGCGGTGACCAGGTGGCCGTCAGCGTCGTCGCACGGCGCGGGGCCATGGGAGGGAAGGGACATGCGGGTGGGGAACAGCAGGTGGGGAGCGGTATTAGACACGATCTGCATGACAGTTGCAGATGAAATCGTTCAGCCACCCTCGCCCATTCAGGTTATTCCGGGACTGCGATGGGCAGCACGGCCAGCATGTCCTCGCCATCGTCGTCCATCCCGGTCTCGACGAATCCGAAGCTGCCATAGAAGGCGCCGGCCACCGGATTGCGCGGGTTGTAGCAGATCTCGATCTCGGCCAGCCCGGGCGTGGCCCGGATCTGCGCCAGCGCCAGTTCCAGCGCACGTCGACCGATGCCACGGCCCTGCCAGCGTTGATCGACCATGAAGCGCCAGATCGACATCCGCTGCGGCGTCTCCGGCACCCACATGAAGAACCCGACCCACTCGCCATCGGCACGGATGGCGCGGGTCTGGTAGCCGGGATGGAATGCCGCCTGCACCAGCGACCAGGTATTGCTGGCCACGAAACCCTGCTGCGCCTCGCTGACCTCGAGATCGCACACCGCCTCGTAGTTGTCGGGAGTGATCGCTTCCAGCGTGACCTGCATGCGAGCGTCCTGCCTGGGGATGGACGCCCAGTCTGCCCGCCCCCTGCATCCCTTGGGACGATGCTGCCGACAACCGTTCAGCGCGGGGTTGCCTGCTCAACCCTTGCCGGCCAGGTGATGCGCCACCAGTGCGTTGGCATGGCCATGGCCCAGCCCATGCTCACTTTTCAGGAAGCTGACCAGTTCCATGTGTTTCAGGCCCTTCTTCCCCGCCAGCAGCCCGAACCAGTGCGTCACCGGCTGCCCGTAGGTCTTCTCGATGGAGGGGAAGTACGAGGCCGGGCCTTTCGGCTTGGTGTCAGTGCTCATGTGCAGCTCCCGTTGAAGTCATTCATTCGACGAACCACAGACGCAGAAATCGACATACCCACACGTCCGACCCAGTGCCGACCAACGGTCGGCACCCACCAAAGCAGAATGCCGTTCCAACAGCTCACGGGAAACTGTCGAAGGTGGGGTGGGTCCGGTTGAGGGGGCGTGAGCCGCATGGATGCGGCGACCGAGCCTACATGGAGGTATTTACGGCGTCCCCCTCAACCGGACCCACCCCGCCATCCCACGGAATGCACGCATCTGACGTTGACGTTGCCTTGGCTTGAAGCAGGTGCCGGGCGCAGCCCGGCCGTATCATCCCAGCATGCCCCGCGAAAACCTCAACGACCTGCAGGCCTTCGTCCACGTTGCCCGCGAGGGCAGCTTCACCAAGGCCGCCGCCCAGCTGGGCGTGTCCCAGTCCGCGCTCAGCCATGCCATGCGCGGCCTGGAACAGCGCCTGGGCGTGCGCCTGCTGACCCGCACCACCCGCAGCGTGTCCACCACCGAAGCCGGTGCTCGCCTGCTCGACACCCTGCGCCCGCGCCTGGCCGAGATCGAGGACGGACTGGCCGCGCTGGCCGAATACCGTGAACGCCCGGCCGGCACCATCCGCATCAATGCCACCGGCCATGCCGCCGAGTACATCGCGTGGCCACGGCTGGCGCCGCTGCTGCAGCAGTATCCGGATTTGAAGGTGGAACTGGCCGCCGACTATGGGCTGGCCGACATCGTGGCCGAGCGCTACGACATCGGCATCCGCCTCGGCGAACGCCTGGCCCGCGACATGGTCGCCGTGCCGATCAGCCCGCCGCTGCGCATGCGCGTGGTCGGTGCACCCGGCTACTTCCGCCAGCACGTGGTCCCACGCCATCCGGACGAGCTGGCAGACCACAACTGCGTGACCCTGCGCCTGCCCACGCATGGCGGGCTGATGCCGTGGGATTTCGGCCAGGACGGCAACGAACTGAGCGTGCGCGTGAGCGGCCAGTGGACCTTCAACACCATGGGCATGACCCACGCCGCTGCGCTGGCCGGCAGCGGACTGGCCTGGCTGCCGGAAGACCAGGTGCAGCCGATGCTGAACGATGGCCGCCTGCAGTCGGTACTGGACGACTGGTGCCCGCACTTCGATGGCTACTACGCGTACTACCCGTCGCGCCGCCACGTCACCGTGGCGATGCGCACGGTGCTGGACGCGCTGCGCGGGCCGATGGCTGGATGAGGTGTGCGGACCAACGGTCCGCACCCACCTCGGTCCGCACCCGGTGATCAGCCCTTGGCCTGGGCCGCACGCTGGGCGTTGTAGCGCTCACCGACGATCGACACTTCATCCAGCGCCTGCGCGATGCGCTGCAGTTCCTCCGGCGCCAGCTGCAGGTCAGCCGCGCCCAGGTTCTCTTCCAGGCGGTGGATCTTGGTGGTGCCCGGAATCGGCACGATCCACGGCGCCTGCGCCAGCAGCCAGGCCAGCGCCACCTGCGCCGGGGTCGCGCCACGTGCGGCAGCAATCGTGCTGATGCGATCCACCAGTGCCTGGTTGGCGCGGCGCGCCTCCACTTCGAAACGCGGCACGGTATTGCGGAAATCGTTGGCGTCGAAGGTGGTGTCGGCGTTGATCGCGCCGGTCAGGAAGCCACGGCCGAGCGGACTGAACGGCACGAAGCCGATGCCCAGTTCCTGCAGGGCCGGCAGCAGTTCGCGCTCCGGTTCACGCCACCACAGCGAATACTCGCTCTGCACGGCAGCCACCGGCTGCACCGCGTGCGCACGGCGCACGGTGGTGGCGCTGGCCTCGGACAGGCCGAAGTGGGCGACCTTGCCCTCGGCGATCAGGTCGCGCACGGTGCCGGCCACATCCTCGATGGGCACGTTCGGATCGACACGGTGCTGGTAGAACAGGTCGATATGGTCGGTGCGCAAACGCTTGAGGCTGGCTTCGGCCACCGCGCGGATGTTCTCGGGGCGGCTGTCCAGGCCGGTATCGGTCCGCGCATCCCTGAAGCCGAACTTGGTGGCGATCACCAGCTTGTCGCGGTAAGGCGCCAGGGCCTCGCCGAGCAGGTCTTCATTGGTGTACGGGCCGTACACTTCGGCGGTGTCGAAGAAGGTCACGCCGCGTTCAACGGCCGCGTGCAGCAGGGCGATGCCCTGGCTGCGCTCGACCGGCTGGCCATAGGCATGGGTCAGGCCCATGCAACCCAGGCCCAGGGCGGAAACCTTCAGGCCGCTGCGGCCGAGTTCACGTGTCTGCATCGTGGTGCTCCAGAGGGGGAACGCTGACGATACGCCTGCAGGGGCCGCCGATTGAATGGGCAGCATTGCAGTTGGTCATGACTGGAATTCATCAATCGCCAACGCGCCCGGTAGAGTCGACTGTTAGTCGACTGCTCTTTCACCGGCCGGGAAAATCCCGCGCTGCGCGCGAGCGTCGACTGACAGTCGACTCTACAGAGTCGCAGGTCACCGGATCTCGGAGATCTCCACGCCATCCAGGCCCTGTGACAGCGTGCGTGCGTCGCCGCCCTGGCTGAGCTTGATGCGCAGGCGCACTTCGTTCTGCGAATCGGCGTAACGCAGCGCGTCCTCGTAGCTGATCTCGCCGGCCTGGTACAGCTCGAACAGGCTCTGGTCGAAGGTCTTCATGCCCAGCTGGACCGAGTCCTTCATCACTTCCTTCAGCTTGTGGATCTCGCCGTCGCGGATGTAGTCCTGCACCAGCGGCGTGCCCAGCAGGATCTCCATCGCCACCTTGCGCGAGCGGCCATCGGGCGACGGCACCAGCTGCTGCGCGACCACGCCCTTGAGATTCAGCGACAGGTCCATCAGCAGCTGGTTGCGGCGGTCTTCCGGGAAGAAATTGACGATGCGGTCCATCGCCTGGTTGGCGTTGTTGGCATGCAGGGTGCACAGCACCAGGTGGCCGGTTTCGGCGAACGCGATGGCGTGGTCCATGCCTTCGCGGGTACGCACCTCGCCAATCATGATCACGTCCGGCGCCTGGCGCAGGGTGTTCTTCAGCGCGGCTTCCCAGCTGTCGGTATCGATGCCGACTTCGCGCTGGGTGATGATGCAGCCCTCGTGCTTGTGCACGAATTCAATCGGATCTTCGATGGTGATGATGTGGCCGGTCGAGTTCTGGTTGCGGTAACCGATCATCGCCGCCAGCGAGGTCGATTTACCGGTACCGGTGGCACCGACGAACAGGATGATGCCGCGCTTGGTCATCGCCAGCGTCTTGATGATCGGCGGCAGGCTCAGTTCTTCCACCGTCGGAATGCGCGTCTCGATGCGACGCAGCACCATGCCGACCTGGTTGCGCTGGTAGAAGCAGCTGACGCGGAAGCGGCCGACACCGGACAGGCCGATGGCGAAGTTGCATTCGTGGGTCTTCTCGAATTCCTCGCGCTGCGCCGGGGTCATCACGTTGAGGACCAGGTCGCGGCTCTGCTGCGGCGTGAGCGGGGTCTGCGTGATCGGCGAGATCTTGCCGTTGACCTTCATCGCCGGCGGCATGCCCGCAGTGATGAACAGGTCCGAGGCGCGCTGGTGCGCCATCAGCTTGAGGAACGAAGTGAAATCGATGGTGGTCGCGGTGGTGTTCACGGCAGGCTCCCGGAAAGCGGTTTACCAGGTAACGGTCGGTGGAGGAAACAACACGGGAACAGCAGCGCACTGGCGCACGCTGCCCCGTTACTGCCCCGCCTTACTCGAACAGGCGCTTGTCCTTGGCGTACTCACGGGCCTGGTTTCGGGTGATCAGGCTGCGCTTGACCAGGTCCTGCAGGTGCTGGTCCAGGGTCATCATGCCGTACTGCTGGCCAGTCTGGATGGCCGAGTACATCTGCGCCACCTTGTCCTCGCGGATCAGGTTGCGGATGGCCGGGGTGCCGACCATGATTTCCCACGCTGCGGTACGACCGCCGCCAACCTTCTTCAGCAGCGCCTGCGAAATGACCGCGCGCAACGACTCGGACAGCATCGAGCGCACCATCGGCTTTTCGCCGGCCGGGAACACGTCGATGATGCGGTCGATGGTCTTGGCCGCCGAACTGGTATGCAGGGTGCCGAACACCAGGTGGCCGGTTTCCGCTGCGGTCAGTGCCAGGCGGATGGTTTCCAGGTCACGAAGTTCGCCCACCAGAATGATGTCCGGGTCCTCACGCAGCGCCGAGCGCAGTGCTTCATTGAAGCCATGCGTGTCGCGGTGCACTTCGCGCTGGTTGATCAGGCACTTCTGCGAGGTATGCACGAATTCGATCGGATCCTCGACGGTGAGGATGTGGCCGTACTCGTTCTTGTTGATGTAGTCGATCATCGCCGCCAGCGTGGTCGACTTGCCCGAACCGGTCGGGCCGGTTACCAGGATCAGGCCCTGCGGCTGCTGGATCACTTCGCGGAACAGCGGCGGGCAGGCCAGGTCCTCGAGGGTGAGCACCTCGGACGGAATGGTACGGAACACCGCACCGGCACCGCGGTTCTGGTTGAACGCGTTCACTCGGAAGCGCGCCAGCGATGGAATCTCGAAGGAGAAGTCCACTTCGAGGAATTCCTCGTAATCGCGGCGCTGCTTGTCGGACATGATGTCGTACACCAGCGCATGGACCTGCTTGTGGTCCAGGGCTGGGATGTTGATCCGGCGAACGTCGCCGTCGACGCGGATCATCGGCGGCAGGCCTGCGGACAGGTGCAGGTCGGACGCTTTGTTCTTTACGGAAAACGCCAGCAGTTCGGCGATATCCATGAGCGGCTACTCCCCAATAACGGCTTCGACTGGAAGGATCTTTCCCCGGGCGGCAGTATAGCCTCCTGATTCAACGGAACGCGTTACGTGGCCACTCCCCTGCCCCAGATCCTGAGCAACCTGCATGCCGCCGCCGAGGCCGCTGGCAGGCCCGACCCACGCCTGCTGGCGGTGTCCAAGACCCAGCCGGCCGAGGCCGTGGCCGCGCTGGCCGCGCAGGGCCAGCACGCCTTCGGCGAGAACTACGTGCAGGAGGCACTGGCCAAGATGCAGGCGCTGCAGCACCTGGCGCTGGAATGGCACCTGATCGGCCACCTGCAGTCGAACAAGGCCGAGGCCGTGGCCAGCCATTTCGACTGGGTGCAGAGCGTGGACCGCCCCAAGCTGGTGACCGCGCTGGCACGCCATCGCCCGGCCTCGCGAGGCCCGCTGAACGTGCTGATCCAGGTCAACATCGACGACGAATCCAGCAAGCACGGCTGTGCGCCGGAAGAAGTGGATGCACTGGCCGCAGCGATTGCCGCCGAACCCACCCTGCGCCTGCGCGGACTGATGGCGATTCCCGCGCCATGGCCCGAAGCCGAGCGCCGTCGGGATGCATTCGTGCGCATGCGCACACTTTTCCAGTTGCTGGCTGCCCAGCACGCGCAGATCGACACGCTGTCGATGGGCATGAGCAGCGACTACGCCGAAGCCATCGCCGAGGGCGCCACCCTGGTGCGCATCGGCACCGCCCTGTTCGGCGCGCGCCCGCGCCCGGCCTGATATTTCAAGGAGATTTCCATGGCAGCTGATTCCATCACCTTCATCGGCGGCGGCAACATGGCGCGCAGCCTGATCGCCGGCCTGATCCGCCAGGGCGTGCCGGCCGCGCACATCCACGTCGCCGAACCGGTGGCCGAACTGCGCCAGGCGCTGGCCGCCGACTTCGGCGTGCAGGTGCATGACAACGCGAGCGATGCCGCCGCGCAGGGTGGCACCTGGCTGCTGGCGGTGAAGCCGCAGGTGCTGCGCGAGGTCTGCCAGTCTCTGCAGGCGCTGGCACAGGCGAGCCGACCGCTGGTGGTGTCGATTGCCGCCGGCATCACCAGTGCGCAGCTGCAGCGTTGGCTGGGGGGCGACCTGGCAGTGGTGCGCGCGATGCCGAACACCCCTGCCCTGCTCGGCGCAGGTGTGACCGGCCTGTTCGCCACACCGTCGGTGGACACGCAGCAGCACGCGCGGGCCGAGCAGGTGCTGGCCAGTGCCGGGCGCACGGTGTGGATCGACAGCGAGGGGCTGATGGATTCAGTGACTGCCGTTTCCGGCAGCGGCCCGGCCTATGTGTTCCTGCTGGCCGAAGCGATGGAAGCGGCGGGTATTGCCCAGGGCCTGCCGGCCGACGCCGCGCGCACGCTGGTGGTGCAGACCCTGCTGGGTGCCTCGCGCATGCTGGATGAGGCTGGTGAAAGCCCGGCGGAACTGCGCCGCCGCGTGACCTCGCCCAACGGCACCACCCAGGCCGCGATCGAGAGCTTCCAGGCCGGAGGCTTCGAGGCCCTGGTGGATACGGCACTGCGCGCCGCGCAGGTGCGTGGGCAGGAACTGTCTGCGGCGAATGATTGATCCCGATGTGTGCCGACCAATGGTCGGCACCTACCATCATCCACGCATGGCGTGGATGCTCATTGCGCCAACGTGGTCATGACGAAATCGACGAAGCACTGCAACCGCGGGCGCGGCCTGCGGTCGGGCAGGTAGATCAGGTGCATCGGCCGCGGTTCGGGCAGGTAGTCGCGCAGCAGCGGCTTCAACCGCCCGGCTGCAATCTCCCCGGCCAGCAGTGCGGTCGGCTGCAGCACCAGCCCTGCTCCGGCCACCGCGGCTTCGCGCAGTGCAACACCATCATTGCAGGTCAGGCGCGCTTCCCAGTCCACCTGTTCACCGTTGGCCAGCTGCCAGCCGTGGCCACCGCGCCAGGCCAGATGGCTCAGGCAGTCATGCCCTTCCAGATCGGCGGGCGTACGCGGCGTGCCGCGCCGGCGCAGGTAGGACGGCGCCGCGCACAGGCTCATCGCATACGGTGGCAGCGGCCGCGCCACCACCTCCTGCGACGGCAGCGGCCCGACCCGGATCGCCACGTCGAAGCCGTCCTCGATCAGATCCACACGGCGGTTGCTCAGATCCAGTTCAACGTTCAACTGCGGCTGCGCTCGCAGCAGGCCGGCCAGTTGTGGCGCCAGCACGCAGCTGCCCCAGGTGGTGGGTGCGCTGACCCGCAGCAGCCCGCGCGGTTGCACCTGCAGGCCGGCCACGTCGGCCTCGGCCTGCTGCACCTGCTCCAGCACCTGCCGGCACCCGGCCAGGTAGGCGCTGCCGGCTTCGGTCAGGCGCTGACGGCGGGTGTTCCGTTGCAGCACCGCGGTGCCCAGGTGCGCCTCCAGCTGCTGGATGTACTTGCCGACCATCACCGCCGAGACCTGCAACTGTTCAGCGGCCCCTGCAAAGCTGCCGCACTCGGCTACCGCGACGAAAGCCTGCATGCAGCGAAGGGTATCCATTGCTAATCCGGAGTTAGGAATCTGCAAAGCATACGCCGCTTACCTAACCCCGCTGTGACGGCGCAGACTGCGTTCACTCCCTCACGCAAGGAACGGCCATGAAGATCCTCCTCGTTGGTGCCAGCGGCACCCTCGGCCAGGCAGTCGCCCGCCAGCTCGGCCAACAGCATCAGATTCTCGCCGCCGGCCGCAGCAGCGGCGAACTGCGGGTGGACCTGACCGACGACGCCAGCGTCGCCGAACTGTTCTCGCGTACCGGTCCGGTTGATGCGGTGATTTCCACCGCCGGCAAGCTGCACTTCGGTCCGCTGCAGGACATGACGCCGGCGCAGTTCAACCTCGGCCTGCAGGACAAGCTGCTGGGCCAGGTGCGGCTGGCACTGGCGGCGCAGCACCATCTCAACGCCGGCGGCTCGATCACCCTGACCAGCGGCATCGTCAGTGCACAGCCGATCCGCGATGGCGTCAACGCCACCTCGGTGAATGCCGCGCTGGAAGGCTTCGTGCGTGCCGCCGCGTTGGAACTGCTGCCGCGTGGCCTGCGCATCAACGTGGTCAGCCCGAACGTGCTGATCGAATCGATGGCGGCCTACGGACCCTACTTCCCGGGCTTTGAAGCGGTGAGCGCGCAGCGCGCGGCGCTGGCCTTCCAGCGTGCAGTGGAAGGCATCCAGAGCGGCGAGACGATCACGGTCTGGTAAGAAAGAAGGGACGGAGGGGATCAAGTCGTCAATGCACAAACGACATAATCCCCTCCGTCCCCTTTTCGCGGTTCACTCCCAGCGCATCGGGCCGTCGCCGCGTTCGCCAAGCACATCCCCCGGGTTGGCCAGGCGGCAGCGCTGCAGCGACAGGCAGCCGCAGCCGATACAGCCGGTGAGCTCATCGCGCAGCAGTTGCAGCATGTGGATGCGTTCTTCCAGCTCGGTGCGCCAGCGCGCGGACAGCCTGGCCCAGTCGGCCTTGGTCGGGGCGCGCCCCTCGGGCAGGCTTTCGAAGGCACGGCCGACCGCTTCCAGCGGCATGCCCACGCGCTGCGCAACGCGGATCACGGCCAGCCGGCGCAGCACGTCGCGGCTGTAGCGGCGCTGGTTGCCCGAGGTGCGCAGGCTGCTGATCAGCCCCTTGCGCTCGTAGAAATGCAGCGCGGAAACCGCCACGCCACTGCGCTGGGCGACTTCGCCCACGCTCAGTTCCTGGGACACCATTGCTTGACCTCAACTGCTGTTGAGGTGTCATGCTGCTATCTTCGCCGCCGGTTGACAAGCGCGGCCCGCATCTGACCCGTATGACCCCGACCCTCTCTCCCGCCGCCGCCCATCTGCCGGCTGACACCTCGATCCTGTCCGCACGCTATCGCGCTACCACCCTCGGCATGGTCGCGCTGGTCGCGCTGCACGCCTTCGAGGCATTGGCCGTTGCGGCCGCGATGCCCACCGTGGCCGAGGCGCTGGATGGCCTGCGCCTGTACGCACTGGCCTTCGGCGGTACCCTGGCCACCAGCGTGATCGGCATGACCCTGGCCGGGCGCTGGGCCGATCACCATGGTCCGGCACGGCCGCTCTGGTACGGATTGGCCTGCTTCGTGCTGGGCCTGTTGCTGGCCGGCTTCGCGATGCGCATGGGCATGCTGGTGGCGGGACGCCTGCTGCAGGGCCTGGGTGCGGGTGCGATCTCGGTCTCGCTGTACGTGATGGTCGGCCGCAGCTACCCGGAGCACCTGCGGCCGAAGGTGTTCGCCGCCTTCTCGGCCGGCTGGGTGGTGCCTTCGATGGTCGGCCCGGCGTTGAGCGGCCTGATCGTGCAGCACCTGGGCTGGCGCTGGGTGTTCCTGGCGGTGCCATTGCTGGCGGTTCCGGCAGGCCTGCTGCTGCGCCCCGCGCTGGCACGCATGCAGCCCAGTCCCCCCAGCACCGCCGACGATGGACGCGGCAAGGTGGTGCGCTGGGCCAGCGGCGCCTCGCTGGCCGCGTTGCTGCTGTACTTCGGCGGTCAGCAACCGGGCCTGCCTGCCCTGCTCTGCATCGGTGTGGCGGTGCTGGCGCTGCTGTTCTGCGTACATCGACTGCTTCCGCCCGGAACACTGATCCTGCGCCGTGGCCTGCCCAGCGTAATCGCGCTGCGTGGCATCGCGGCAGCCGCCTTCTTCGCCTGCGAGGCCTACCTGCCACTGCTGCTGCAGCGCGAACGTGGCCTTTCGCCTAGCTGGGCCGGTGCCGTACTCAGTCTCGGTGCGCTGGGCTGGTTCGCCGGCTCGTGGCTGCAGGGCCACCAGCAGCGTGGCTGGTCACGCCAGCAGCTGCTGCGCGCCGGCACGATGATGATGACGGCCGGCATCGCCGCCACGCTGGCCGTGCTGTTCAACGGCATGCCACTGCCGGTGTCGCTGCTCGGCTGGGCCGTGACCGGCTTCGGCATGGGCATGATCTACGCCAGCCTGTCGGTGTTGACGCTGTCGTTGTCGGCGCCGCGGGAGCAAGGTGCCAACACCTCGGCACTGCAGCTGAGCGAGGCCCTGTCGGTGACCACCGCGCTGGCGGTCTCCGGCGCATTGTTCGCGTTGTTCGTGGAAAGCACCCCGCACACCGGCTACCTGCTGTGCCTGGCCATCACCTTCGGCCTTGCGCTGTTGGCCACGGTGATCGCGCGACGGGTGTAGCGCCGCCGCGCATCGCGGTAGTGCCGGCCGCTGGCCGGCAACCTCACGAACGCCGGAATGTCCAGATGATGACGGCCAGGGACCGGCATTACCGCGTACCGGCCCCCACATCATCGATGTCCCGATGCAGGATGCGCCGCACTTCCAGCACCGCCTGCGGGGTCTCCTGCACGCTGTGGCCGGAAATGATCACCTTCTCCGACAACGCACCCGGCAGGTGCGCACTCCAGTACGGCACCAGTCCGTCATCGGATTTGTCCACCGGCAGTTCCGGTTTGCGCTGGGCGATGATCGAGTGGTACTTCAGGCCCGCTTCGATCGGCAGCTGTGCAGCGGCCTTCACGAACGGATCGCTGGCCTTGAGGTTGTCGATGCTGTTCGGGATCTTCGGCTTGGCCGTGCCATCGACCTGCTGTTCGGCCTGCGCCAGTGCCAGGAACACATCCTCGAACTTGCCGAGGATGGTCAGCGGCAGGCGCACCAGGCGACCGATCAGGCGCCCGACCTTGTTGCCGGCAATGTCGGTGCCCTGGTGTGGCGCGGCGATGAAGATCGCGCGCTCCACGTTCGGCTGCGCCTTGAAATGCAGCAGCGGCCCCAGCTTGTTCTGCACCCGCTTCAGGCGCTCGCCCTTCAGGTCGTAGTTGGCCAGCAGGTCATTCCACAGTACGTCGCCCGAGTCACTGACCAGCAGGCGCGCCAGCACGCCGCCCATGCTGTGGCCGATGTAGACCATGTCCTTCGATGCATGCGTGCTGCCGTTGGGATCGAAGTGCTTCAGCGTGTCGTTGAATGCATTGGCGATCTCGTAGCGGTTCAACGCGATCGGCGCATTGGTCGGGTAGTAGACCTGCCACACCTGGAACTGCTGGCGCAGCTCGGGGTCGCCCATGATCTCGTTGGCCAGGTTCACCCAGGCTTCCGGGCTGCTGGCCAGGCCGTGCAGCATGAAGATGATGCGACGATTCGGGTCCCACGGCTGCATCAGGTAGATGTGCGGTTCGCCGATGCCCTCGCTCATGCCGAACAGGGTGCGCAGCGATTGCCGGGCGAAACCGCTCTGCGCCAGCCACAGGCCATAGGCGGCGGTGAAGTTGCCGGCCAGCGGCACCTGCTCGCCATGCAGGGTGATGCGCTCGGTGGCTTCGGGCGAATAAGCGTCCAGCTCGACCCGGCGCGTGCGCATCACATCGTCCAGGTTGCTGCCCTCGAAACGCAGCAGTGCGGTGACGTTGATCGAGGACATCTCGCTGAACTCGGGCACCGAGTCGTCATGGCGATGACGGCGGCCACGGCGTGCGTCGTCCTCATCCTCCTGCGGCGCCTCGGCCTTGGGGCCCTCGGGTGCGATCACCGGTGCAACCAGCTTCGGCGGGTCCATCACCATCACCAGCTCAGCACCGAAGCCATCACGGCGATAGGTACTGCGCAGGCCGACGAAGCTGACCGTGCCGGCCGGCACCAGCTGCGCGGGAATGCTCTTCAGGTTCAGCTGCTGGTAATTGGAGGCCAGCGACCAGCTGCCGACCGTGAGCGGCTTCGTGTAATCCTCGCCGGCCAGCGCAGCGGCGCGTGCGCGCACGAACAGCACCACTGCCGCCTTCTCGGCGGCGTAGTTGTAGTAGTCGCGCACCTGCGTCTGCCGATCCTCGAAGGCACGGTCGGACGGCGAGCGGCCGCTGTAGAACAGGTACGCATAGGCGTAACGCGCGGCTTCCAACCAGGCATCCAATGCCGCATCGCTCATCGGCGGATCGCCGGCAGCCGTCTTCTTCGGCGTCATCGCCAGCGCGGCCTTCACCCACAGTTCGGACAGCGCCGACAACCGCTGCTCGACATTGAGGTCGTCGGTCATCAGCAGCGTGCTGCGGCAGACCAGGAAGTCCTTTTCGCACTGCGACTCGTCCAGGCCTGCCGCGCTGAGCGTCTCGCGCGCGGCCGGGCTGAGCTTGCCCGTGTTGAGCACGTCGGCACGCTTGTTGACCAGCGAATCGCTGGACTTGACCTGCTTGACGGTAACCATCGCGCAACCGCTGCTACCCAGCAGGAGGAAGGCAGCGAACAACACCGGCAGCAGGCGCTGCCAGCGGCGTGGGAGGAATCGGGTCATTACTGCGGGTCCTGCTCGGTGCCGGGCACGCCCTGGCGGATTACGGTGGAGAAATGGTCGCCGCTGCCCAGGTCCAGCGCGCGCTGGGTGATGCGGCCCTTGTCATGCAGCTCGGCGTACGGCACACCTGGAGCGAGCGCGCCGACCTCCTGCGCGTACTCGGCCAGGTAACCGGACAGCAGCAGGCGGTAATCCAGCGGCAGGCGCGGTGCGATGTGCCGGGCCAGGTCGAAGACGATGGTGGTGCAGTTGCTGGTCAGCGTGTTGTAGAAGCCGGGCTTGGCGTCCAGTTCGCGGGCCTGCGCGATGTACGCTGCGAACAGCTCCTTCAGCTGCGCACGGTCCATGCCATGCAGGCGGTAGAGATAGACGTCCTCGCCGCGCGCGTTGGTGCGGGTGCGGATGATGTCGGTCTCCTCCGAAGCTACCAGGGTCATCTCGAACTTGCGGAAGAAGCCACCCAGCGCCGAGAACGATTCACCGCGCTCCTTGCGGATCTCCAGCGAGAACACCACGTGGCGACCGTCCTCGAAACCAAACGAGATCAGGGTGTGGGCGATGGCCGGGCCCATCCAGTACGACAGCACCAGATCGGCCGAGCGCAACTGGTCCAGGTCGTACTCGCGGCGCACCCAGCGGGCGTCGTAGTCGGTTTCGCTGCGCCAGGTGAAATCACGCACGTTGTCCAGCACGACGTGGCGGCCATCGAAAGACACCACGTGCAGGCGCTGGGCCACGTCATCGGCCCACACGCGGTCCTGGCGCGGGGTCAGCAGCAGCCACCACAGGCCGGCCAGCGCCAGCGATGCACCGAACGCCAGGCCCAGGCGGCGCGAGGCACGGCCCCGCGCGACCCGCCACGACACCCACAGCGCTACCAGCAGCCACAGCCCGGCGACGCCGGTAGCCAGCCAGCCCGGCCCCGGCAACTGATAGGCCAGCAGCCCGGTCACCCACAGCGCCAGCAGCGCCATGGCACTTCCTGTCATCCATCGTCCTGCGGCTTTCACTGGCATCCTGTCGCGGTCCTGAAGCCGCATAGTTAGCCACAAGCGGGTTCACCGTGGCATCTACGGCCCGTTCAGGCACATCGGCGCACCGTCTGCGGCGGCCCCCGCGGCCAGACGGATCACACAGGAGCAATGATGGGCATCACTTCCGTGGCCGGCGTTCCGGTCCAACCCCAGCACCGCGCAACCTGCCACTGCGGCACCGTCGAGCTGCTGCTGGACCTGCCGGACGGCATCGTCGATCCCCGCCGCTGCGACTGCTCGATGTGCCGGCGCCGGGGTGCCATCGCCGCCAGCGTCCCCCGCCAGGGCCTGCAGGTGCTGCGCGGGCAGAACCATCTGCGGATGTACCAGTTCAACACCCATGTGGCCGAGCACTACTTCTGTGGCGTGTGCGGCATCTACACCCATCACCGGCGCCGCTCCAACCCCGACCAGTACGGCTACAACGTGGCCTGCCTGGAAGGCATCGACCCGTTCGCGTTGGGGGTGATCCCGGTCAGCGATGGGGTCAACCACCCATCAGACCGCACCGGCTAGTGGCGCGTGCGCCGCGGCGGGGTGGCCACCTTCTGCCAGGGCGCCATGCCGCTGCGCCCCGCCCGCGCCGGGCGTTTCAGCCAGGGCCGGCGCGGCGGTGCCGGTGGCGCATCCGCGGCCGGGGGAGGAAGCGGTCGACGGCCAGGCCAGAGATGATCGAGCAGCCACATGGCAGGTCTCCGTGGGGGACGGGGACGACCAAGCCTAGGCCCGGGTGGGCATAGGCAGCGTGAGAAGGACACGACAACGGGATGACGGCGAAGGCGGGCGATGAGCCAGCTACGCAGTACGCCCGACCAACGCGTCTTTACGTTTCCGCAGCAACAGGTGCAACAACGCAGCACATGCGGCGGTCAGCAGCGCCAGTACACGCAGCAGTGTTGCCAGCGCCTCACTACTGGCGTGCTGCAGCCGCATGCGACTCATCGCCGGTAGCAGTGCCTGCGCCTGTTCCCGCGCCCCCGTGGCCAGATAGGCACCGGCACGCGCCAGCGATGCCGGCGACGCGCCCTGCAGCTGATGGCCGATCAGCAGCGCAAGCAAGGCAGTGACTGCGGCCAATGCGATGCCCTCACCGGCTACACGCACGGTCCCGAAGATGCCGGCGGCCATGCCCGCACGCTGTACCGGCACCACGCTGACCGACAGCCCATCCATCAAGCCCCACGGCAAGGCCGTCCCTGCACCGACCAGCATCAGCCACGGCACCCACTGCGAAGGCGACGGCTGCGATGCATGGCGCGACAACAGGTACAGGCCAGAGGCACAGACCAGCAGTCCCAGCGTGCACAGCCGCGCACTTCCCACGCGCTCCGCCCAGCGCGCAGCCAGCATCGGCAGCACCAGCATCGGCGCGGACAGGGCCAGCATCTGCAGCCCCACCAGGGTCGCGCTCTGTCCGTGCACTCCCAGCAGCTGCAGAGGCAATACCACCAGCAGCACCACGTAGCCGAAGCAGGTTGCGACCGGCAGCAGCTGGACACCGAGGAACGCCGGTTGCGAGAACAACGAGAGGTCCAGCAGGGGTGAGCGGTGCAGTCGTTCGATGCAGATGAACGCTGCGCCCAGCAGCAGCGTCGCCAACAGCGCCAGTTGCACGCGCACGGTATGCAGGCCGAACTCGCCCAGCCACAGCAGGGCCAGGGTAAACGCTGCCAGCATCAGGCTGAAGCCCAGCATGCCGCCGACATCCAGCCGCCCGCGTTCACCGTGGCTTTCGGGCAACACGCGCGCGCCCAGTACGAAGGCGGCCAATGTCAGCACGCCGCCGACGGCGAACACACTGCGCCATCCCAATGCCTGCAGCAGCAGACCCGCAAGCAGCGGCCCCAGCGCCAACCCCGCACCAAATGTGGCGCCCAGCAGAGCGAAGACACGGCCACGCATCGGCCCCTGCCAGGCATGCGCGAGCGCAGCCGTGCCCGATGCCAACGCCGCTGCGGCGGCAACGCCCTGCAACCCACGCGCCAGATCCAGCGAGGGTAGCGTGGGAGCAAGGCAGACGGCGATCGTGGCAATGGTGAAGCCTGCTGTGCCCAGCAGGAACAACCGCCGCCGGCCATAGCGGTCGGCCAGGCCACCGGCAGCGAGCAGCAGGCTGCCGAAGGTGAGCATGAAGGCGTTGGTCACCCAGGCCAGCACGCTCGGCGACGACGCCACGGAACGGGCCAGCGCGGGCACCGCGACCGCACCGGCCGAGAAGGACAACGGCAACGCCAGTGCGGCCAGGCAGACGGCAAGCAGGGTCCAGCGCTGCTGCGTCTGGACAGGTACAGGGAGCATCGAAACCGGGGCCATGCGGGCCTCCATCCATCAGGGGCATTGATGATGGACGGGCCGCTATCCCTGAAAAACAGGCCCGATGGACGTTGATTGCGTCCCACTGTTCCGTAATCATGCCCCGCATGGACTCCATTTCTGCCCTGCTCGCCTTCGTCCGCACCGCGGAGGCCGGCAGCATCGTTGGTGCTGCGCGTGCACTTGGCCTGTCCGCGTCGGCGGTCGGCAAGCGCATCGCCCGCCTTGAACAGGAGCTCGGCACCCGGCTGTTCCAACGCACCACTCGCCGCGTGCATCTCACCGACGAAGGCGAACTGCTGCTGCAGCGCTGCCGGCGTGCACTGGACGAGCTTTCCGAAGCACAGGCGGACCTGGCGCAGCGACAGCACGCCCCCAGCGGGCTGCTGCGCATCGGCCTGCCCACCATCGGGTACCGCTTCCTGCTGCCGGTGCTGCCCGGCTTCCAGCAACGCTATCCGCAGGTGCAGCTGGAACTGGACTTCAACGACCGCATCGTCGATGTGGTCAGCGAAGGCCTGGACGCGGTGATACGCAGTGGTGAACTGGCCGATTCCAGCCTGACCGCACGGCGACTGGGCGGCTTTCGTTTCATCCTCTGTGCGGCGCCGGGCTATCTGCAGGTGCATGGAACGCCCGGCGATGTGGGCGAGCTGCGCCTGCATACCGCGCTGCGCTTTCGTTACCCCACCACGGGAAAGCTGCATCCCTGGCAGCTGCCGGGCATCGAAGGCGATGCCGGAGCGCGCCTTCCCACGGCGATGACCTGCAACAACATGGAGGCCGTGCTGGCCGCTGCGATCGGTTGCATGGGCCTGGCCTGGATGCCTGACTTCCTCGCTGCTGACGCGCTGGCCGATGGCCGCCTGCAACGGGTACTGCCTGCGCTGCCCACGCACCAGGGGCAGTTCTCGCTGCTATGGCCCGGTGGGCGCCATCCCAGTGCACGCCTGCGGGTATTCATCGACTATGCCGTTGCGCATCTGTTCCAGGGCGCCCCGGAAAAGGGGACGGAGGGGATTAAGTCGTTTCAGGCACAGTAGGACCGATTACGACTTAATCCCCTCCGTCCCCTTTTTTCGTTCAGCGACTGAAGCGGCGCGCGCCGGCCACGCAGATCACCGCGACCACGGTCACCAGCACCATGCTGAGGCTGACCGATTCGTGCAGCAGCAGCGCGGCCAGGGCCAGGCCGAAGAACGGTTGCAGCAATTGCAACTGGCCGACGGCGGCGATGCCGCCCTGCGCCAGCCCGCGGTACCAGAACAGGAAGCCGATCAGCATGCTGAACACTGCCACATAGCCCAGCGCCCACCACGCCGAGGCACCAACCGCAGTGAACGAGGCCGGGCGCATCAGCACCGTCAGCGGCAGCATCACCGGCAAGGCCAGCAGCAACGCCCAACTGATCACCTGCCAACCGCCGAGATGACGGGCCAGCCGACCACCTTCGGCATAGCCCAGCCCGCACACCACGATCGCCGCCAGCATCAGCAGGTCGGCCTGCAACGATGCCTCGATGCCGTTGCGCACCGCATAGCCGACCACGCAGGCACTGCCCAGCAACGAAAACAGCCAGAACGCCGGTCGCGGCCGTTCACCACCGAGCAGCACGCCGAACACCGCAGTGCTCAACGGCAACAGGCCAAGAAACACGATGGTGTGCGCCGACGATGCGTGACGCAGCGCGAGTGCGGTCAACAGCGGAAAGCCGACCACCACCCCGAGGCTGACCACTATCAGCCCGGGCAGGTCATTGCGCCGCGGCCGCGGCTGGCGCAGCAGAAGGAGCAGGCCAAGGCCGAGCACGGCGGCAATGGTGGCGCGCGCGGCAGTGACGAATCCGGCATCCAGCTGCAGCACCGCCAGGCGGGTGGCCGGCAGGGAGCCGGCGAAGATCACCACACCGATGAAGCCATTGATCCAACCGCTCGCCGACCGTTCCACGCCTGTACTCCTGAAGGTGCCGGACGATGCCCGGCTGGACCTGCATGGAAGCATCCGGCGCGGGAAGACCCCAGCTACAATCCAGTACAGTCGCAAGTAACTGTACTGCCCACACTTCCACTACGGTTCCACCATGCCGCGCCCGCTTACCCGCATCGAATCGGTCATCCAGACCGTCCGCACCCGCATCAGTGCACGGGTGGATGGCCCCGGCTCCCGCCTGCCTTCGGTTCGTGCGCAGGCTGCGACGATGGGGGTTTCGGTCTCCACCGTGGTCGAAGCCTACGAGCGCCTGGCGGCCGAAGGCCTGATCAGTGCGCGCGCAGGCTCGGGCTTCTACGTCAGTGGCCCGGCCGCACCGCTGGCGCTGGCCGAACTGGAGCCACGGCTGGATCGCGCGGTGGATCCGCTGTGGGTATCACGGCAATCGCTGGAAACGCCCGCGGGCGACCTCAAGCCAGGGTGCGGCTGGATGCCCAGTGACTGGCTGTATCACGATGGCGTGCGCCGCGGCCTGCGCCGGCTGGCGCGTGCCGATGCCATGCAACTGGTGGACTACGCCGCCCCGCTCGGGCTGCCCGCGTTGCGCCAGCTGCTGCAAAGGCGCAGCGCCACGCTTGGCATCGATGCACCGGTGGAGCAGATCCTGCTGACCGAATCCGGTACGCACGCGGTCGATCTGCTCTGCCGTTTCCTGCTCAAGCCCGGCGACTGCGTGCTGGTCGATGACCCGAGCTACTTCAATTACCACGCGCTGCTGAAGGCGCACCAGGTGCAGGCCATCGGCGTGCCGTACACGCACAGCGGCCCGGACCTGGAGGCGTTCGCGCAGGCCCTGCAGGCACATTCGCCGCGGCTGTACATCACCAATTCCGGATTGCACAACCCGACCGGCGCGGTGCTTTCCGCGAGCACCGCACACCGCCTGCTGGGCCTGGCCGAACGCAGCGAACTGATCATCATCGAGGATGACATCTTCGCCGACTTCGAACTGCAGCCGGCACCGCGGCTGGCAGCGCTCGATGGACTGTCACGGGTGATCCACGTCGGCAGTTTCTCCAAGACGCTGTCGGCAGCCTCGCGCTGCGGCTACATCGCTGCGCGCCACGATTGGATAGAGGCATTGACCGACCTGAAGCTGGCGACCAGTTTCGGCGGTGGCCATCTGGCCGCGCAGTTGATGCACATCGCGCTGACCGACAGCGGTTACCGCCGCCACATGCAGTCGATACGTTCGCGCCTGGCCGATGCACGCCGGCACACACTGCGGAAGCTGCAGATGCTGGGCATCACGCCGTGGCTGCAGCCGGAAGCCGGCCTGTTCCTGTGGTGCCAGCTGCCCGATGGCCGCGACGCCGCCACACTGGCGCGGCAATGCCTGCGCGAAGGCATCGTGCTGGCGCCGGGCAACGCGTTCAGTCAGTCGCAGCGCGCGGCCGACTATGTACGTTTCAACGTTTCGCAGTGCCAGGACCCGAGGATCTGGCAGGTGCTGGCGCGCGCGCTGCGTTGAGCTGGTAATGCGCGACCAGCGCATCCACCACCACGCGCACGCCCGGCAACTGGCCGCGACGATGCGGCAGCAACACGCTGGTGGTGACTTCGCCGGCATGCCACGCCGGCAGCACCTGCTGCAGGCGGCCGGCGGCGATGGCCGCAGCACACAGGCTGTGTGGCAGTACGGTGATGCCAAGACCCGCTTCTGCCGCCGCGATCAGCAGCTGCGATTCATTGCCGACCAGCGCCACCTGCGGCTCCACCTGCACGGTGCGGGCGTCGGCGCCGTGCAGCGTCCAGCGCGTTGCATGGCGCGCGGTCAGCAGGCCGGCATGCGCGCGTAGCTGTTCGGGCGTGTCCACTGCCGGCGCGGCTGCCAGATAACCAGGGGACGCCACCAGCACGATGCGTTCGCTACCGAGCATGCGCTGCACCAACCCGGAATCCGGCAGCGGACCGAAGTGGCTGCGCAGGGCGATGTCGATGCCTTCCTGCGCCAGGTCGATGAAACGATCACTCACTTCAACTTCGATGCGCAGCCGTGGATAGCGGCGGGCCAGTACAGGCAGGCACGCGGCGAGCTCGCCCTGCACCACCGGAATCGAAGCACTGATTCGCACGGTGCCGCTGGGTTCGGCCTGGCGGTCGCGGACAATGGCCTCGGCGGCCTCGACCTCGGACAACGCTGCGCGTGCGCGCTCGAAGAACTCCTGACCGACCTCGGTCAATGCGAAGCGGCGCGAACTGCGCTGCAGCAGCCGCACCTGGAGCTGTTCTTCCAGCAGCGCCACGCGCTTGCTCAGGGTCGAGCGCGGCAGGCCCAGATGGCGCCCGCCTGCAGCGAACCCGCCCTGCTCCACCGCGGTCACGAACAGGGCTAGATCGTTGAGGTTGAGCATGCGCAACGTCCACAGATGTGGACTTCAGGATGCCATTCAAGCGGCTTCCTGGGCAATGTCCACGCAGGCACGCTTTCCTCACCCGCCGCATCGCGGCTTGAACCGGAAACCTGCCATGACCCCGATCCTCTTCTACGGCGTGCCCTCGGGCTGCTCGTTCGGCTCCATCGTCGCCCTGGAATGGCTGCGCCAGCCGTATCACCTGTGCCGCATCGACATGCCCGGCCAGGTGCAGGGCGAAGACTACCGCCGCCTCAATCCGCTGGGTGAAACCCCGACCCTGCGCACCGCGCAGGGCGAGCTGCTCAGCGAGAGCCTGGCCATCCTCAACCATCTGGCCGCGAAGGGCATCGCGCAGGGGCTGGGCTTCGCACAGGGCACGCCCGGCTTCGATCGCCTCAACCACCGGCTGGCCTATCTCAACACCAGCTTCTTCGGTGCCTACGCGCCGCTCTGGCATGCGCTGGAACACGCCGGGGGCGATGACGGCGAGGCGCTGCGTGCCTATGGCACCACCAAGGTGCGCCACGCCCACCAGGCGCTGGAGCAGATGATCGGCACAGGCCCGTGGCTGCTGGGCGAACAGCGCAGCTTCGCCGATGCGTACTTCGCCGGCATCGCGCGCTGGAACGACTATCACCAGGTGGTCGATCGTCGCGAGTTCCCCAGGGTGCAGCAGCTGTTCGAGCGCCTGCAGGACGACGCCGGCGTGCAGTTCGCCCACGCCATCGAAGCGCAGCAGCCGGCAACCAGCAGCGGTGGCTTCCTCGGCGAGGTGCGGCTGGAAGACGTGCTTGAGGCAGCAGCGGCCTGAGCCCTGTCCTGCCCGTGTGGCAGCGGCGAGCAATGCCTCTTGCGCGCCGCGCTACAGTGGTATGTCCCCCGCCGCAGGAATCCGCGCATGTCCACGTTCTCCGTTCCGCAGGCGGTGGCCCGCTATGCCGAAGCGCCGCTGCGCCAGGTGCCCGGTTTCCTCGCGTTGCAGCAGATGAGCCGCCTGCTGCTGGCCGAACGCGTTCCCGCGCAGGGCCGTGTGCTGGTGCTGGGCGCCGGTGGCGGGCTGGAGCTGAAGGCTTTTGCCGAGGCGCAGCCGGGCTGGCAGCTGCTGGGCGTGGATCCGGCCGCGCCGATGCTGGCCCTGGCCGAGCAGACACTGGGTCCGCTGATGCCGCGCGTGCAACTGCTGGAAGGCTACATCGACGATGCGCCCGATCTGCGCTTCGATGGGGCCAGCTGCCTGCTGACCCTGCACTTCCTCGATGCCGGGCAGCGCCTGCACACGTTGCGCGAGCTGCACCGGCGCCTGCAGCCCGGCGCGCCGCTGGTTGTGGCCCACCATAGCGTGCCGCAGGAACCGGCCGGCAAGCTGCGCTGGTTGCAGCGCTACGCAGCGTTCGCCGAAGCCTCGGGCGTTGCCCACGCCGATGCACAGCGCGCGATCGAGGCCATCGCCGAGCGGCTGCCGCTGCTGGCCCCCGAACAGGAAGTGGCGCTGCTGCAGGAGGCCGGCTTCGACGGCGTGGAGCTGTTCTACGCAGGCTTCAGCTTCAAGGGCTGGGTGGCGTACGCCGGGTGATGCCTACGGCACCACGGTGATGCCGATGCGCTGCATCAACAGCGCCACCTGCTGCACGTCCAGCGTGGCACCACGCAGGTTGGTGCTGCGCAGGTCCAGCTCACCCAGCTCCGAGTTGGTCAGGTCGCAGTCGGTGAAGTTGGCGCTGTTCCAGTCGATGCCCTCGAACTGGCCGCCGGACAGGTCCGAGCCGGCGAAGCTGGCGCCACTCACATTCGCGCCATCCCATCGGTTTTCCCACAGCTCGCACTTTTCCAGCGTTACCCGCGAGAAATTGGCATAGCGCAGGTTCGACTTCTTGATGAACGCGCTGCAGAACCAGCTGCGCGTGGTGATCTGGTTCATGAAGCTGGCGTTGCTGAAATCCGCGCCCTGCGCACGGCACTCGCTGATCTCCAGGCCCAGCGCCTTGATGAAATTGAAATGGCACATGCTGATATCGCAGCTGCGGAAACTGGCTTCCTTCAGCGTGGCGCCATTGAAGCGGCAGCCGGCGCGGCTGTCGGCATCGTAGAAACTGCAGTTGATGAACTCGGTGCCGGTCAGGTCCGCACCGGAGAAATCGCACTCGTGGAACTGCTGGTCGACCACTTTCTGGCCGGTGTACTGGTCCGCGCCGATGCGCAGCTTGCGGTGAACGGTGGGAGACATCAGGGATTCCATGCCAAGTGCCCCGCCATGATGCCGGGCCGCGAGGCCGATCCATAGACCCCGGGGCGGGCGGGTTCACCGGCAGTCCAGCCGCCCTGTGCCCTCCCGACCAATGCATGTTGTTGCATGATTATGCACGAACGTGCAGACTTGCGGCATGAGCGCCGACCCCAGCCCCCTACCCGCCCAGCGCACCCGGCAGATCCTCGAGGAGCTGCGCCAGCAGGGCCGCGTGGTCGCCGCCGAACTGGCGCGCCGTTATGCCGTCTCCGAAGATTCGATCCGCCGCGACCTGCGCGAGCTCGCCGCCCAGGGCCTGTGCCAGCGCGTCTACGGCGGCGCCGTGCTGCCGCCGCCCAAGGAACGGCCGCTGCGCGAGCGCCTGACCCGCGACCGCGGCGACAAGGCCGAGCTGGCCGCCCGCGTCTGCGCGCTGCTGCAACCCGGCCAGGTGGTACTGCTCGATGCCGGTTCGACCAATCTGGCGATCGCCCAGCAGCTGCCGGCCGCTCTCGGGCTGACGGTGATCACCAATGCCCCGCAGATCGCCACCGCCGCCAGCATGCTCGAAGGCACTTCAGTGCAGCTGATCGGCGGGCGCCTGGCCAGCGGTGGCGGTGCGGTCGGTGCCGAGGCGTTGGCCCAGGTGCAGCGCCTGCGTGCCGACGTGTACCTGCCCGGCCCCTGCGCGGTGGACGGCGACACCGGTGTGTGGGCAATGGATTCGGAAGAGGCCACGCTGAAGCGTGCGATGGTGGCCTGCAGCAGCCGCGTCATCGTCGCCGCCACCACTGAAAAGCTCGGTGCCCGCGGCAACTGGCAGATCGCCAGCCTGGACGAGATCGACGACCTGGTGCTGACCACCACCGCACCGCCCGCCTTGGCGGCTCGCTTCCACGCCGCCGGTATCGCGGTGCACCCCACGCCTCCCTGACCGTACTGCTCATGTCCCTTGCCAACCGCGCGCGTGCCGAACAGCACGCGACCCGCGCTGCGTTCTTCATTCCCGGCTTCGCCACCGCGTTGTGGGCCACCCTGGTGCCATTCGCCAAAGCGCGCACCGGGATCAATGACGCCACGCTGGGGCTGGTGCTGCTCTGCCTCGGTGCCGGCTCGCTGCTGGCGATGCCCTTGTCCGGCGTGCTGGCCGCACGCCTCGGTTGCCGCCGGGTGATGGTGGCCAGCAGCCTGCTGATCTGCCTGACCGTGCCCGGCCTGGCCCTGGCGGGTTCGGCCTGGACGCTGGGCGTGGTGCTGTTCGTGTTCGGTGCGGCCGTGGGCGCGATGGACTGCACGATGAACGTGCAGGCCGTCATCGTCGAGCGCGAAGCACGGCGGGTGATGATGTCTGGCTTCCATGCTTTCTTCAGCATTGGCGGCTTCCTCGGCGCGGCCACCATGACCGTGCTGCTGTCCGCACAGTTGCCGCCCTTGGCATCGGTGCTGATCGGTGTCGGCACCATGCTGCTGGTGACGCTGTTGTCGGCGACCTACTGGCACAGCGAACGCATGCCGCACGACACACCGATGCTGGCCCTGCCGCATGGCATCGTGCTGTTCATCGGCGTGCTGGCGTTCGTCGCCTTCCTCGGCGAAGGTGCGATGCTCGACTGGAGCGCGGTGTTCCTCAGCGATGTACGTCGCGTCGATGCCAGCCTCGCCGGCGTCGGCTATGTGACCTTCACCCTGACCATGACGGTCGCGCGCCTGTTCGGCGATGCACTGGTGGCACGCGTGGGCCGCCAGCGCGCGATCGTGTTCGGCGCGCTGCTCGCCGCTGCCGGCGTGCTGGTGCTGACCCTGGTCACGCCGTGGCAGGCATCATTGGCGGGCTATGTGCTGGTCGGCCTCGGTTGCGCCAACATCGCGCCCGCGCTGTTCTCGCTGGCCGGCCACCAGACCCGCATGCCCGGCGCGCTGGCCATCACCGCCGTTTCCACGCTGGGCTTTGCCGGCATCCTTGCCGGACCGGCGTTGATCGGCTTTGCCGCCAATCATTTCGGTCTGATTGCTGCGTTCATCGGTGTGGCCACGGCCTTGTTGCTGGTGGCCGTGTCCACACGTTGGCTGCGGGTGTGACGCCTGTACGGAACCGCGCGCCCGAAGGCACGCGGTTCCAGAGCATGACATCAGCCCTGGCTCTCCTCAGTAGGAGGAGAACTGCCAGCGCTGGTTGTCGCCACCATGGCACATCCACATGTGCACCTTGGAGCCATTGGTGTTGCCCAGGCCAGGATCATCCAGGCACATGTTGGTCTGCGGATTGCGGATCTCGCCGACCAGGCGCCACGACTGGTGCGCACCGCCGTTGCAGGACCACATGCGGATCGCATTGCCGTCATGGCTTGCGCCGTCGGCTGCCTCCAGGCACTTCCCGCCCAGCCCGCGGATCGATCCATCCGAACCCAGTTCGAAGCGCTGCTGCGGTACACCCGTACAGTCCCACAGCTGTACGCGGGTGCCATCTGCCGTGTTGGCGCCTTCCACATCCAGGCACTTGCCGCCGACACCGACGATCGAGCCGTTGGCCGGATTGAACTCCCACTTCTGGTTGGCAGTCTGTGCGTTGCTGTAAAGCTGGATCTTGGTGCCGTTGGCGCTGGAGGCGCCGATGGCGTCGAGCACCTTATCGCCCACGCCGACGATGGAGGTATTGGTGAACTTCCATGACTGGTTCCAATCACCGTGCGCGTCATACAGCTGGATCCGGCTTCCATTACTGGTGCCGTAACCTACGATATCGAGTACGCGGTTGCTGGGCACACCGGTGATGGTCGACGTGTTGGGCTTCACCGTCCACAACTGCTGCGGCGTGCCCGGCGTGCAGTCCCACACTTGGATGGCGGTACCCGGACCGGTGTTGGCGCCTTCGGCGTCGAGGCACTTGTTGCCTGCGCCGCGGATCTCACCAAAGGTTGGAATGTTGCGCAGGTTGATCGGCGCCGACACCGAACCTTGCGAGAACTGGCCATCGCCGCTGAAGGTGGCGGTGATCGATGCGGTGGTGAAGCCGGCGGGCACGGTGTAGTTCACCGCAACCTTGGCGGGGCTGCCATAGGCATAGCGATGCGTACAGAACTGGACATCGCGTGTTGCCGCATAGCAAGCCTGGTCAAGCTGGGAAACGAGACCTGCCATTGGTGTATTGGTCGTGCTGACCTGCACTTTACCCACCGCTTGGCCATTCACCTTGAATTCGACGAAGCCACCGATCTGCTCATTGCCCGGGATGTGATACAGCCCCAGCGCCTGGCCATCGACCTGCGCAGAAAGCTGGATCACCTGCCCCGGCGCCGGAAGGGCATTGGACACGGAAGCCGTGGTGGTGGTCGGGAGGTTGTAGAGACGCGGGAACGATTTGGCCTGCGCGCCCGCAGATGCCGCTGCAATTCCAATTGCGAGAACACCCATCGAAACGTAGTTCATCCTTGCTCCATTTACGTTGTGTGGAAATCCTATCCAGGGACCACCATTGAAACGCTGCAAGTACGGTGCCCCCTGCACTCCCTGGCCATCGACATCGACTGCGGGCCGCGGCCTTCATGGCCAGGAACTCCGGATAGTCTCACAGACGGCGCGCTCGCGGCAGGATGCTACCGCCGCCTGCGCCGCAGTTTCATCCGCAACCGGCGGTAGCCGATCACCGTGGCCGTTGCACACAACGCAGCGCCAGCCAGGCTCAGCAGCAGCAACACCGCCAGCCGGGCGGTGACCTGACGCAGCATCGCCGGCAGGTCCCAGCTGTGCAGGAAGTGGAACAGCCAGCGACCCACGCGCTCGCGACGCCCCATCGTCAGCAACGGGTCGCCAGTGGCCAGATCGAGGTAGACCCGCGTCGCCTCGGCATCGTCAAAATCAGCGACCGCCACCGGGAAGCGGCGTACCGCTGCGCCGTTCATGGCTTCCGGTGCACGCGGGTAGAAGTACGCATCCGCTGCATGCTGGACCCAGTACCCCTGCACGGGCGCATCGGACAACGCCCGCACCTTCTGCTGCAGCCATGCGGCCGGCAGCAACCGCGCAACCTGCAGATGACCATCACTGCCGGACACAATGCGGGTCTCGCCCTGCCCGTCCAGCAACACCGCGAACAGCTCACCACCGATGCGTCGCCACTGGATCTCCACCGGCTTGAAGCGCGCGTCGTCGACGGCCGCCAGCAGCGCCGCCGGTTCACCCAGCGCGCCATCCACCGCTACCGCGCCGCCACGATAGCGTCCGCTGTCGATCGCCTCGCGCGTGCTGCTGAAGACGCCCAATGGATTCATCGACATCAGGCCGCTGAAGATCCAGGTGAACACGAATGCCGCTGCCACCAACCCGATCAGGTGGTGCCAGCGCATCCAGGGCTCGACATACGGCGTCTTCGCGCCAGTGCGGTAGTGCCCACAGAAGCGCCAGCGCCACACACCCACCACGATGCCGCTGATCGCCGCCACCGTGCACAGCGCGGACAGCACGATCACCACCCACGTCCACACCGGGTCCACCGACTGCATGCGCAGGAAGTACAACCAGTGCAGCCAGGCGCCCGCATAGTTCCAGCGCTGCTGCACATGCGGTGCGTCCAGCACCACTTCGCCGGTGTGCGAAGACACATACAGGTCACCAGGCTGCGCGCCCCCCACCTCCACGCGGTACAGCGGCCGGTGCGCGTCCAGTGCGCGCGAATGCGTCCAGCGGTCTTCATCCACGCGCGTCGCACCCACGAAGGCCTGGCCGCCCGCGAACTGCGCAGCAGATGCTTCGGCACGCTGTGCCGACACCGGCAGCAGCGCCTGGCCGGTCACGGCAGACCAGGCGCCCACGTTGCTGCCATTGCGCACCACATACGCAGGCTCGCCACGCAGCGTCGTCAGCGCCACAACCTCCGGCTCGGCCTGCACCACGGCAGGCAGTACCGACAGCCCCTGCAGATCGCGAGCATCCCCCAGCACCGGCAACGCCGCCAGCCGTTCGCCGGACGTCAACTTCGGGTAGCCGACGAACAGCATCACCATGCCGCTGACAAACCACAGCAACATCAGCAGGCATCCGCCGATGCCCAGCCAGCGGTGCACCAGATAGATCCAGCGCTTGGCGGTGGATCGCAACGTCATCGCCAGCCTCCTCAGAAGCGATGATCGACGGTGAATTCGACGCGCCGGTCCGCACCCAGCAGCCACTGCGTGCTGGTGTAGTACGCGGTGGCGTAGTACGCCTTGTCGAACACGTTGAACAGCCGCGCCGACAGCCGCGTGCGCGGTGCCGCCTGCCAGGTCAGTGCCAGGTCGGTGGTGCTGTAGCCGGGCAGCTCCAAGGTGTTGGCGTTGTCGGCGTAGCGCTTGCCGACGTAACGCACGCCACCCGCCGCACTCCAGTCCGGTGCAAACTGCCAGCTCAGCCACACATTGGCCAGGCGCTCGGCCACGTTCGGTGGCACGTTGCCATCACGCGACACCAGCACCGCCGGCGAACCGGTGGTTTCCAGGAAGTCCTCGAACTCGGCCTTCAGCACCGTGGCATTGGCATCGAGCGACCAGCGCGGCGCGAAGTTCCAGTTCAAGGACGCCTCAATGCCACGCGAGGTCTGTGCGCCCACCTGCACGCGGCGATCCGGCATCAGCGGATCGCGGCTGAGCAGCCCGGTCTTGCGGATGCGGTACGCCGCCAGCGTCCACTCGCCGCCATCGAAGGCCTGCTTCAGACCCACCTCGATCTGCCGGCCCTTGGCCAGGTCGAAGGCCCCGTTGGCCGGGCTGATCATCAACAGGCCACTGACCGGGTCCGCCGCCTGCGAGTACTGCGCATACAGGCTCAGCGTCGGCCGCAACGCGAACACCGTGCCTGCACGCCAGCCGGTGCTGCGGTAGGTCTTCGAGAACGCGTTCTGGCCGCTGATCAGATCGGTACGATCAATGCGCGCGCGGTCGTGGCGCAGCCCACCCAGCACCGACCAGCGCTCGCTCAGCGCCAAGCGGTCTTCCACGAACAGCGCGTACTGCTCGGCACGATTACGGTAGCGCGGCAGGTTCGGCGCGTCGCTGGTGAACTGGCCCGGCACCGGATCGAACGGATCGACCGGGCCCGAGCTGCCGGCATAGGTGTTGTTGGTGTGCTTGAAGTGCGCGCGGTTCGCGTCCAGGCCCACCGCGAAGTTGTTCTGCAGGCCACCCGCCGTTCCCTGCACACGCAGCGTCGAGGTCAGTCCGGTCTGGTCCTGATTGTGGGTGATCTCGGTATTGCCAGATCGATCGATCAAGCCGGTAGCGCGGTTGTAGACGTAGGCTTCGGCATTGCGCCAATCGCGCTGGCTGTCGATCTGGTAGAGGCGCGTGCGCCATTCGACGCTTGCGTTCGGCGTCCACAGCGCATCGAGCTGGGTCCAGCGGTCGCGGTAGCGGATGTCGCTGTCTTCCACGTTGTAGTTGCGGTGGCGCAGCGCCTCCAGCTGGCGGCCATCCACCAGTGGCGTGCCGAAGTAGCGCATCGGTTGCTGATAGCCTTCCGCATGGGTGAGCGACAGCTGCAGATCCGCACGCGGTTGCCACAGCAGTGCGCCGGAGAAGGTGGCATCACTACTGTGCCCGCGATCAACCCAGCCACCGCTGTAGTTGCCCCTTACATCCAGCCGGTAGGCCAGCTCGGGCGTCAGCGCGCCGCCACTGCCGAAGCCCAGACGTGCGGTGTCCTCGCTGCCCACGGTCACGCTGATCTCGTTCTCGATGGCACCGCGCGTCGGCTTCTTCGGCACGATGTTGATGACCCCGCCAATGGCACCATCGCCATGGATGACCGAGGCCGGACCGCGCAGCACTTCGATGCGCTCGATGGACCAGGTATCGAACGGAAAGGTGATGCCCACGCCGCCATACTGGCGCAGCCCGTCATACAGGCGCATCACGGAAGCGCCATCGGTGAAGCCACGGCTGGACAGCGCACTCAGGCCGTTGCCCGGGTGCGGCATCGCACTGATCGCACCGGCGCGGCTGATCGCATCATTGAGGTTGGTGTCGCCGCGCTGTTCCAGCTGCTCGCGCGAAATCACCGTCAGGCTGGCCGGTGTCTGCAGCACGCTCAGGCCCAACGCAGAGCCTGCGCTGGAGGTGGAAGACAGCTCGCCGCTGCGGGTATCGACCACGCGCACGGTATCCAGCGTGGTCGGTGGTGCCGCATCGGCGGCAAGTACAGAGGCGGTGTGCAGGAGCAACGCGCACATGGCAGGCAGCGCCGCCCTGCGCAGGCGCGCGGAGTTGGGGTTGGTTTTCATCTGTTCACGGCATGCAGGGCCACCCCGCAGTGGCAGGGCAGCTCAGGGAGTTCGGGGAACGCGCACGCAGTCGCGCCAGGCCATGCCTGGCAGCTTGGGAAAATCAATCCAAAGGCGTGCGCGCAGGGCTCAGACAGCCATGAAGACCGGCGGCCCACGCGCTCCCAATGTGCCGCTGACCCGCTGCGGCAACGCCTGCACTGCACCACGCAGCGCACGGCATATCGATACCATCGGTGCCAACAGCAGCAATGCCGCCACCAGCAGGGTGATCAGCCGCGCGGCGATCAGGCAGTAGTCGCAGTCCACGCCCATCTCATGCGCGGCGTGTGGATCGGCGGGCGGCTTCTTTGCGACCTCGCCCTGCTGCATCGCCATCGCGTGGTGGTCGTGATGGCCCTCCATCGCATGCTGCGCATGCTGGGAATGGTCCATCGCCGCTACCGGCACAGCCGCTGCAACGTGACCATGCGCCAGCCAGCGGCTCACCAGCGGGGCAAGCAGCACCAGCAGCATGGCTAGCCATGCCAGGGCCTGGAACCGGCGGTGGAGGACAGAACGACGCACCCGGCCATTCTACGGGCCTGCGGTCAACCTTGGACCACGTTCAGGGTTGCCCGGCGGCCAGTGCGACGTTATGACGCAGCCTCCAGCGCAGGGGATCGTCCACTGCCCGAGGGGGACGGAAGGCAGCCTGGCCGGCCCCTTCCGCCCCCGCACCGGATGACTAGAACCGCGCCGGTTGCTGCACCGCGCGCTCCAGGAACATGAAACCCGCCTGCAGGCTGTTGCGGGCGTTCTCCAACCAGCGCTCCGGATCGGCTACCGCAAATCGCTCCTGTGCATCCACATCACCCGAGTCGGCCAGATCAGCCAGCTGCAGATGGATGTGGTTCTCCACCAAGCTCACCAGCACGGCGAGCTCGGCCGATAAACCGGCGATGCGTTCGGTGAAGCCAGCGTCGTTGCTGTTCAGAGACATGTCCCCTGTTCCTATGCGTTGCGGTGTTGATGGATGGCTTCGAAACGCTCGGCACAGGCAGGCCCGCAGAACAGTCTTGCCGGATCGTTGTCGAAGTCCTCGCTGCAGTCCGGGTTGTGGCATTCCCCCATGGGAGTGAGAGGGGCAACGTTGCTGGCCCGCGTTGCGTGCTGGGCCAGGGCGCGTTGCAGGTGGCGCGCTTCCATTTCCTGCGCTTCGTCGATGGTGTCCGTCATGCGGGTTGTATTTTATCGAGGGGCGGTCGCACCGATTGAGAACGTCGCAACGACCGTCAACGACGCGGACTCCGCGGCGGATCGGCGTTCGTGGTTGCAGTGGATTTCAGGCATGCAGGCTCCTTGTGCACGGGCGCCCGAAGGCGCGATGGAGAGAAACGAAGGGCCGTCGCTGACGGCGATAGCATCATCCGAAAACCGGTTCTCGCCAACTGCGACGCATCGGCACGATCACAGTGATCTGCGAACGCCATCGCAGATCCAACGCGTACTGGGTGGCGCCGTCATGGCCAGGGATGCAAGGTGCTGGAAGGTGTTGCAAATGAAGCGCCGTTCCGACACCATGACCGTATCACCACTCCCATCACATCCTGACCACACTGCGTCGGTCGGCCGCTGCGTGACCTGCGCACGCCGGACACTGCACAGCACGTTGGCCGCCATCGGCCGCCGTGGACCGATCCACGTTCCCAGGGGCCTTGTCGAATGCACACACCGCATCCCACGCAGGACATCGTTCCCGCGTTCCTGCAGGCCATGCACGCGCACGGCATCGTGCCGGACGCGCGCGGCCGCGACGCGCTCAACGCCGATGGCACGCTGGTGCGCTTCCATGTGGAAGGCGACCGTCGTGGCACGCGCAATGGTTGGGCGGTGTTGTTTGGAGACCACGTGCCGGCCGGCGAGTTCGGCAGCTGGCGGACCGGCACCCGCCATGCCTGGTGCGCGAAATCGCCGACCGCGTTGAGCGCCGCCGAGCAGCGTGCCATCAGGCAACGCCAGGAGGCGGCCCGCAGCGAGCGCGAACGGCATCAGCGCGAACGCGAGGACGCCGCCGCCAAGGCGGCCAACGTGCTGTGGAACCGTGCCATTCCTGCCGATGCCCACCACCCGTATCTCGTACGCAAGGGCATCCACGCACATGGCCTGCGTGTGGCGCCATGGCCGGTGCGCAACAGCGATGGCCTTGTCTTCCGCCACATCGACAGCGCCCTGCTGGTACCGGTGATGAACAGCGCGGGCCGTATCGTCTCGTTGCAGGCGATCTTTCCCCGCGTGGATCCAGCACTTGGCCGCGACAAGGACTTCCTTTCCGGTGGCCGCAAGCAGGGCTGCTTCCATGTCATCGGCAAGCCGGTTACCGGCCAGCCGATCGCCATTGCAGAGGGCTATGCCACCGCCGGATCCATCCACCAGGCCACGGGCTGGTGCGTGGTGGTGGCCTGGGATGCAGGCAACCTTGGCGCTGTCGCCCGAGCCTGGCGCGGCGCCATGCCGGACGCGTCATTCGTGCTGTGTGCCGACAACGATCAGTGGACGCGGCAGCCGCTGGACAACCCTGGCGTCACCCTGGCCACGCAGGCTGCCGCGGACATCGATGCCCGCGTGGTCTGGCCCGAGTTCGCCGCGCTGCATGGCGACGATGACCGCCCTACCGACTTCAACGACCTGCATCTGCGCGAGGGGCTGGACACCGTGCGTGCCCAGTTGTTGCCCCCCATGCCGCCGGCAGGGGGCGACGACGTGGCGCTGGACGATGCGCCGTCATCGGCCAGCGCGCGCTACCAGGTGCCGGGCAACCTGTCCGCATTCGATGCCTTCACCCCGTTTCCCGATACCAACGCGCGCGGGCGGCCGTTGCCAACCGCCCGCAACCTGGCCGAGCTGTGCCGTCGTACCGGTGTGACCGTGCGCTACAACGTCATCCGCAAGGATCTGGAGATTCTGGTCCCTGGGCTGCAGACGACCGTGGACAACGCCAAGGAGGTCGCGGCGGGCGAAGTGATGGATTGCATGCACCGCGCTGGCATGGCCACCGCCAGCTTCGAGACCAACCTGTGCCAGGTGGCCGAGGCCAATCCCTACAACCCGGTCGCCAGCTGGATCACCTCACGGCCGTGGGATGGCCAGTCCCGCCTGCAGGCGTTCTTCGATACCGTGCAGGAAGCCAAGCCCACGCACATGGCCGACGGCCGCGTGCTGAAGGAAGTCCTGATGCGGCGCTGGCTGATCTCCGGCGTGGCTGCGGCGTTTGAGCCCGATGGCGTGGTCGCGCGCGGCGTGCTGACGTTCGTTTCGAAACAGAACCTGGGCAAGACACGCTGGGCGCGGCAGCTGGCGCCGGTAGAGCTGCATCTGATCGCCGACGGGGTGGTGCTGGATCCGGCCAACAAGGACAGCGTCAAGCAGGTCATCTCCAGATGGATCGTCGAGCTGGGCGAAGTCGATGCCACCTTCCGCCGTACCGATATCGCGGCGCTGAAATCATTCATCTCGCGCAGCCATGACGAGATCCGTCGCCCCTACGCGCGCACCGAATCCCGCTATGCGCGGCGCACCATCCTGTTTGCCAGTGTCAACGACGAACGCTTCCTCCGCGATGCCACCGGCAACACCCGCTGGTGGACCGTGCACGCCGTGGCGCTGGGCGAACCGGCGCGGATCGACATGCAGCAGGTCTGGGCTGAGGCCCATGCGTTGTACTGCAGTGGCGAGACCTGGCACTTGAGTGCCGAGGAACTGGATGCGCTGAATGCCACCAACAGCGAACACGAGCCCATCTCGCCGATCGCCGAACTGATCGATCGTCATTTCGACTGGTCGCTCCCTGCCGAGCACTGGAGCGCGCACTACCGCGCCACCGAGATCGTCATCGCGGTGGGCATCGACAGGCCCAACCGTCGCGAGGTGAACGAGGCCGCCGCCTACGTGGTGAAGCGGCATGGCGTGCGCACCCGCGTGGTGGGCAAGGAACGCGCCAAGGTCTGGCTGATGCCACAGCGCAGACGCAGTCTGGCCGAGCACGCGGCAGGGCCGTTCTAGATGCCGCGCCTCCATGATGGTCGCGACGTTGACAGCAGCAGCGGCGACTGGCGCCTGCACTGCGAAGCACGTCGCCTGCTGCAACTGGACGGCTACCGGCGCATGGGTACCGACGGGCGCTGGACGGCGGTCAGTCCGCGCCGGCACCGCCAACAGTATCTCGAGGGTGTCCTGGCCGCACGCGGCCCGGTTGAGCGTGAGCGTCTGGCAGCAGCGGCATTGCGGCTGTGGATCGCCAGCCCGCCCGCCCAACCGCACCATGATGCAAGTAGATGAAAGGTGTTGACTAGAGGCGTCTACAGGGGCAAGATGCCGGTATCGGCCCGCCACCTTCCAGGAGCGCTTCCGCCATGCCCCGTCCCCGACTGCATGCCTTCGAAGGTGAGCAGCTGACCGTGCAGCAGATCCACCAGCGGGTACCGGTGCTGTCCGAGCGGACCATCCGCGACCACCTTGCTGCCGGCCGGCGTACCCGCACCGCCATGTTGTGCTTTGACCCGATCGCCGCAGCGGCCCGGGGAGGGCGCATCACCCAGCGCATCCTCCGCGCCCGCAGCGTCGTCGGTCGCGATTCCTGATCCTCCGGCACCTGCCGCATTTCTCCAGGAGTAGATTCCGCATGATTCCCGCCTCCCTCGACAGCGGTCATCGCCTGATTGCCGACACACTGGCCGCGTTCCGTGCCGGCCCTGCACTGGGCAGCATCGCCCTGCGGCCGGCGCCACGCTCTCGTGTGCCGCTCTACATCGGCATCGCCGGCAGCAAGCGCTCGGGCAAGGACACACTCGCCAATGGACTGGCGTCGGCGTTGTCACTGCCATGCGACAGCTTCGCGGCCCCACTGCGGCACTTGGTCGCCTCCCTCCTCGGGCTCTCCCTGCACGAACTGGACAGCCGCAAGGAGGACGCCATCGACTGGCTGACCGAACTCACCCCGCGCCACCTGATGCAGACCGCCGGTACCGAGTGGGGGCGTGACCGCGTCCATCCCGAGCTGTGGGTACGCTCGCTGTTCGCACGCCTGCCCGAGGGCGGGCTGGTACCCGACGTCCGCTTCGCCAATGAGGCCCGCGCGATCCGGCGTCGTGGTGGTGTCGTGATCCGCGTCAATCGCCCAGGCCATCGCAGCAGCGACCCTCATGCCAGCGAGCAGCCGCTGCCGCATGAGCTGGTCGACATCGAAGTCGACAACGACAGCACCCCGGCCGATCTGGTCCGCAGATCGCTGGACCAGCTGCGTTCGCGCGGTGTGCTCTGATCCGGAATGCCGGCCCGCCATCCGGTCCATCCCCCGAACCCAGCGCAGGCCCCGACCAATCATCGGCGAAAATGATGTAAGGTCATCCCCCATCACCGACGACACCTGTCGTCACCCTGCATCCCCAACCCATTTCGCAAAGAGGAAACGCCATGGAGGTCGAACAGTTCACGTCGACGCGCCTGAAGGCCATCGAGTTGTTCAAGTCCCAGCCCAAGGGCAGCAAGGACATCGTGAGCCTGGATGCGATCTTCATCTCGCTGTGCACGCTGGCCACTGCCCGGGCAGGCGCAGGCAGCGCCCAGCAGACGCGTACCGTGGCCCGCCCGGGCAGCCAGCAGCCGCCCGCGCCTTGGTTCGTCGAAACCCTTGCGGCCCTGAAGGGCAAGGGCGAGTCGATCACCGTGGCGCGCTTCCTGATGTTCGCCAACCGCTTCCCGGTCAAGCGCATGGACCAGGTCAACGCGGCACGCTGGCTGCGCGACGCCGGGTACATCCCCCGCAAGACCGGCGGCAACCTGGTGTTCGATCTTTGATCCAGCGCCCCCTGCAGTCCTGAAGCCCCGGCATCGTCCGGGGCTTTTTCGTTTCCGGCCAGTACACGGCGCATGAGGCTGTGTGGCAGGTGGCCGTCCTCACCCTGTACCTGCCCCATCCCCTTGATCTGCCTCTGTTCCTGCCAGGTGAGGACAACGAGTACGGATGTACAGGAAAACACCAGCGGCCAGAGCAAGCGGATTCGGCTCACTGCAAGCAGGCGTGTCGTGCTCCTCCCCCCTCCTCACGCACGACTGAACGTCTTCAGCGCACCGATATAAAAGTAGATGAAAGGTGTTGACTGGTCATGCGGGATGGCAACAGTGGAGATCAATGCCACTGAAGACATCCTCCATGAACGCCCTGCCCGACAGCATCCAGACCCTGGCCGAGGTCATCGGCGAATCCGCAGCCCTCACGCTGGTGCGTGCCTGGCCGCCGACCACCTCCAGCACCACCGGCCGTCACCGCGTCATCGTCTACGTCCCCTCCACCCTGCCCGACCAGCACCGGCTGATCGACATCCTTGGCCACGACGTCGCCCAGCGGCTGGTCGCGCACTTCGGCGGCGAACTGTTGTTCCTGGCATCCTGCTTCGCTGCCGGCGCGCACGAACGCCGTGAACAGATTGCCCGCGCGGTCGCCAGCGGCATGCCACGCGACCATGTTGCGCGTGAGTTCGGCGTCTCACAGACCACCATCAAGCGCGCCCTGCGCGGTGCGCGCACCGCGTTGCCACCGGCTGTCCACCCGGCCCTGCTCAAGGGATACGCACGCGCATGAACGAGAGCGACCTGCTGGCCGGCGTGCCGGATTGGGCCAAGTACCTTGGCGGGACCTCGGGCGTGCTGATCGCGGTGTCGCTGTGGCTGCGCCAGTGGTTGTCGTCGGCCAAGGTCGACCGCACCGCCGATGAAGCCACCAGCAACACCCTGCGCACCCTTCAGGAACAGCTCGCGGCCGAACGTACACGCGCCGATGGGCTGATGCACGAGCGCGAGGCAATGGCCCAGGAGATCGGGCAGCTGCGCGGTGAAGTCAGCGCCCTGCGTGCACAGATCGCCCAGCAGAGCGTACAGATAGACGCCCTGCTGGCCCTGGTGCGCAAGCAGCCGGGGGCCGCCGCATGACCGCCGCTGCAGCCAGCGCCCTCGGTGGCACCAACGTTGCTGCGTTCCTGGACATGCTGGCGGTGTCCGAAGGCACCGATATACCCAGCCAGCGTTCGCGTGACCGCGGCTACGACGTCATCGTCGGTGGCCAGCTGTTCACCGACTACCGCGACCATCCCCGCGTGCTGGTGTCGCTGCCGCGCTACGGCATCAAATCCAGCGCCGCCGGCCGCTACCAGTTCCTGCGCAGCACCTGGGATGACCTGCGCGCGCGACTGGGCCTGCCTGACTTCGGCCCAGTTTCGCAGGACCGCGCGGCCGTGGCGCTGCTCAAGCAATGCGGTGCCTACGAGTTGATCCGGCTGGGCCGCTTCGATGCCGCCGTCACTGCGGCCCGGCGCATCTGGGCATCGCTGCCGGGCGCCGGCTACGGCCAGAAGGAGCACGCACTGGAAACACTGCGCGCGGCGTACCGTGCCGCCGGCGGAGCCCTGCAGTGACGCCCGCGGGACTGAGGTTGGGCATCGGGTTGCTGGTCCTTGCCGGTAGCCACGCGAGCTGCGCCTGGCTGGGATGGACCCTGCGCGACCGCACTGCGGACCTTGCCGTTGCCACCACCCGGGCAGCGCAGCAGGAGGCCCGCACCGATGCAGTCCAGCGCGCGCACCAGCAGGCCCTCGCCAACAGCGCCGCAGGCGCGCAGGCCGAATCACAGCGCCTGGCCCACCAGGCCCGGCACACCGAACAGTTCAACACCCTGCAACGGGACATCGAGACCCATGCCAAGACTCCTGGTCGTGATCGCGGCGACGCTGACGCTGAGTTCGTGCGCATCTGGCGCGAGGCCAACGCCGGCCACGCCCTGCCGCGCTGACCTCAGCATCGCACCTGCCCAGCTGCTTCCCCCACCCCGCCTGCCGGACCTGCACGCAGCCAGCGATGACGCGCTGCTGCGCAATCACGTTGCGGTCGCACAGCAGTACCACGCGCTGGCCGACCAGCTGAGTGCGCTGCTGTGCAGCCTCGGCAGCCAGCGCGGCGTCACCATCAATGGCGCCGCGCCGGCAGCACCCGCCGACTGCGGCAGCAGTGCCACTCCCACGCACTGAGCCTTCCGGACAAGGCCACGCCTGCAATGCCGCCTCACTGCGGTGATGGCAACACTGGCTGCAGACCGTGCGCGCCTTGCAGCGCTACGCCCCTCCTTCCTTCCCTGCATGAGCTGACATGGCGAACGATTCCTTCCCTCCCACGCTCGATCCGCTGATTGCCGCGATCGAAGCCGCTATCCGCGCACGCTTTCCGGGGTTTGCAAGCGTCGAGTTCCATCGCGAGGCCAACGCTGAGGGGATGCCCCTGCCGGCCTGCCTGCTGGCGATGACCCGCTGTGACCGCAGCAGGGACAACAATGATGGCAGTGGCCTGCTGCAGGCCACGCTACGCTTCGAAGCGCGCATTGCGCTGCCGGCGACCGATGCAACCACAGCGCTGCAGCTGCGCAACGCGGCCCTCGCCCTGGCGACTTGGCTGCACCAGCTCGGCCGCTTCCCCGGCGTTGCCAGCGGTGCGATCGATGTGATTGCAGCATTGCCAGAAGACCCCGCGGCGGCACAGCCGGGCCTGCGCACCTGGATCGTCGAGTGGTCATTGCCGGTCGCGCTGGGCGACAACGCCTGGGACGATGCTGGCGGCGTGGTGCCGCAGGCGTGCTACAGCTTCGCGCCGGAGATCGGCCGCGTCCATGAGTCCCGCTACCAGCCATTGCCGGAGCGCGCACCATGAGCGCCGAACACGCGCGGTTGATCGGCAACCTGCTGATGATCGGTGTGGTACGCGAGCTGGACGAGGCAAACGGACGCGTTCGCGTCGATGCCGACGGCATGCTTACCGACTGGATTCCCTGGCTGGAGCGCCGCGCCGGACCGGGCATGCGCAGCTGGTGCGCACCCGAACCCGGCGAGCAGGTCGTACTGGCGTGCCCCTATGGCGACCCGGGCCAGGCGCTGGTACTCGGCAGCCTGTACCAGGACCGCTTTCCGCCGCCGGCCGACTCGCGCCTGCGGCAGCGCACCGAGTTCGCCGACGGCAGCAGCGTCGAGTACGACCAGGAAACCACCACGCTCAACGTCCATGTCGGCAGCGGCAAGGTCATCGTCACCTGCGCGAATGCACAGGTGATCGCCAGCGAATCGATCGTGCTCGATACACCCTCGATCAAGGCCACCGGCGATCTGGATGTCAGCGGCGCGATCAGCGCCGGCAAGGACATCAGCACACCGGGCGAGGTCAAGGCCGGTGCCATCGGCCTGAAGGCACACACGCACACCGCACAGGGCCCAACCGCCCCGACCACGCCGGCCCAGGCCTGAGCGGCCACGCCTGCAATGCCCTGAAAAACCGCACTCCACGACGATAGAGGCCATGCGAGGAATCGACGCCAACACCGGCAAATCACTGGATGGGCTCGCCCATCTGCACCAGTCCGTGCGTGACATTCTCACCACGCCCCTTGGCTCCCGCGTACTGCGCCGCGAATACGGTTCACGCGTATTCGAACTGATCGATGCGCCGACCAACCGCTCGCTGCGCATGGACCTGATCGCGGCCACCGTCGACGCGCTGGCGCGATGGGAACCGCGTCTCCACGTCGAGAACGTCGACGTCTCCCTCCCCGCCCCCGGCGTGATGATCCTGGCAGTGACCGGGATCCACCTGCCGGACGGCGAGGCCATCACCATCGAAGGAATCGAGGTTCGCTAACCGTGGCATCCGGCTCGTTCACCAGTGTCAATCTGTCCCAGCTGCCTGCACCGGCGGTCATCGAAGTGCTCGATTTCGAAGCCATGTTCGATGAATCGCTGACCGCACTGCAGGCCCTGGATCCCACTTTCGACGCGCTGCTGCCGTCGGACCCGGCCTTCAAGATCCTGGAGGTCTGCACCTACCTGCGCCTGCTCGATCGCCAGCGTGTCAACGACGCCGCGCGTGGCGTGATGCTGGCCTATGCCGGTGGCAGCGACCTGGACCACCTCGCCGCGATCTTCGGCGTCGCCCGCCAGGTGCTCGACCCGGGCAGGCCGCAGGAAGGCATTCCACCGCGATATGAGAGCGATGAGGACTTCCGCCGCCGCATCCAGCTGGGCCCGGAAGGGTTCAGCGTGGCAGGGCCGGAAGGTGCCTATGTATTCCATGCGCTGAGCGCCGACCCGCGCGTGCTCGACGCCAGTGCGACCAGTCCCGCCCCCGGCGAAGTGGTGGTCTCGGTGCTGTCGCGCGAAGCGGATGGAACCGCCACCCAGGGCCTGCTCGACATCGTCGAGGCGAAGCTGAGCGCCGATGACGTGCGACCGCTGACCGACCACGTGCTGGTGAAGCCGGCCACGATCGTCACCTACTCGGTCGACGCCACGCTGTTCACCTTTGCCGGCCCGGATTCGCAGGTCGTGCTTGCCGAAGCGCGCACCCGCCTGGACCGCTACATCAGCGAGTCACATCGCCTCGGCCGCGATGTCACCCGTTCGGGGTTGTTCGCCGCATTGCATGCCGAGGGCGTGCAGCGCGTGGAGATCGTCCATCCGGCTGCAGATGTGGTGGTGGACCGAACCCAAGCCACCCACTGCGCCGGCGTGACTCTGACCCACGGCGGCACCGATGAATGAGCCGAGCACGCGCCTGATCAACGCGCGGCTGCGCGGCGCGATCGATGGCCGCAACCGCACCTTCCGCCACCCCGGCGGCGCGCTGGCGAGCCTGCAGGCGGTGTACCGCACCGATGCACGGGGGCGGCAGCCGCTGCAGGGCAGCGTCATTGAGGGCAGCCGGGTCACCCTGGCCGCTGCACCGGCGCCCGGCGAGGTCATCGATGGTGACGCCCAGGTGGTGGTGCCCTCGGCGGCGAACCTGCTGCCCGCCAACGCCACCCACGCCGAGCGCGCGCTTGCCCGCGCCATCGTTGCGCGTCCGTTGCCGGTGGACATCACCGCGCTGTGGGATGCCGACCGCTGTCCGACCGCACTGCTGCCCTGGCTGGCCTGGGCGCTGTCGGTGGACGAATGGAAGGCCTACTGGCCCGAAGCCGTGAAGCGCGCCCGGGTGCGTACGGCCATCGCTATCCAGCGTCGCAAGGGCACCGCCGGCAGCGTGCGCGACGTGGTGGCCGCCTTCGGTGGATCGGTGCTGATCCGCGAGTGGTGGCAGCTGCAGCCCAGGGGCGCGCCGCACACCTTCGAAGCGGTGATGACCATCGCCAACCAGGATGGCCAGTCTGCCACGGCGATGTTCGTGGAGGACGTCATCGGCGAAATCACCCGGACCAAGCCGGTGCGCTCGCACTTCACCTTTACCCAGGGCATGCAGGCCGACGCCGCCGTCGGCGCACTTGCAGCCGCCCACGCCACGGCCTTCCGCCGCCTTCAACTGATCGGAGAGTAACCCCCGCATGCGCCTGAAAATCACCGATGCCGGCTTCGCCAAGCTGGTCAATCCGCCGAACACCGGCACCAACGCCGTCCTGATCACCCAGATCGGCCTGACCTCGACTGCCTTCGTGCCGTCGGCGGGGCTCACCGCACTGCCCGGCGAGATCAAGCGCGTCGCCACCTTCGGCGGCCAGGCCGTGGGCGATGACACCGTGCACGTCACCATCCGCGATGACAGCGCCACCTCCTACACGCTGCGCGGTTTCGGCCTGTACCTGGCCGACGGCACCCTGTTTGCCAGCTACGGCCAGGCCGATCCGATCATGGAGAAGTCGGCCGCATCGATGCTGCTGCTGGCCACCGACACACGCTTCAGCGGGATCGACACGACGCAGATCCAGTTCGGTGATGCCGGCTTCCTCTATCCACCGGCCACCACCGAGGTCGTCGGCGTGGTCGAGCTGGCCACCAGCACCGAAGCCGAAGATGCGACCGACACCCAGCGCGTGGTGACCCCGCGTGGCGTGCGTGCGTACACCGACAAGCGATTCGGTGCCAGCGCCCCGACCGCGCTGGCGAAGACGCTGCTGTCTGCGGCGAGCACCGCGGCGGCGCGCACCGCGCTGGAACTGAAGAGCGCCGCACTGAAGGACACCGGGCATGGCAACGGCCTGGACGCCGACACCCTGGACGGCAAGCACGCCTCCGAGTTCGCCCTGGCCGGTGACTTCGCCACCGTTGGCCACAAGCATGTGATTGCCGATGTGACCGGGCTGCAGTCGGCACTGGATGGCAAGGCGTCCAGGGGCAGCAACACGTTCACCGACCAGCAGTTCATCAGCGGCACGTATCCGTTGCTGGGCTTCGGTGCCGCCGGTGCCGAGCAGTCCTTCATTGGCGGCTGGGGAAATTCCAGCCTGTGGCGCGTATGGAGCGCGGACCGCAGTGCCAGCAGCGAAATCACCATCAAGCATGGCGACACGCCGCGCTGGAACGGCTCGCCGATGTGGCATGCCGGGAACTTCGCGCCTGAAGCGAAGATGGACAAGAGTGGCGGGACGTTCACCGGCGCGGTTTCCATCTCCAACAACTCACTGCGCCTGTCCGGCTGGGGCAGCACGCTGACCGATGGTGTCATCTACTTCGGCACCGGTGACAGCTACATTTTCAAGTCAGGTTCCTCCTTCACCTTCCGCAATGTGGAGGGTGCCTATAGCGCAACGCTCAGCGCAGGCGGGAACATCTGGACCAGCGGCAACTTCGATCCCGGCGGGAAGATCAACAAAGCCGGCGACATCATGAACGGCACGCTGAACATGTATGTGGGTCAAGGCAGCACCCAGGTCGTGCACCAACGGTTCGGCTGGGGCAACAACGTGACCCGATGGGCGACAGCCATGGAGAGCGACGCCACACTTTCGCTTTACTCCTACGACTTCAATGGAGGAACTCCGACGCAGCGCGCGAGCTTCAGCAATGTCCAGTACCGGGAGAACACATTCGTCGGCGGCGTCACTTCCGCAGGTGGCAATGCCGCATTCATCATCAAGGACCGTGGGAACGCGAATCAAGAGTTCCACATCTACAACACGGACAACGTGTTCCGGATCTGGTCGTCCACTGCGCAAGTGGATCGACTGCAACTGAATGCCGCGGGGGCTCTCTGGACGGCCGGCGGCTTCGATACTGGCTCTTCACGCAAGCTGAAAAACATCGAAGGCGCACTTCCCTATGGCCTGGCAGCTGTCGAACAGATGGAACTGGCAGCCGGCCACTACAAGCCCGAGTACAACGACGACGGTCGTCGCCGCCTGTTCTTCGTCGCCGAGCAGCTGGCCGAACTGGTGCCGGAAGCGGTCGACCTGGAAGGCGTCGAGTTCCAGGGTGAGCGCGTGGCATCGGTCAAGCTCGACCAGCTGCTGCCGGTCATGGCCAAGGCCATCCAGGAACTGGCCGCCGAAGTGCGCGCACTGAAAGCGGAGCGCTGACATGCCCAGCGGATATCGCTCTTCCGGTGTCGACTTTGACGACCTGTTCGATCCGTACGTTGAAGGTCCACTGGCGCAGGATTCGGGCCGCCGTATCGGCGGCGGCGACCTGAGCCGCCGCTATGCCCACATCCAGTACGGCAGCAAGCGTGCCGACGTAGGCCATCGCATCAACGGAATGGACGTGTCCAACCTGTGGGCGGCCCGCGGCAGCGCCTCCTACAGGCTGCCGTTCCATGGCAAGGGCTACTCGGCAAGCAATGGCGCCAAGACCAACTCCACCGGCTCCGTGTCGGCTACCGTCTCGATTCTGATCTATGCCGACGGCACCTATGCCATCCGCACGGGCGTCGCCGGTGGCGGCAATGGAGGCAGCTCAGTAGCAGCGTCGGGCCAGTGGCTTCCGGCAGGTGCAAGCGTTTCCGAGTACGAAGTGCAGATCACCGGCTCCTCGCCCGCTAAAGCCTCCTTCAGCACCAGTGCTCCCTCGTTTGTGCCGGCATCGGCGGCACCGTCGGCAGGCGTGTCGATCAGTGTCCCCGCCAGGTCCGCCAGTTACGAATCGGACAGCATCAGCATTTCCGTCGCGCTGCGCCGTGCCGGAGGTATCGCCCAGGTTTCCACCTTCAGCGCAAGCGTCAGCGCCTCCGGCTGGGTCTGATCGGTCAGCGGGCCACCGCTGCAATTATCGCGACCGCCACATTCTCCGAACATTACCCCGTCGCCTGCACAAGCCGGCACACACCCACACCGAGGAAGAACCCCGAATGACCGAATTTCTCCATGGCGTACAGGTCGTCAACATCGATACCGGTGCCCGATCGATTGCCATCGCCTCCAGCAGCGTGATCGGCATCGTCGGCACCGCACCGCTGGCCGACACCGAAGCGTTCCCCGTCAACACGCCCGTACTGGTGACCTCGCCGTCGCAGGCCGCCAAGCTGTCGGCGACCACCGGCACCGATGCCGGCACCCTGCCCGGTGCGCTCGACACGATCTTCGACCAGTCCAGTGCCGTCGTCGTCGTCGTCCGCGTCGAGAAGGGCGCCAATGAAAGCGCCACCCTGGCCAACGTGCTGGGCGGCGTGAACGCCCAGACCGGCGCCTACGAAGGCGTGCATGCGCTGCTGGCCGCCAAGTCCATCGTCGGCGTCAAGCCGCGCATCCTGATCGCACCCGGCTTCACCCATGTGCACCCGGCCGATCCGGCCAAGCCGGAGGCCGTGCTGGCCAACCCGGTCGTAGCGGAACTGCTCGGCATTGCCGACAAGCTGCGCGCGGTGATCATCAAGGATGGCCCGAACAGCAACGACGACGCCGCCAAGAGCACCACCGCTCTGACCGGTTCCAAGCGCGTCTACGTGGTCGACCCGGCGCTGCTGGTGCAGTCCGGTGATGCCATCGTCACCCGCTACGCCTCCGGTGCCGTGGCCGGTGCCATTGCCCGCAGCGACAACGAACGCGGCTGGTGGGCATCGCCGTCCAACCTCGAGCTCAACGGCGTGGTCGGTACCGCACGTGCGATCGACTTCGGCCTGTCCGACGCGACCAGCCGCGCCAACCTGCTGAACCAGTCGAACGTGGCGACCATCATCCGCGAAGGTGGCTTCCGCCTGTGGGGCAACCGTACCGCCAGCAGCGACCAGAAGTGGCAGTTCCTGTGTGTGGTGCGCACTGCCGACATTATTGCCGACAGCCTCGAGGCCGCCCACCTGTGGGCCGTCGACCGCGGCATCAGCAAGACCTACGTCGACGACGTGCGTGAGGGTGTCAATGCCTTCCTGCGCGGCCTGAAGACCCAGGGCGCGATCCTCGGCGGCATCTGCTGGATCGACCCCGACCTGAACGCAGCGGACAGCGTGGCCCAGGGCCGCTTCTACTGGGACTTCGACTTCACCCCGACCTACCCGGGTGAGCAGCTGACCTTCCGCATGCACATGAACAACAACTACGTCTCGGAGATCTTCTAAGCATGGCGCGCAAGATCCGCAAAAACTTCAACTTCTACGTCGACGGCAAGGGCTATGCCGGCAGCGTGATGTCCTTCACCGCCCCCAAGCTGTCGCTGAAGACCGAGGACTTCCAGGCCGGCGGCATGCTGGCCCCGACCGAGATCGTGCTCGGCCATGACAAGCTGACCGCCGATGTCGAGTTCGCCTCCGACGACGCGGAGATCATGAGCAAGTTCCACGTCATCGAAAGCAAGGAATACGGCTTCACCGCCCGCGAAGCGCTGGAAGGCGATGACGGCGAAGTGACTCAGGTCGTGCACAACATGCGCGGCAAGGTGAAGCTGCTGGACCGCGGCGAAACCAAGGTCGGCGAAAAGGGCACGATCAAGGTCAACCTGGCGCTGAGCTACTACAAGCTGACCCATGGCGCCCAGGTCGTGCAGGAGATCGACGTGGTCAACATGATCGCCCGCCAGGGTGGCGTGGACGTGCTGGCCGGCATCCGCGGCGCACTGGGCATCTGAACCCTCGCCGCACTGAAGAACCCGGGGGCGCCTCGCGCCCCCGCATCCATCGCACCGCATCGCATTCCAGGAACGCATCCATGTCCAGCAAGACCAAGACCCCCACCGATACCGTCATCGAGCGCGATGGCTTCGCCGAGATCACCCTCACCCGCCCGCGCCAGGTCAACGGCATGGAAACCGCCGTGCTGCGCATGCGTGAACCGACCGTGGAAGACATGGAGCGCTACCAGGATGACAAGGGCAGCGACGCACAGCGCGAGGTGCGGATGATCGCCAACCTGTGCGAGGTCTCGCCGGAAGACGTGCGCAAGATGCCGCTGCGCGACTACGCACGACTGCAGGCAGGCGTCGCGCTTTTTACCACCTGACCCTGCCTCAGATCAGGCAGGGAGTGCTCGCCCTGGCCGGTCATACCGGCTGGGGCCTGCGCGAGATCATGACACTGCGGGTGTCGAAGTTCATCTGGTGGATTCAGGGATTGCCGGTACATGGCCAGTAACGTTCAAACGACAACGATCACGATCGGCGGCGAGGTGTCCAAGTCACTGAAGGACGCCTTCTCCTTTGCCAACGACGGTATCAAGCGCCTCGGCACCGAGGTGACCCTGCTGGACCGCAGGCTCGCGCGCATGAGTACGACCAGCAAGGAGTACGCCCGCATGCGTACCCAGGTCGATGCTCTGCGTGCCTCGCAGGTGGCGCTGGAGAGCATCGAAGCAAAGCGCGACGCGAACCTGGAGAAGCGCGGGAAGCTCGGCTCGGCATTTGGCGAGGCACGCGGCACGCTTGGCACGGCCGTCACCGCGCTGGCCAAGCCGGTCGAGAACGCCTCCGGCTTCGCCCGCCAGAACCAGCAGATCGGCGTGGCAGCCAACCTCAGCCGCGCCCAGGTCAGCGCACTGGGGCAGGCCATCCTGGAACAGTCGCGTGCAACCAACCAGGGCGCCGACGCGCTGCAGCGCTCGATCAGGCTGATGGTCGACGCCGGCATGGATGCGCAGTCGGCCCAGGCCAGCCTCGGTGCTGTCGGGCGGACCACCACCGTCACCGGTGCCAGCATCGATGATGTGGCCCAGGCTGCGGCCGCCCTGCAGCAGTCGTTCGATATCGATCCCTCGCGCATGCAGAGCGCGCTGGATGTGCTGGTGGTCAACAGCCGGCAGGGCGGCCTGGGCCTGAAGGACATGGCCGCAGTGCTGCCTACCCTGGGTTCGTCGTTCGAAGCGATGAAGCTGCAGGGCACCTCGGCGACCGCCACCCTCGGCGCGGCCCTGCAGGCCACGCTGGACTCGGCCGGCGGCGCCGACAAGGCCGCCAGCAACATGAAGAGCTTCATGTCCGAGGTGCTCTCGCCGGACATTCAGGAGAAGGCCAAGAAGAGCCTGAACCTGGATCTGCGCAGGATCATCGGCGATGCACAGACCAGCGGCGGCAATCCCTTCGACGCTGCGATGCAGGGAATCATCCAGGCGACCGCGGGCGACCAGAAGAAGATCGGCACCCTGTTCAGCGATGCACAGGCGAAGAACTTCGTCCAGCCGATGATCGAGAACTGGGATACCTACATCCGTGTCCGCGACAAGGCCTTGAATGGATCGGCGGGTACCACCGATGCGGCCTATGCCGATGCGATGCAGACCGATCCGCAGAAGATCGAAGGTGCCAAGATCGCCGTGGACAACCTGTCCAAGGCCTTCGGTGCGGCACTGCTGCCCGCGGTGGGCGAGGCCGCGGTCAAGCTGACCGAGCTGTTGAACGGGGTTACCTCGTTCGTGCAGGAAAACCCGAAGCTGATCGCCAACACCACGCAGATCGTGGTCGGCATGCTGGGCATGCGCACGGCGGTGCTCGGCGCTCGCTACGCCTGGACCTTCCTGCAGGGCCCGATCCTGGGCGTGCAGAAGGCCTTCCAGCTGTTCCGTGGTGGCAGCCTGCTGGCACAGATGGGGCGCTTCGGGCCGATGGCCATGCGCCTGGCATCGGGCTTCCGCATCGTCGCCACTGCCGTGGCCGCCATCGGTGGTGGTCCGATCACGATCGCCATCGCGGCAATCACCGCAGGCGCCATCCTGGTGCGCAAGTACTGGGAGCCGATCAAGGCATTCCTGGGCGGCGTCTGGGAGGGCCTGAGCGGTGCAGGCACCGCAGCGATGGGTGAACTGATGCGTGCGGTTGAACCGCTGCGCCCCGCCTGGGAAGTCATGAGCGGGTTGATCGGCCAGGCCTGGGACTGGCTGTCGAAGATGCTTGCACCTGCACAGTACACCGGCAACGAACTGTCGCGCGTTGCCCAGATCGGCAGCTTCCTCGGTACCGTTCTGATGGAAGGCCTGAGAATGAACATCCAGCTCATCAGCGGCCTGGTGCAGTACGTCGCCTGGATGGGCAACGTGTACACGACCGTCGCCAGCGGGATCGGAATCGGAATGAGCAAGATGTGGACGGCGATCAAGTCCGGTGCCGAATCCCTGTTCGACTGGCTCATCCCGAAGCTGGATTTCCTCATGCCCTACGTCGAGAAGCTGATGGGGTTCGTCGAAGGGGGCATTGGCAAGGTCAGTGCGCTGGTCGGCAAAGGCCTGGACTTCGGCAAGGAGGTGCTTGCCGGTGGTGCGGAAGCAATCGGCAACGGCATGGTGGGGTACACCAACATGCGGGCCGGCGGCCGAGGTGGGCTGGATGACGCCGTGGGCCTGATCGGCGACGTCGCCACGTTGGACGCGCCGGGCGCGCGCAAGCGTTGGGGCGGCATCAGCGAGGCCGCTCGCGGTCGCACCGCACCCGACATGCCATCGCCCACTACACGCGGCGTCACCACCGTGCAGCAGCAACAGACCAACAACATCACCATCCACCAGCAACCGGGTGAATCCAGCGAATCGGTGGCGCGTCGCACGGCCGACGAACTGCAGCGTCGCAACGCGGTTGCTGCCCGTGGTGGCCTGGCAGACAGGAACTAAGCATGAAGCGTGAGTTCGTAACCGCATCCATCGACAAGCTGTTGTCCAGTTTCCAGAGCAACGACTCCGGCAACGCCCCGGTGCTGCTGATGCTGGGCGGCTTCAAGTTCAGCCTCAACACCGCCGTGTTCCAGGAGATCCAGCAGAGCAACGAGTATGGCTGGGCTGCGCAGGAACGCATCGGGCAGATGGCCGCCCTGCAGTACACCGGCCCCGGCAAGGCCAGCATGACCTTGCCGGGCGTCATCCACTATGCGTTCCGGGGCGCCGGCAATGAGCTCTCGCAGCTGCGCAGGCTGGCGGCACAGGGCAAGCCACAGCGGCTGCTGACCGGCAAGGGCGGAAACCTGGGGCTGTGGGTCATCGACAAGATCGACGCCACCGCCTCCGGCTTCACCGTCGATGCGGGAATCCAGCGGCACGAATTCACCCTCTCCCTGCGGAAGCACAGCGATGGCACGAACGTATAACACCCGCGACGGCGACGTCGTTGACCGCATCGCGCATGCGCACTATGGCGAACAATCACCGGCCATTCTGCGCGCGATACTCGACGCCAACCCGGGCCTGGCCGCCCGCGGCGCGGTACTGCCTGCGGGCATCGCGATCACTCTGCCAGACGTGCAGCGCCCCGCCGGCGAACGCAAGGGGATCGCACTGTGGGACTGAACATCACACCGGCATTCCGCGTGGTGGCCAACAGCCAGGACATCACCGACAAGATCATGTCGCGCTTCAAATCACTGCGCATCACCGACGAGACCGACAACAACTCGGACATGCTGGAGCTGCAGCTGGCCGACCATGATCCGTCCGATCCGATCCAGCTGCCGCCGGCAGGCGCGGAGCTGGAAGCCTTCATCGGCTATGACGGCGAAGTGCGGCGCATGGGCCTGTACATCTGCGATGAGGTGGAGATTTCCGGCTACCCGGGCAGCATGACCCTGCGCGCGCGCGCCGCACCGTTCGAGGCCAGCAAGGGCGGCAAGAACGATCTGCAGACGCAGAAGACGCGCACCTGGAAGAAGGGCACGACGATCGGTGGCATGGTCCAGCGCATGGCCGGCGAGCACGGACTCAGCGCGGCCGTGAGCGGATCGCTGGCGTCGATCGCACTGCCGCTGACAGTGCAGTCGCAGGAGTCGGACATGAATCTGCTGCTGCGCCTGGCCAAGCAGCATGATGCCATCGCCAAGCCGGGCGGCGGCCGCCTGATGTTCGTCAAGCGCGGCGAATCCACCAGTGCCAGCGGTGAGCGCATTCCCGACGTCACCCTGACCCCGGCCGATGGCAATGGCTACAAAGTGAGCATCGTCTCACGCGAGAAGACCGGCACCACCATCGCCTACTATCGCGATGTACGCGGTGCCAAGCGCCAGGAAGTGAAGCTGGGCAGCGGTGAACCGATCGTGCGCCTGCGCATGGCCTACGCCGACCGCGAAGCCGCCGAAGCCGCAGCGCGCGCCAAGCACCAGGAACAGGCCCGGCAGACGCGTACGCTGAGCTACACCCTGCCCGGCCGCGAGACGCTGATGGCCGAAGCCACGGTGGTGATGCAGGGCTTCCGCGATGGCGTGGATGGGCAGTGGCTGGTCAAGCGCGCCGAGCACAACATCAGCCACGACGGCTACGTGACCAGCATCGAGTGCGAACAACCCAACAGCGCCGACGCAGTGAAGGCGGCCCGCAGTGCCGCGGCCACCGAAGGCGAGCAGGTCGGCAGCGAGGTGTAGATCCACGCCATGCGTGGATGGGCTTCCCGCATCAACTCACGTACTGCGCTACCCCGTTGCCGAACGACCAGTTCTCCTTTTTCACTTCCACCAGGTTGATGAACACATCCTCGCGGCGGATGCCCACCGCCGCGTGCAGGCCATCAGCGATGCCGGCATACAGCGCCTTCTTCTGCTCCAGCGTGCGCCCTTCGTTCCAGGTGATCTGGATGCAGATGAAGTCGTCGGTGCGGTCCACGCCCAGGTAGCCGGGATCGTAGATCAACGTGCCGGCGTCGTGCTGCTGGAAGATCTGGAAGCGGTCGTTCTCCGGCACGCCCACCGCGCGCATGGCCTGGTAGATGGCTTCGCCGACACGTTGCAGGTAGTCGGCGGATTTACCTTTGCGAAGATCGATGCGGGCGAGCGGCATGGTGGTACTCCAGCGTGGATGGGTAAGGCGACAGGATGAGACTACGCCTGCCCGGGGCGGTGGGACAGCGCAGGGATGGAACCCTCTGGCTCCATGCATGACACATTCCCGCCTGCGCGCGCCGGGTGACGGAATTGCCATGGCGGCGCCGCTCTGGAGTCGTCACGTGCACGGTCGGCAGAAGGGCGCTCTGCGCCATCAGTGATGGGCGACACAGTCGGCGGATGCTGGAGGGCACAGAACCGGAAACGCTTGGTGTGCCTGCGTGGAGTTGAGAACTTTCCTTACAGACCACCGTGATTGCGCGATCCCATGATCACCGCGCCGAGGCAGATTGCCTGGGCCGGGATTGGCGTCTCGAATAAACGAATGAACACCCATCGCTGCGATTTACGCCGCAGCAGAGAGAATGCACCGATTGCCTTCAATGGCGGCCGGTGCGTGGGGATCGACAGATCCGCCAGGCCTTCTTCTCGATGGGAGTTCGTTTGCCTTGGTACGCCAACCCGCACCGTCCGCCACCTTCACTCCGGAAGGTGGCCCCACGCCAGTGAGGGTTTCGCCATGACCAATCGCACCGCCGACCGTCCCCGCCTGCACGCCCTGATCGGCAACATCGCCGCCGACGTGCCTGAAGAGCTCGCGCACGAGATCGAGTGCGCCTTGCAGGAACAGAACCTGCCCGTGCAGTCGCCCACGTTCTTCGCCTGCCTCAATGCGATCAGCAACGCCGACGCCGATGACGGGCAACCGTGTGGCGGCCTCACCCTCGGCGCCAGCAATCACGCTTCGCTGCGCCGCTCGATGTCCGGGCTCAGCGCAGTGCTCGATCTGCTGCAGGCCGCCGACCGGGCGCGTGCCGAGGCCGGCCCGGAGGAACAGCTGGGCGCCTTCCATACCGACGGACTGATCGTGGCGGCACGACAACTGGTGCGCGAGGCGCATCACTGCCTCGCCGAGGGCCACACCTGACCGGCCCGGATGCGCTCCCGCTACAATCGCGCAGGGAACGCGGGAAGCCGCAATGGACGCCGAACACCTGGAGTATTTCAAGGCCGCCCTGGAGGGCCGCGCAAGCGTAGGCTGGAACGTATGGTTCGCCGCCAACCAGCAGGCGCTGGCACAACAACTGAGCCGTCCTGCACTGCTGCGCTTGAAGTTCAGCAAACTGGATGAAGCCGAACGCTTGCTCGCCCAAACCGGCATCGTGCCTCGCAGCACAGCGGGCAAGCGCTACGAAATGTACTGCGCGGAGTTCGCGGCAGACGTGGTGGACGCGAACGGTCGCCCGCTGCCAGCCCTCTGGCGCGCAGCGCACGGCGGAGCCATCGGCCTGCTTGCCGATGGCGAGCGTGAGGCCGGCCAGGCGAAGCTGCTCGCGGAGTTCCGCCGCGCCCGCAAGCGCGGGCTGCAACAGGTCCACGAATGGTTGGCCGATCTGTGCTTTGAAGGCGAGATGGAACTGACCAGCGGCAATGCCGAGGTGGGCCGTGGTCTGCTTGCAGTGGTGGTGCAGGCCGGCAGCGGCCACGACCTGCTGGATGCAACGGCACTGATCGCGCGCGCGCTGTTGGACGAACACGGCTGAGACAGGGTCCGCTGCCCGTCGGCCCAGCAGAATCGCAGGCAACAAAAAAGCCCCCATTGCTGGAGGCTTCTTTCGTTCTGCAACATGGTGGGCGGTACAGGGATCGAACCTGTGACCCTTGCCGTGTGAAGGCAATGCTCTACCGCTGAGCTAACCGCCCGGTGTGTTGCTGAGCCGCTCATTATAGGGGCTTTTCAGAGGCCGTCAACAGTTTTTCACATTCGTGTTCACGGGTGTTTCCGGGGGCCGCAGCCGAGCATGGCTCAGCTCTACAGAAAGGCCCCGGTGCTACCTCACATCGTGTGGGTCGGCTTGTCCGAGCCGGTAAGTCCGGCCAGCAGGGTCTCGATCTTGTGGCGCACGCCCTCGCCTTCGGCACCGTCGGCCAGCTGCACGCCGATACCGGCAGTGCGGTTGCCCTGCGCGCCGGCCGGGGTCACCCAGATCACCTTGCCGGCCACCGGCAGGCGCTCGCTGGAATCGGGCAGGGTCAGCAACAGGAACACCTCGTCGCCCAGGAAGTAGCGCTTGGGCGTGGGCACGAAGATGCCGCCGTTCTTCACGAACGGCATGTACGCGCTGTACAGCGCGGCTTTGTCCTTCACGGCCAGGGACAGGATGCCCTGGCGGGCGTTGCTGGCACTCATCGATTTCCCCTTGCGGCAGGCCGCTCGTTCACCTTGTTCCAGGCCAGCAGCAACTCGACCACCGCAAGGTCTGCGCGCACCGTGGTGCGCAGCAGATCGCGGGTGCGGTTGGCCGCATCGAACCAGGCTGCAAGCTTGTGCAATCGCTCCGGCGTGGTCAAGGCATCGGTGCTGGCCTGGGCCAGCGCCAGGTCGGCGGCAAAGCGCAGGCGCAGCGCTGCGTTGTCGTCGCCGCACCACTTCTGCGCCAGCTCCACCGCACCGGTCTTGCCGGCGGCCAGCTGTTCCAGCTCGCGGCCAACCTCGCGGCGCAGGCGCAGGCCATCTTCGCGCAGCCAGTTGTCGGCCTGGCCGGGATGGCCGCGTGCAGCCTCCAGCGCTTCGCGCGCCGACGCCTCGCTGTGTCCCTGCTGCTGCAGCCAGGCCAGTGCTTCATGCTGCGGCGGCAGCTTGAATTCCAGGCGCTGGCAACGGCTGCGGATGGTCTGCGGCAGCCGCGCCGGGTCGCTGCTGATCAGCCACAGGTAACGGCCGGGCTGCGGCTCTTCCAGGGTCTTCAGCAGTGCATTGGCGGCCGAGCGGTTGATCGCATCGGCCGGGTCGACGATCACCACCTGTGCCACGCCGTACTGCGGGGTCAGCGCCAGCGTGTCGGTGATCTCACGCACCTGCTCGATGACGATCTCGGTGCGCAGCTTGTCGCCGCTCTTGTTCGGGATGAAGCTGACCAGCTGCAGGTCCGGGTGGGTACCCGCGGCGATCAGCTGGCGCGTGCGCGTGGCATGCGCGGCATCACCGCGCGCCAGCACGTGGTCGGCCAGCGCCAGTGCCACCTCGCGCTTACCCAACCCGGCCGGGCCGCAGATCAGCAGGCCATGACCGAGCCGGTCTGCATCGAGCGCAGCAACCGTCTGATCGAACGCGCGCTGCTGCCACGGCGAAAACGTGCTCATACGCCCTCCCCGTCCCGCAGCCAGCGCTCGACACGCGCGACCACGTCGGCCGCCACGCGTTCCTGCACCTGGCCAGCGTCGACCAGCGCGAAGCGCTGCGGATCCTGCTGTGCGCGGCTGCGGAACACTTCGCGCACGCGCTGGAAGAAATCGTCCTGCTCGCTCTCGATGCGGTCCGGCCACAGGTCGCGGCCATTGGCGCGTGCGCGGCCCACCGCCACGTCCACGTCCAGCAGCAGGGTCAGGCCCGGCAGCAGGCCCACCGCGCGGCGCTCCAGATCGGCAATCCACTGCGGGTCGAGGCCACGGCCACCGCCCTGGTAGGCGTAGCTGGAATCGGTGAAGCGATCACTCAGCACGTAAGCACCGCGCTGCAGTGCCGGCTGGATCACCTGGCGCACATGCTGCGCGCGCGCGGCGAACACCAGCAACAGCTCGGCTTCGGCGCTGAGCGGTTCGGCGGCGATCTCGGCATCGGGCTTCAGCACCAGGCCGCGGATGCGCTCGGCCAGCGGCGTACCGCCCGGCTCGCGGGTCAGTACCACCTCATGACCGTGGCTGCGCAGGCAGTCACGGATGGCATTGATGGCGGTGGTCTTGCCCGCGCCCTCGCCGCCTTCCAGGCTGACGAAACGCGGGTGGCGAAGCAGCGCGGGACTCATTGCGCCGGGGTCTCCTGGGTACGTTGCTGGCGCAGCTGCTGCAGGTAGCGGGCGACTGCGGCGTTGTGCTGGTCCAGGCTGGGCGAGAACACGTGCGCGCCGCTGCCATCGCCCACGGCGACGAAGTACAGCGCGTCGCCCGCCGCGGGTTGCGCGGCGGCCATCAGCGCGTCGCGGCTGGGCATCGCGATCGGGGTCGGGGTCAGGCCGGCACGGGTGTAGGTGTTGTACGGCGTATCCGTGGTCAGGTCGCGACGGCGGATGTTGCCGTCATACGCGGCACCGAGGCCGTAGATCACGGTCGGGTCGGTCTGCAGGCGCATGCCGATCTTCAGGCGGCGCATGAACACGCCGGCAATCTGCGGGCGTTCGCTGGCCAGCGCGGTTTCCTTCTCGATGATCGAGGCCATCGTCAACAGCTCGTAGGGCGTGTTGATCGGCAGGTCCGGCGCACGGCTTTCCCAAGCCTCATCCAGCGCCTTTTCCATTGCGGCATGGGCGCGCTTGAGCACGTCCAGATCGCTGTCGCCACGCTGGTAGACATAGGTCTCCGGCAGGAAGCGGCCTTCCGGATGCTGGCCACCAAAACCGAGACGCTGCATCAGCGCGGCGTCATCGAGATTGTCGGTGGCGTGCAGCAGCGGCTCGGCGCGCTTGAGCGCAGCACGCAGCTGGCGGATGTTCCAGCCCTCGACGATGGTGACGCGGTGCTGCAGCACCTTGCCCGCGCGCATGCGCAGCAGAAGTTCGCGCGGGGTCAGCTCGGCGCTGAGCGCGTACTCGCCCACTTTCAGTTTGCCGGCGGCGTCGAGCTGGCGCGCCAGCAGCTGCCATTGCGCGTCCTGGCCCTCGTCCACGCCGGCATCGCGCAGCTTGCGCAGCACGCTGTTCATGCCATCGCCGCTGGCGATGACCATGCTCTCGGCGGTCGGGGTGATCGGGGCATCGGCGAAACGCGTCTGCTGGTAGAAGAACCACGCGCCCACGCCGGCCACGACGGCGCCCAGCACCACCACCAGCGTTACCACGAACAGACACCCGCGCTTGGCTCCCGCCATGGACTACCTCTGAACTCGATTCCGTCGTGCAGGATACCGTGCCGGTGGATTGGGGTCATGACCGGGGCCACGCAGCCGTGCCGACCAACGGTCGGCACCCACCGGAACAACGGCACCCGCCGGTACCGGTAGTGCCGGCCGCTGGCCGGCAATCGCGTGGACCGCGGATGAATGAGGTTGCCGGCCAGCGGCCGGCACTACCCCTGCTGGCCCAGTGCGCGCAGCAGGCCGCGGGCCTTGGCGCGGGTCTCGTCCAGCTCCTTGTCCGGGTCCGAATCGACCACGATGCCGGCGCCGGTGCGGAAGCTCACCTCGTGGCCATCCACTTCGGCGGTACGGATCAGGATGTTCAGGTCCAGGTCGCCATCGCGGTTCAGCCAGCCGAACGCGCCGGTATAGGCGCCGCGCGGCACCTGCTCCAGCTCGCTGATGATCTGCATGCAGCGCACCTTCGGGCAGCCGGTGATGGTGCCACCCGGGAACGTGGCGGCGATCACCTCGCCGGGCGTGACCTCCGGGCGCAGATGGCCGCTGACGTTGCTGACGATGTGGTGCACGTGCGCGTAGCTCTCCACGGTCATCAGCTCATCGACCACCACGGTGCCCGGCAGGCAGATGCGGCCCAGGTCGTTGCGCTCCAGGTCGATCAGCATCACGTGCTCGGCGCGCTCCTTGGGGTGACCGACCAGTTCCTGGATGCGCGCGGCATCGTCGTCGCCTTCGAAGCGTGGACGGGTACCGGCAATCGGACGGGTCTGCGCATGGCCGGCGTGCACCGACACCAGCCGCTCCGGCGAGGAACTGACCACATGGCGGCCGTGCGCGCTGAACAGGCCGGCAAACGGCGCCGGGTTGGCACGACGCAGCTGTGCGTACAGCGCCTGCGGGCTGACCGGCGCAGCGAACTGCGCGTTCCAGCGCCGCGACAGGTTCACCTGGAACACGTCGCCGGCGCGCAGATACTCGATCACCCGGCGCACGCCATCGGTGAAACGCTGCGGCGCGTCCTCGCCGACCGCCTGCGGTGGCTGCCAGCCCTGCCCGGCTTCGGGCAGCGCGGCCGAGGCCAGTGCCACCAGCGCATCCAGCAATGCCTGCTCGCCGGCTTCGGCAATGACGAAGCTGGCCTCGTTGTGGTGGTCGTGCAGCACCGCGGCCGGGCAGCGCAGCGCCAGCGCGGTCGGGCGGCCATCCCCGCGAGCACGCGCCGGCAGCACCGGTTCGATCTGGCTGGCCACTTCGTAATCGAGCATCAACGCCCAGCCGCCGCGGAACGGCAGGCTGTGGCTGCCGTCATGCGACAGGCGCTCATGCTGCCAGGCGCGATCCAGTGCCTGCAGGAACGTGCCGGGCTGCACCAGGTCGTGCTGGTCGCGCACCTGGCCGTCGGCATCCAGCCGCAGGCCATCGCCCTGCGCGACCAGCAGCAGGCTCCAGCGGCCCTGGGCGGTGCCCGAGGCGGTGGATTCCATCAGCAGCGGGAAACGCGCCGGGTCGTGCTGCTGCAGGGCCAGCAGATCGATCGGGTGCGGCAGCGGGTGGATCAGCGGTGCGTGGGTCATGGCAGCCAGTTCGGGAGTTCAGATGCACGGAAGCCGCCTTGCGGCGGCTCCGTGGTGCACGGCGTTGATCCGTTTGTCGGATTGCCGATGGGTAGAGTCGACTGTCAGTCGACTGCTTTCCCATCAACGATCACCGCGGCGGATCGAAAGGCAGTCGACTGACAGTCGACTCTACCAATGCGACGTCGAGCGTGGCGCGACGTCGCAACACCACTCAGACGCGCTTGAAGATCAGCGTGCCGTTGGTGCCGCCGAAGCCGAAGCCATTGGACATCACCACGTCCACCTTGGCCTGGCGTGCTTCGTTCGGCACGTAGTCCAGGTCGCAGCCTTCGCCCGGCTGTTCCAGGTTGATGGTCGGCGGAATGACGTTGTCCTGCAGTGCCATCACCGAGAAGATCGCTTCCACGCCGCCGGCAGCGCCCAGCAGGTGGCCGGTCATCGACTTGGTGGAACTGACCATCATCTTGTAGGCGTGGTCGCCGAAGGCGGTCTTCATCGCCATGGTCTCGCCCAGGTCGCCCAGCGGCGTGGAGGTGCCGTGCGCGTTGAGGTAACCCACCTGCTCCGGGGTCACGCCGGCGTCCTTCATGGCCATGACCATGCAGCGCGCGGCGCCTTCGCCGTTCTCGCTCGGTGCGGTCATGTGGTACGCGTCGGAGCTGGCGCCGAAGCCAGCCAGTTCGCAATAGATCTTCGCACCACGGGCCTTGGCGTGCTCGTACTCTTCCAGGATCAGGATGCCGGCGCCGTCGCCCAGCACGAAGCCGTCACGGTCCTTGTCCCACGGGCGCGAAGCCTGTTCCGGGGCATCGTTGCGGGTGCTCATGGCCTTCATCGCGCAGAAGCCGCCCAGCGCGGTCGGCGACGAGCCACGCTCGGCACCGCCGACCACCATCACGTCAGCATCGCCGTACTGGATCATGCGCATCGCGGTACCGATCGAGTGGTTCGAGGTCGCGCACGCCGAGACCGCCGAGAACGACGGACCCTTCAGGCCGGTGATGATGCTCAGCTGGCCCGGCAGCATGTTGATGATGGTCTTCGGTACGTAGAAGGGCGAGATCTTCTTGCCCTCGTGGAACTCGATGGTCTGCTCTTCGATGCCGAGCAGGCCGCCGATGCCGGCGCCGACGATGGCGCCGATGCGCTCGGCATTGGCGTCGGTGATCTCCAGGCCCGAATCATGCAGGGCCATGAACGAGGCACCGAGGCCGTAATGGATGAACGGGTCCATCTTCTTGGCATCCTTGCCGCTGACCCGGAACTTGCCGAACAGTTCATTGTCGGCGGTGATGTCGAATCCCTTGACCTCACCTGCAATCTTGGTGGTGAACCGATCCACGTAGGCATCAGCAACGTTGGTCAGCGGACCGATGCCCGAACGACCGTGGGTGATGCCTTCCCAGCTGCTGGCCAGATCATTGCCCAACGGCGAGACGATACCCAGGCCGGTTACGACGACGCGACGCTTCATTGCTGTTTCTCCTGACCCGGATGATTTCTACGGGTAACTCGGTTTGCTTCGATGTGATGCCCAAACACACGGGGCCGCAACAGCGGCCCCATGGGGTGCGGTGCGCGGCAAGGAAATACCTGCACGCGCACTGCCGTCTGACATCAGGCCTTGACGTGGGCCTTGACGTAGTCGATGGCGGCCTGCACGGTGCTGATCTTCTCGGCTTCTTCGTCCGGGATCTCGCACTCGAATTCTTCTTCCAGGGCCATCACCAGCTCGACGGTGTCCAGCGAGTCAGCGCCCAGGTCATCGACGAACGATGCGCTGTTGGTGACTTCTTCTTCCTTGACGCCAAGCTGTTCGACGACGATTTTCTTGACGCGTTCTTCGATGGTGCTCATGGGATCTCGCTCCAGATGGAGTTGTGGTTCAAAAGTGGTCGCCATCAAAGGCGATGGCCGTGGGATAGTGTAGTGGAAACCGGCGCGGCCTTGCATCGCAGCAAAAACCTCAGCAGATCAACCACTTGCGGCGCAATCCCTGCGCCCCTTGCTTACGGCATGTACATGCCACCGTTCACATGGAGGGTTTCGCCGGTGATGTAACCGGCAGCCGGGCTGGCCAGGAAGGCCACCGCATGGGCGATGTCCTCCGGCGAACCCAGGCGTTCGAGGGCGATGTCGTTGATCAGCGCGGCGCGCGCTTCTTCCGGCAACGCCTTGGTCATGTCGGTGTCGATGAAGCCGGGAGCAACCACATTGACGGTGACACCGCGCGAACCGATTTCCTTGGCCAGCGACTTGCTGAAGCCGATGATGCCGGCCTTGGCGGCCGCGTAGTTGGCCTGGCCGGCATTGCCGGTCACGCCCACCACCGATGCGATGTTGATGATGCGGCCCTTGCGTGCCTTCATCATGCCGCGCATCACCGCCTTGCTGGTGCGGAACACGCTGGTCAGGTTGGTGTCGATGATCGACGCCCAATCCTCGTCCTTCATGCGCATCAGCAGGTTGTCGCGGGTGATGCCGGCATTGTTGACCAGGATCGAGATCGGGCCGAACTCCTTGGCGATGCCGTCCAGCACGCTGTCCAGCGCGGCAGCGTCGGTCACGTTCAGTGCACGGCCGTGGCCGCCGTGGGCGGCCAGGCGCTCACCGATCGCGGCAGCGCCGGATTCGGTGGTGGCGGTGCCGATGACGGTGGCGCCCTGGGCGGCCAGCAGATCGGCGATGGCGGCACCAATGCCACGGCTGGCGCCGGTGACCAGTGCGATTTCACCCTGCAGGGGCTTGCTCATGGTGTTTTCCTCAGGCTGGGGCGGCCGCCGTACCCGTACCGCGTGCAGCGGCCACCGGTACGGTCGGCAGGAACAGGGGGAGTCAGGCCGACCATGCCTCGCGGGCGGCTTCGAAGTCGCCCGGGGTGGCCAGTGAACGGCCGTCGATGGCCTTGTCGATGCGCTTGACCAGGCCGGTCAGCACCTTGCCCGGGCCGCACTCGGCAACCTGGGTGATGCCACGACCGGCCAGCGCCTGCACGCACCCGGTCCACTGCACCGGCTGGTACAGCTGCTGGACCAGCGCGGTACGGATCGCGTCGATACCGTCATGCACCTGGGCATCCACGTTCTGCACCACCGGCAGCTGCGGCGCCTGCCAGGACAGGCCGGCCATCACTTCGGCGAGGCGGTTGGCGGCTTCGCGCATCAGCGGGGTGTGCGAGGGCACGCTCACGGCCAGCTTGACGGCCTTGCGCACGCCCTTTTCGGCCAGCAGCGCCAGCGCGCGGTCAACCGCATCTGCGTCGCCGCCGATCACGATCTGGCCCGGCGAATTGAAGTTGGCCGGCACCACCACCTGGCTGCCCGCGGCTTCGGCGCAGACGTCCAGCACCAGCTGGTCTTCAGCACCGAGCACGGCGGCCATGGCGCCGACACCGGCCGGTGCGGCTTCCTGCATCAGCTGGCCGCGCAGGCGCACCAGGTGCGCACCGTCATGCAGGCTCAGCGCGCCAGCGGCGACCAGGGCGGTGTACTCGCCCAGGCTGTGGCCGGCCAGCACCGACGGGCGCGGACCGCCCACGGCGTTCCAGGCACGCCACACGCCGATGCTCGCGGCCAGCAGGGCCGGCTGGGTGTATTCGGTACGGTTGAGCATTTCCTCCGGGCCACCCTGGGACAGCGCCCACAGGTCGACGCCGGCACCATCGGATGCTTCGGTGAAGGCTTCACGCACCTGCGGGTGCAGTTCGGCCAGCTCGGCCACCATGCCCACAGACTGCGAGCCCTGGCCGGGGAAGACAAAAGCGAGGGTGGATACGGTCACGCGGTCATCCGCTTGTTGCAATCGAAGCGGGCCATGATAAGGGCGAATCCGCTGTGTCGTCTGTACGTGCGCGTATGCAGGCGTATGGAGCGCGGCCGCGGGACAACCCGGCATCCGGTGCGGTGCCCCGCTCAGGTAGAGTCGACTGTCAGTCGACTGCCCTTCGATCAGCCGCTGAAAACCCGCGCTGCGCGCGGAAGTCGACTGACAGTCGACTCTACCGCAGCGCCAACCTGCCAGCAGCGCGAACCTGCCATCAGCAGAACAGCTGCAGCACGTCCAGGTCGCCGTCGGCGAGGAAGTCCACGCACAGGCCCACCAGCATCAGTACGCCCGCCGTGCTGGCGCCATGGGCGATGAAGATCGAATGCGCCAGCGCGCGCGCTGAACGGCCCAGCTTCATGCAGACCCGGGCCAGGCTGCGCAGGCGGCCGCTGACCGCGTGCACGTGTTCGCGCACAGGCGCCTGGGCCTCGCCCATCGCCTCGGCCATCATCGCCTGCAGCTGCTCGGGGCGGTCGGCGTAGTACTTGGCCACGCCGTAACCGAACATCAGCCAGTCGCGGGCCTGCGCTTCGGACAGATCCATCACTTCCAGCGGATCTTCCTCGAAGTCGATGAAGCCCACCTTCTGCCCATCCCAGGTGAGGTTGCGCGGCAGCGGCTGGCCGAAATAGGCGCCGCGCGCATGCGCTTCGGCGATGGCCTGCATGGCCGCCATCACCAGCCGGTCGCGGCCGGCCTCGTCGGCCTGGCGCAGGCAGGTATTGAACGAGCTGCCGTTGTCACCGATCACCAGCGCGGCGTGGCCGCTGCCCAGCACGTCGGGCACGTTCACGCCCTGCGCCTGCAGTTCTCCCAGGCGACGGGCTTCGGTTTCTCGCGCGGCATCACCACCACGGTGCGGCGGTGGGCGCAGGGCGTCCAGATGGAAACGACGGGCAACGAAATTGAGCAGGCCCAGGGCCACTGCGCGGCTTCCCTTGCCGTACTGCTTCAGCCAGGCGCGCTGCCCTTCGATGACGATGGGCTCAACCATGACGTGTACTCCTTTAAACGCGTTACGGCCCCAGAGGGGCCGTAACGACAAAACTTCACATTGTCGTAACTTGCACTATCAATAGCGCAGCAGGGCCGAACCCCACGTGAAGCCGCCGCCGAAGGCTTCCAGCAGCAGCAGCTGGCCGCGCTCGACGCGGCCCGAACGCACCGCGGCGTCCAACGCCAGCGGCACCGAGCCGGACGAGGTGTTGCCGTGCTTGTCGACAGTCACCACCACCTGGTCCATCGACATGTCCAGGCGCTTGGCGGTGGCTTCGATGATGCGCAGGTTGGCCTGGTGCGGAATCAGCCAATCCAGGTCGGACTTGTCCAGGCCATTGGCAGCCAGGGTCTCGTCCACGACCGAGTCCAGCGCCTTGACGGCGTACTTGAACACGTCGTTGCCCTTCATGTTGATGGTGCCGCCACCGTTGGCACCGTCCTTGAAGCCGGTCGAGACGCCCACCGGGTTCCACAGCAGCTCCTTCTTGCTGCCGTCGGCATGCAGGTGGGTACTGAGGATGCCGGTTTCCTCGTCGGCCTTGAGCACGACGGCGCCGGCGCCATCGCCGAACAGCACGCAGGTGGTGCGATCGTTCCAGTCGACCATGCGGGTCAGCGTTTCGGTGCCGATCACCAGCACGTGCCTGCAGTCGCCGGAACGGATGAACTTGTCGGCCACGCCCAGCGCGAACACGAAGCCCGAGCAGGCGGCGTTGACGTCAAAGGCAGGGCACCCCGCAACACCGAGCTTGGCCTGGATCAGGCACGCGGTGGAGGGGAAAATGAGGTCGGGCGTGGTCGTACCGACCACGATCATGTCGAGCTGCGAAGCGTCGATACCGGCCGCTTCAAGTGCGCGCAACGCGGCCTGGTAGCCGAGGTCGCTGGTGGTTTCGCCTTCGGCCGCGATGTGCCGTTCACGAATTCCGGTGCGCGACTGGATCCACTCATCCGAGGTTTCGACCATTTTTTCCAGGTCGGCGTTGGTCAGGACTTTTTCCGGCAAATAGCTACCGGTGCCCGCGATCCTCGAATAGATCCGCTTGCTCATCATGTTTCCTGTTGCGCGGGCCGCCGATCACCGGCACGCCCGGGAAAGAAGGCAAAGGCCGCTGCCCGGGGGCAGCGGCCTTCCCGGCACATCAATCTTCTTCGACGGCCGAGGTCTTGGTCTGGATGACCTTCTTGCCGCGGTAGAAACCGTCGGCAGTGATGTGGTGACGCAGGTGCACTTCGCCGGTGGTCGGGTCGGTCGACAGCTGCTTGGCGCTCAGGGCGTCATGCGAACGGCGCTGGCCGCGGCGGGACGGGGTAACACGGGATTTCTGCACAGCCATGGGATTGCTCCAAACTCGGTTCGTTTTGCTTCGTCGTATCGTCGCGCAGGACGCCAGCGCCCAGCACACTTTCGCTTTCGCCGCAGCCGCCGACGACAATCCGGCTGCTATTGTTTCTTCAATGCCGCCAATGCCGCGAACGGATTGGCCTTCTTTGCTTCTTCTTCGCTCGGCGCCCAGTCCTTGTCGACTGCTTCACCGTCGGGCGACAGCGGAACCACCGGCACCGCCAGCACCAACTCGTCTTCGACCAGGTCCAGCGGACGCAGCTGGCCGTCTTCCGGCACCAGCAACGCCTCGTACTCCTCCGGCAGGGACGATTCCTCGTCCTCGTCGCGGATCAGGCCAAGCCTCTGGGTCACCTTCACCGGCAACAGGAATCGCTGCATGCTGCGCTGACAGGTCAGCGGCAACGCGGTGTCGATGGTCAGTTCCACATAGGATACCCGCAGGACTTCGTCGCGACCGAATTCAAGCGAGTAGGAACACTCGCCGTCGGTATCTGCGACCAGCCCCTGCAGGCGGGTCAATTCAGCCAGGGAAACCTGGCCGTCGAAGCGCCTTCGCGCTACGACCATCCGCCAAGCATCCAGCGATTCGGGCACGTTCGCGGACATAAGCCGCTGAATACTAAGGATCGGGGGGGCTGCTGTCAAATGCCCGCCATACAGCACTTGCTGCTGGCGCTGCGCACAGGCCAGACTGCCGCACCCTGCCCCGGTATTCTCGCATGTCACTGGTCCTGGCCTCCACCTCCCGCTACCGCCGCGAGTTGCTGCAGCGGCTGGGCCTGCCCTTCGACTGCGCGCGCCCGGAGGTGGATGAAACCCCGTTGAACGGTGAGACGCCGCTGGCCCTGGCAACGCGCCTGGCCACGGCCAAGGCAACCGAAGTCGGCGCCCGCCACCCCGGCGCCTGGGTGATCGGCTCGGACCAGGTGGCGGACCTGAACGGGCAGCCGCTGGGCAAACCGGGCACGGCCGAGGCGGCCTGCGCGCAGCTGGCGGCGATGTCCGGGCAGACAGTACGCTTCCATACCGCCATCAGTCTCACGCTAGACGGAGAATCATTCAGTGCCGTGGATCTGACCGAGGTCCGTTTCCGCGCGCTGGGCCAGGAGGAGATCGCACGCTACGTGGCCACCGAACAGCCGCTGGACTGTGCCGGCAGCTTCAAGTGCGAGGGTCTGGGCATCAGCCTGTTCGAAGCGATCGACAACCGCGACCCGACCGCGCTGATCGGCCTGCCGCTGATCGCGCTGTGCGGGTTGCTGCGCCAGGCAGGGTTCGCGGTGCCCTGAAGGCGGCACACTGACTGCCGGCACCGATCGCGGAAACAGGCCGGACATGGGCCGGGTAGGACCTGAGCCGGGTAGCGTCGACTGTCAGTCGACCATCACGCGCAGCGCGGGGTTCTGCCGGCGGCTGGAAGAGCAGTCGACTAACAGTCGACTCTACCAACGTGGAGCCCCCGACCAACGTGGAGCCCCCGACCAACCTGGAGCACGCAACCAACCTGGCGCGCGACCACCTGGACCGCGCTCCGCCTCAGCGCCCGCGAACCTCGAACGGCTGCTCCTGCCATTCCTCCACGCTGCCATCGCGACCGTGCAGGCGCAGGCCCAGCCAATGTCGTCCCGGCGCCAGCGTGCTCGTGTCCAATGAAGCATCGAAGCCCACCGCAGGATGCTGCGGATCGGTGCTGTCCGGCCAGGTCTGGCGCACGTCGAATGCGCGGCCATAGCGCGCATCCCCCATCGAGCGGCCATCGACCAGCACCTCAACCCGTGCCAGGCCGACACCATCCTTGAACGCCCATCCCTTGATCGCCAGCTTGCCAGACACCTTTTCGCCGTTGGAAGGCGTATCCAGCCAAGCCATTGCCGGAGTCACGCACGCCCCCGCCGCGCGCTGCGCCGGCAGCCGGAACAGCAGGAAACGCTGGAAACCATGGTCACTGCTGACCACCCGCGGCGCCGGCAGCGGCCCCACCTGTCCGCAGATGGCGTGATAGCGCGCCAGCAGATCGCGATAACGCTGGTCGCTGGGTGAAAGCACCAGCAGCATCGGCGTCGAGCGCTTGCCCTCATGCAGCAGTTCCCACTGCGCCAGCTGCGCGGTGCGCCCATGCTTGTCGTTGAGCGGATGCGGCAGCACTTCGATATCGCCATTGCCGAGCTGGAAGCCCAGCTCGGCCCCCACCTTGAAGTTCCCCGCCAGCACCCGCGTGCCCGCCGGCATCTGCTGCAACTCTTCGCGCACCGCCATCGCCAACGGCTGCCAGCCAGCGAAATTGCGCGGGTAGTACTTGCTGCCTGCCAGCTGCTCGCGCAACGCAGGCGTGGAGGCCATCAGGTAATAGCCGAACGCCAGCACCATGCCTGCGCCCGCCAGCCACCAGCCGGTGCGCCGCAGCCAGCGTGGCCAGCCGTTGAGCACCACCGGCACCGCCACCAGCAGGGCCAGGTAGCCCGGCAGCGGCCAATGGAAACTGATCCGCTCGACGTCGGTGAAGAAGCCCAGCAGGAAGATGCCCAGCGTGGATACGCCCCCGACCAGGCCGAAGTAGCGCCACTGCACGCGCGTGCCGCCGCCCCTGCGGGTACCGGCCAGCGCCACCTTCCACATCGCCATGCACAGGATCGGGGTGACCAGCATGGGCTGGATCACCAGGAACCACAGCCCGTTCCATTCGAACGTCCAGGGATGGCGCTCGACCACCTGGAACTTCAGGCCGGCGTCGTGGTTGTCCGCGTTCCATGCCAGCAACGGCAGCCACGCCAGCACGCCCACCGCCAGCGCGACCCATACGCGCGGATCGGCCAGCATGCGCCGCCCCTGCGGCAGCGCCAGCAACGCGATGAAGCCAACGCCGATGACACCGATGAAACGGTAGTGACTGAGCGCACCGATCGACAGGCCCAGCGCAAGCTTCATCGCCGACGATGCATCAACGTTGTGCAGCAGCCGCGCACCGGCGTGCAGGCAGATCACCGCGGCCAGTGCCATGGGCACATCCGGCACCGCCAGCAGGCCCAGCGTCGCCGACAACGGCATCAACAGCGTGAGGCTGCCCGCTTGCCAACCGGCCACATTGCCGAACCAGCGCGTGGCCGTGCGCACCACCAGCAACGGCAGCAGCGCGCCGATGGCCAGGAACGGCAGGCGCAACGCGAGCACATGGTGGCCACCGATCTCCACACCCAGGCGCGCCAACCATGCGGTCAGTCCGGGAAGGTCCGAATACGCAGCGGCCAGATGCTGGCCTTCCTGCCAATAGAACGCCTCGTCAACAAACAGTGGCAGCCGCGCAGCCACTACCAGCTTGGCCGCTGTGACCAGCGTCCATAACCAGAGAAATATTGTCCGCGCGCGCTGTTCGCCCTGCATTGCTCTATGGATAATCGAATGGATTCCAGACCTGAGACGATCATGCCAGCCTCGTCCCCCAATCCCAGCATGCTAACCGATCAACTGCGCCAGGCCCTGCGGGAGGCACAGGATCAGGTAAACGCACTGGTGCTGGGCAAGGTGCCGGAAGTCAGGCTGGCTTTCGTCGCCCTGCTTTCCGGTGGCCATCTGCTGATAGAGGATCTGCCCGGCCTGGGCAAGACCACGCTGGCGCATGCGTTGGCCAGCAGCCTGGGCCTCAGTTTCCAGCGCGTGCAGTTCACTTCCGACCTGCTGCCCGCCGATGTACTGGGCGTTTCGGTATATGAGGCTGGCAGCCGCCAGTTCCAGTTCCACCCGGGGCCGGTGTTCACCCACGTGCTGCTGGCCGATGAGATCAACCGTGCGCCGCCGCGCACGCAGAGCGCGCTGCTGGAGGCGATGGCCGAACAGCAGGTCACCCTGGATGGGCAGACCCATCCCCTGCCCGATCCGTTCTTCGTGATCGCCACGCAGAACCCGGTGGACCTGTCCGGTACCTTCCCGCTGCCGGATTCGCAGCTGGATCGTTTCCTGCTGCGCCTGGCGATGGGCTACCCCAGTGCGCAGGCCGAACGCGAACTGCTGCGTGGTACAGACCGCCGCGACCTGATCGCACGTGCCGTACCGAAGCTGGATGACACCCAGGTACGCGCGCTGCGTGAAGCCGTCAGCCAGGTCCATGCCAGCGATGCACTGGTCGACTACGTGCAGGCCCTGCTGACCCGCAGCCGCCAGCACGCCGGCGTGCGCGTGGGCCTGTCACCGCGTGCCGGCCTTGCGCTGCTGCGCGCGGCCAGGGCGCATGCACTTCTGCTGGGCCGCGGCCACGTGGTGCCCGAGGACGTGCAGACCCTGTTCGTGGCGGTGGCCGGTCATCGCCTCGTGGCCGAAGCCGAGTCCAGCTCGGGGCCGGCACTGGCACGGGCCATCCTGCAGACCGTTGCGGTGGATTGAGGGTGGCCACGCGCTGGGCACGACTGCAGCTGCTGGCTCGCCCGCGCAGGCCTGAAGCACTGCCGCAGCGCTTGGACCGCCATCGCATCTACGTGCTGCCCACCCGTTTCGGCCTGTTCGTCGCCGCGCTGCTGGCGGCGATGCTGCTGGGCGCACTGAACTACAACAACAACCCGGCGTTGCTGCTGGCCCTGCTGCTGGCGGCAGCGGCGATCGCCAGCGCCATCGCCGCGCACCTGCAGCTGTCCGGCGTACAGATCGACGCGATCTCCGCCGAGCCGGTTCCTGCCGGACAACCACTGCGCCTGCGCGTGGACCTGTCACTGCGTGATCCGCGCGCACGCCACGGCCTGCACCTGCAGCTTGGGGACAGCGAGGCCTGGACCTCGCTGCCTGCACACGGCCGCGGTGAAGTGGAGCTGCACGTTCCCAGCGAACGCCGCGGCTGGCTGGAGCTCCCGCGCATCCGCCTCTCCACCACCCAGCCACTGGGCCTGGTGCGGGCATGGTCGTGGGTGTGGCCGGAACAACCGCTGCTGGTCTATCCGCAACCCGAGGCGCTGGCCCCTGCACTGCCGGAAAGCGGCAACGATCCGCTGCACACGCGCGCCCATGCCAGTGGCGAGGAACTGCATCAGCTACGGCCCTATCGTGCGGGCGATGCGCCACGCAGCATTTCGTGGAAGCACTCGGCACGCCGCGACAGCCTGCTGGTGCGCGAGTACGAAAAACCGGTTGGCATCGAAGTCATCCTCGATTGGCGCACGCTGTCCCCGCTGGGCCATGAAGCACGCATCGCGCGTTTGGCGCGATGGGTCGACATGGCCGAGCGCGAAGGCCGCCGCTACACCCTGCTGCTGCCTGCACACCCGCCGTTCGGGCCAGGCCAGGGCGCCAGCCACCACCACCTGTGCCTGCGTGCACTGGCATTGATGCCGCATGACTGAGACCACGCCCGCGCTCGACCGCAATGCCCGCAACTGGACCCTGGCCAGCGCGGCGTTGGCGCTGTTGCCGTTGCTGCTGCAGTTGCCGCCCCTGCTGGCGGGCGTGATCGCGGCCGCAGCGCTCGTGACTGCGGCTCTGTCGTGGCGGAAGGTGCTGCCCATGCCGGTGCGCCTGCTGCTGGTGCTGGCCATGCTCGGTGCCATCGCCTGGCAGATGGGGATGGTCCGACCTGGGCGCGATACCGGTTGCGCCCTGCTGGCAGCGATGCTGGCGATCAAGTCCAGCGAGCTGCGCAGCCGGCGCGATGCCCGCAGCCTGCTCGGCTTCGCGCTGTTTTCCCCGTTTGCGGCGTTCCTGCTCGACCAAGGACCACTGACCACGGTGTTGGCCGCACTGGCGGGGATCAGCGCGCTGCTCGCCCTGCAACGGCTGGCCGGGGATGAAGGCCACGCCGCGCAGCTGCCCTTGCGAGGGCAGCTGCGCGGCGTTGGCCGCCTGCTGGCGATCGGCCTGCCGCTGGCATTGGCCTGCTTCTGGCTGTTCCCGCGCCTGGCCACGCCACTGTGGGGTGTTCCCGAGCGCGCCGTGGGTACGCCGGGGTTGTCCGACAGCATGGAGCCCGGCCAGTGGCTGGACCTGATGGCCGACGACAGCCCGGCGCTGCGCGTGCAGTTCTTCGGCGCGGTACCCGAGCCGATGCAACGCTACTGGCGAGGACCGGTACTGACCGCCTTCGATGGCCGGCGCTGGACACGTGACCGCGCCAGCGAGCGACGGCAGGCGGCCGTGGTCGAGGCCGGCACGCAGGGTTGGGACTACCAGATCGACTACGAACCCACCGACCGGCGCCAGCTGGTGGCACTGGACCTGCCCAGCCGCGCGCCTGCAGGCAGCACGCTGGATGCGGACATGAGCCTGAGCAGCGAGCGGTCACTGGCGTCGCTGAGCCGCTGGCGGTTGCATTCGGCGCCACCACAACGCTTCGACAGCACGCTGTCACCCTATCTGCGACGGGCCGCGCTGCAGTTGCCCAGTGGCTTCAACCCGCGCACCGCCACGTTGGCGCAGCAATGGCGGCAGCAGGCTGGCAGCGATGACGAGGCCATCGTGCGCCGCGCGCTGCAGTGGATCACCACCGACTTCTCGTACACGCTGGACACCCCTGCGGCAGGGCGCGACCCGATCGACGAGTTCCTGTTCGGCTACAAGGCCGGCTTCTGTGAACACTTCAGCTCGGCCTTCGTGGTGTTGATGCGCAATGCCGGCGTCCCGGCACGGGTGGTGACCGGCTTTGCCGGTGGCACCTACAACCGCCTTGGCGACTACTGGATCGTGCGGCGGATGGACGCCCATGCCTGGGCCGAGGTATGGCTGCCGCAGCGCGGCTGGGTACGGGTTGACCCGACCGCAGCCGTGGCACCGGAACGCATCCTGGACACACTGGACGACCGCCTGCAGGCCGGTACGGACACGCCACTGCAGCAACGCTGGCAGCAGCTGGGGCAGATGGGCGACTGGCTGCGCCGCGGCTGGAACGACCTGGTGCTCTCGTTCGATGCACGCCGCCAGCAGCAACTGCTCACGCCGTTCGGGCTGGATGATCTGGGCCCCACGCAACTTGTCGCTGGCTTCGTGGTGGCAACGATGCTGGCCTTGGCGTGGATGGCCTGGCTGCTGGCCCGTGGCGAGCGCGAACGCGACCCGCTGCTGCGCGCCTGGCACCGGCTCGGACGGCGCTACGCCCGCCTCGGCCTGGCCCGTGAACCGCACGAAACCGCACAGGACTGGGCCCAGCGGGTGCACCGGCAGCGCCCTGACCCGGCCCTGCTCGCACTCAGCCAGCGTTTCGCCGACGCGCGCTACGCTGGAACTTGCACCGACCTCGCTTCATTATTGCGGGACCTGCGCAGGCATCGCCCGACTTCCGGAGCCTCCCCATGAACACCAAGTTCCTTCTCACCGCTGTGGCCACGCTGGCCCTGTCGGCCTGCGCCACGGCCCCCAAGCCGCTGCAGGGACAGTTCAGCCTGGTCTCCCCGCGCGACTCGGTCGCTACCCAGCAGGTCGGCACGCCGGTCCGTTGGGGCGGTCGCATCATCGAAACCAAGCCCGGCCAGGGCGAGACCTGCTTCCAGATCATCTCGCGCCCGCTCAATGGCAGTGGCCGCCCGAACACCACCTCGTCCGACGCCAGCGACGGTCGTTTCATCGCCTGCCGTGCCGGCTTCTACGACCCGGCCGTGTTCGAAGCCGGTCGTGACGTGACCTTCATCGGCAAGATCGACGGCTACCAGAACACCCGCATCGGCGAGTACGACTACCGCCTGCCCAAGCTGTCGGCCGATGTGATCTACCTGTGGCCGGAACAGCGCCAGGTCGACGTGGTGCCCTACCCCTATGGTCCGTGGGGCCCGGGCCCGTATGGCCCGTACTGGGGCGGCTATGGTCGCTGGGGCTGGTGGTGATCGTCACCGCACAGGCATGACGGAAAAGGCCGCCCTCGGGCGGCCTTTTTCATCCGCGCATGGCGTGGACAGGGGCTTCAACGCCCAGGCGCACCGAAATGCCCCAGCGGCGCACCGGCCAGCAGGTGCATGTGGATATGGAACACGGTCTGCCCGGCATGCTCGCGGCAGTTCATCACGATGCGATAGCCGTCCTGTGCGAAGCCCTCGCGGCGCGCGTACTCGGCGGCAGCCAGCGCCAGCTTGCCGATCAGGTGCGCCTGCGACGGCTGCAGGTCATCCAGGGTCGGAATGATCTCGTTCTTCGGAATGAACAGCACGTGCACCGGCGCCTGCGGTGCGATGTCCTTGAAGCCCAGCACCTCGTCATCCTCGTAGACGATGGTGGCCGGGATCTCGCGACGGATGATCTTGCTGAAGAGGGTTTCGTTGCTCATGGTCGGCCTCGGCGGGGATGTCATCCGCATTGTAGGCCGGCCGCGCCGGGGGATGCCCGGCCGGCATTCAATCGCGGAATTCGCTGCGCGTTCCGAACGCGTGCGAGAGCGTGCCGCGATCGACGTATTCAAGTTCACCGCCAAGTGGCAGGCCCTGCGCCAAACGGCTCGGCTGCACCTTGCGTGCGCGCGCCAGCTGCGCCAGGTAATGCGCGGTGGCCTCGCCCTCGACAGTGGCGCTGGTGGCGATGATCAGCTCCTGCACCTCGCCTTCGGCCAACCGTCGCTCCAATTGCTCCAGGCCCAGCTCGCGCGGGCCGATGCCATCGAGCGGCGACAGCCGCCCCTGCAGCACGAAGTAGACACCGCGGAAGCCGGTGGCGTTCTCGATGGCCAGGCGGTCGGCCGGCGATTCGACCACGCACAGCTGGCTGCGCTCGCGGCTGCCGTTGGCACAGGTCGGGCACAGCTCGGTTTCGCTGAAATCGCGGCACTGCACGCAGTGGCCGATTCGCTCCACCGCCAATGCCAGTGTCTCGGCCAGACGCTGGCCACCTTCGCGCTCGCGCTCGAGCAGGTGATAGGCCATGCGCTGTGCAGTCTTCTGGCCGACGCCAGGCAGCACCCGCAATGCGTCGATCAATTGTTCAAGCAGGAGTGCGGACACGGCGGCATGCTTTCATGGCGTCGAGCACGCTCGACAGCTGTCTGTAGAGTCGAGCCATGCTCGACCGAGGGTTGGAGCGGGCACCTGCAGCGGCAGGCGCCCCCCTGGGAAATCAGAACGGCAGCTTCATGCCCGGCGGCAGCTGCATGCCGGCGGTGGCCGACCCCATCTTCGACTTCGACTCGGCATCGATCTTGTTCGACGCATCATTGAAGGCGGCGGCGATCAGGTCTTCCAGCATCTCCGGGTCGCTGGTCAGCGACGGGTCGATGCGCACCTTGCGGCATTCCTTGGCACCGGTCAGGGTCACGCTGACCATGCCGCCGCCGGCGCTGCCGGTCACTTCGATCTTGGCGATTTCTTCCTGGGCCTTCTGCAGGTTTTCCTGCATCTTCTGGGCCTGCTGCATCAGTTGGGCGATGTTTCCGCGCATGGTGTCTTACTCGTCAAAAGAACGGATGGAATCGGAAACAACCCGGGCACCGTGCTGTTGGATCAGCACCTGCACTTCCGGGTCGTCCATGAAAACGGCCTCTGCCACCTGCTGCCGCTCACTACGCTGGCGGTCGGCACGCTGGTGCAGAGTCTCGGCCGGAACGTGTTCGGTTTCCACGGTCTCGACCACGATCTTCGGCGCCTGGCCGAGGGCCTTCTCCAGCATCTCGCCCAGGGCGGCCAGCGCGCGCTCCGAGCGCAGGTATTCAAATCCGGGCGAAAGGCCCAGTTTCAAGGTCCCGTGCTGGCAACTGATGAAGGCAGCGTTGGCGGCCAGCTGCCGCGACGGGCCGCTCAGGCCACTGTTGGCGACCAGATCCAGCCAGTCCTCGGCGCTGGCCAGGTCGCTCACACCTTCCAGCGGCGCATTCTCCTGCACTGGCGCCGGCTCGACCGGCGCGATGGCAATGCCTTCAGTGCGGAACGGGCGCGCGGGCGGTGCAGGCTCGCTGGGAGCCGCGACGGGAGCCGGCGGCTCATGCCAGGGCGCCACCATGGCAGCTTCCGGCCCAGCCATCTCGGCCGCCAGCGCCTCGTCACGTGCCTCGGCTTCGTCGGTGGCCCACGGCGGCAGGTCGTCGCCCACTTCTGTTTCAACGGACGGCGGCGCCGCTGCTTCGGCCTTCACCGGCGGCGGTGACACCGGCTCTTCCACCGGAACCGGCTCGGGCTCCGGCGTCGGGTCCGGTTCGGGTTGCGGGGCCGGCTCAGGTTCGGGTTCAGGTTCGCGCGGCGCGGCCTGCACCGGAGCGGCCACCTGCGCCACCACGGCCGGGCTTGCCGAAGCAGCGGCAGTCGCCGGCGTCGCTTCGTGGGTACCCGCACCGGTGCCACCACCGGCAGCATTGCCACCCGGCGCATTGCCTGCCCCCTCCACCGACTTCGGCACCGGCGGGACCGCCGCGGCCGGGCGGAACGCCAGCATGCGCAGCACGGCCATCTCGAAGCCCGCGCGCGGGCTCGGCGCCATCGGCAGGTCACGACGGCCGTTCAAGGCCATCTGGTACCAGAGCTGCACCACTTCCGGGCGCAGGCGCTCGGCGAATGCGGCGGCATCCAGGCCTTCGGCAACGGCCGCACCCGGTACCAGCTGCTGCACCTGGATGCGGTGCAGGCCTTCGGCCAGCGCTTCCAGCACGCCACTCCAGTCCGGCGAGAATTCGGCCAGCGCGGCCACCACCTGCAGCAGGCGCGGGCCATCGCCGTCAGCCAGCGCATCGAGCATCGCCGCCACCTGGGTGCGGTCGACCGTGCCCAGCATGGTGCGCACCACGTCCTCGCGCAGTGCGCCGCCCGCATAGGCAATCGCCTGGTCCAGCAGCGACAAGCCGTCACGCAGGCTGCCATCGGCAGCCTTGGCCAGCTGCACGATGGCACTGCCGTCGGCCTCGATCTCTTCGGCCGCCAGGATGCGGGTCATCTGGCCCTGGATCTGGTCCTCGTCCAGGCGCTTGAGGTTGAACTGCAGGCAGCGGCTGAGCACGGTGACCGGCAGCTTCTGCGGATCGGTGGTGGCCAGCAGGAACTTCACGTGCTCCGGCGGCTCTTCCAGCGTCTTCAGCAGCGCATTGAACGCCGCCTTGGACAGCATGTGCACTTCGTCGATCAGGTAGACCTTGTACTTGCCACGCGAAGGCATGTACTGCGCGTTCTCGATCACCTCGCGCACGTCGTCCACGCCGGTGTTGGACGCGGCGTCGATTTCCAGCAGGTCGATGTAGCGGCCGGCGTCGATATCCAGACAGGCTGCACACTGGCCGCAGGGATCGGCACTGGTGCCCTGTTCGCAGTTCAGCGACTTGGCGAAGATGCGCGCGATGGTGGTCTTGCCCACGCCGCGGGTGCCGGTGAACAGGAACGCATGGTGGACCCGGCCGCTGTCCAGCGCGTTGCTGAGCGCACGGACCACGTGTTCCTGGCCCACCAGCTCGGCAAAACGCTTCGGACGCCACTTGCGGGCAAGGACGAGATAGGACATCAGGCCACCGTTTTCCATCGGATGTTCCATTGTGCCATGCCTGTCCAGCCCCCCTCGCCTCCGGCACATCTTTCGCGGGTTCCTGGCCGGGGTGCTTGTGAAGTGCCGCGCAGCCCGCTAGAATCTGCGCCCCTGCTGAGGCGTTTGCCGATGGCAGGGATCCGGAGAGGTGTCCGAGTGGTTGAAGGAGCACGCCTGGAAAGTGTGTAAGCGTCTAAACCGCGCTTCGGGGGTTCGAATCCCCCTCTCTCCGCCAGACAAACGCAAAAGGGCCGCCCACAGGGTGGCCCTTTTGCGTTTGTCTGGCGGATGGGATGGGTGGTGAGACGCCCCGCCGGGGTTCGACGGTTCTGCAGGAGCAGAACCGGACAGCCGCAGGCTGGTCCCGGGGCGCAACGCGCATCGGGATCGGGTGCAGGGATGCACCCGACAATCCCCCTCTCTTCGCCAGATAATGAAGAAGCCGCCCACTGGGCGGCTTTTTTATTTGGATGGCGGGAAGCGCGGTAGGTACTACCGAACTGAACAGGCCCTGCCGCCAGGGGCAGGTCCAACGGTCCGCCCGCCGACAGCGCGCGATCCGCTGCGAGTCACCTGCGCCGGAGCAGTCCCCGCACGCAGACGCCGACGAACGCCAGCCCCAGCAGCATCCACACGACCGTCATTCCCCACAGCGCACCGAACGTATCCAGGACCGGCTCCAGGCGCGGTTGCGCCGGATCGTACAGCACGCGTACCGGCTGTCCAGGCTCATAGCCGAAGATCATGCCGCCCTGCGGGTAAGAGACGCGTTGGCCGGTCGCGGTGGTGAACGCAATCTGCGGATGCGATCCGCCCGCGTTCAGGCGCTCGACCTGGCCATCGACGGCCTGCGCGATCTGCAGGAACTCAAGGCGATGCGTCACTTCGAAGGCGGCCACGGCAAGGATCAACAGCCCCACCGCGCCAAACAGCAGACCGCGCATGACCTGGGCAGTCCGGGAAAGAGAAGGGTCGGGCATCGCTGGGCAGCTCCGTTGCAGGCAGGAAGACGAATGGGGCCGGCGGATCCTGCCGCGCGGTCAGTCCCACGTGTCGAAAGCATAGCCCAAGAGCCGCCGCGCCCCGCTGCATGCCATCGCGGCCGCATGCGCCTCGCCACTGACGCACCCGCCTGGTGCAGGCGCCTGTGTTCCGCACAGTCATTCGAGGTGGGCGAAATCATCCGTGAGAAGATCGACTCCGCTCCATGTACCTTGGAGCACTTCGGCGGCTCCTGCGGCCTAGTCGCGCGATACCCCCTTGAGAAGGACAACGTCTGGACGGTTGAAATGCGCCCGGGCAACGCCAAGGCATTTTCCATGAACCTCCGCCTCTACCGCCCCGCCGATGCCAGCGCCTGCCTGTCGATTTTCGACAGCAACGTGCCCACCTACTTCGCGCCCGAAGAGCGCAGCGACTTTGGGCGCTTCCTGCAAGAACAGGCCATGGACTGTGCATTCCAGGTCATCGAGCGAGATGGCAGCATCGTGGCGTGCGGCGGCCTGTCGCGACGCGGCGACGGCAGTGCCGGTTTCTGCTGGGGCATGGTACAGCGCGCGCTGCACCGGCATGGACTGGGCCGGGAACTGGCGCTGGCACGCCTGCGCCAGGCCGAAGCGGATCCCTCGATCAAGCGCATCACGCTCAGTACCAGCCAGCACACCCAGGGCTTCTATGCTGGCCTGGGCTTCCAGGTGACGCGGATCGTTTCCAATGGCCACGGCGCCGGGATCGATGCCGTGGAGATGGAGCGGAGGGTCTAGCCCTCCGCACCGCCCTGGATCCACGCAGGCGTGGATCCAACGTCGCCCCACTCTCCTCAGAAGCCCACACGCAGGTTGATCTGCCCGCCCACGTCGCGGCGGCCATCGCCGTGCTGGCCCTGCACGAACATCGACAGCTGGCTGTTGCGGCCGAGGCCCACCGCCACGCCCACCTGACTGACCAGCGCATTGCGTGCCATCACCGCGCTGTAGACGTCGAAGGCATTGCCGCCCACCGCGAAGCGGTTGCGGCTGGCCACATCGGTATCACCCGATGCATGCTGCCAGCCCAGGCCAACCGTCAGCTGCGCCGGGAAGCGCTCGCCGCTGCCCACATCCCAACGGCCGCGCACGCCCACGGTGCTGACATTGAGCGTGTCCTTGCCGCCTTCCAGCACCAGCGCAGCCGTGCCGCCCTGCTCCACCGCACGATCACTGTCGACCCAGTGCCTGGTGAACTGCACATACGGCTGCAGTTGGGTCCTGCCATGGGTCCAGGTCCAGCTGCCCTCCACCTGCGCGATGGTCACATCCGAGTCCTGGCGGCTGTACAGGGTCTGGCCCAGCAGCGGCACCTCACGCGTGGTACGCGTGCGGTAGTCACCGCGCGATACGCTGCCACCGACCGCAAAGCCGTTGTTCCACTGGCCCTGCGCATACAGGCCGAACGTGTTGCCGCGCAGGCGGGCCCGCGAGCTGCGATCGTACAGGCGCGTATCCAGCCGCTCGTTGCCTGCGGCCGCACCCAGCACCACGTGTTCGCCCAGCTGCCAGTCCACACCCGCCATCAGTGCATTGCGGTTGGAGCGGATGTCATCGCCGTTGCCGTCACCGTCCTGGCGGAACACCTTGCCGCTGCCGGCCAGCCAGGCCGAGGCACGCTCGCCACGCACGGTCGGCAGTTCGCTGCCGAGACGCTGGCGGATGCCCTCTTCCAGGTAGTTGTCGTACAGCAGCACCGCACGGCTGGCCGCATGCACCTCGCCGGACAACTGGTCGAACGCCGCACGCGCGGTACCCGCGTCATACATCAGCAGCGTGTTGTACAGGCCCAGTGCCGGACCACTCTGCGGCAGGCTGTCCAGCGCTGCAGCGGTGTTGTACTGGTTGCGCGTCTTCGCCGCCGTGGTGAATGCCGCGGTCTGCGCCACGTCGATCTGCAGGTTGGCCGTGTTGGCGGTATAGACCGGGGTGATGGTCAGGAAGGCCGACGGCGAGGTCGCCGAAGCGAACTGCCCACTCACGCCACCGCCCGCATTGACCACCGTGTACTGCTGGCCCTGCTGGTAGCTGGTACTCGGCGAAATCGTGTTCACCTGCACGGTACTGCCACCCACGTTGGCGCTGCCGCCCACCTGCACCGTGTCGCTGCCGCTGGCACCCAGATCGACGCCCAGCGTGCTGCCCGGCGACAACGTCAGGTTGCCGCCCACCGTGATCGTGCCGGTGCCATTGCCTGCACCACTGCCGTTGCCCGGGCCATTGCCCGGCGACAGCACGCCGCCGCTGGACACCGTCACGCCGCCACCCGTGCCACCGATGGTCCCGGTACCGGACAGCGTGGTACCGCTGCCGATGGTCCACTGGCCACCGATGTTGCCGGTGACATTCAGGCCACCACCGGTGACCTGGCCGGTGCCGCTGAAGCCGCCGCTGTTGCCGCCCAGGTTCAGGCCGCCCGGGCCTGCCTGCACGATGCTGCCACCACCGCTGATGGTGCCGCCCAGCGTGGTGGTGCCGCCGGTGTTGATGACCAGGCCACCGTTGTTGGTGATATTGCCGGTGATCGAGCCGCTGGCGCCGCCATTGCCGACCTGCACGGTGCCGCCGGCATTGATGGTGGTGCCGCCGGTGTAGGTGTTGTTGCCGGTCAGGGTGACCGTTCCGGTGCCGGCCTGGGTCAGGCCACCACTGCCGCTGATGGTGCCTCCGACGGTGGTGTTGCCGCCCACGTTGAACACCAGGCTGCCGTTGTTGCTGACGTTGCCGGCGATCGCACCGCTGGCGCCGCCATTGCCGACCTGCAACGTGCCGCCGGTGTTGATGGTGGTACCACCGGTATAGGTGTTGTTGCCGCCCAGGATCAACGTGCCGCTGCCGGCCTGGGTCAGGCCACCGCTGCCGCTGATGGCGCCACCGACCGTGGTATTGCCGGCCACGTTGAACACCAGGTTGCCGTTGTTGGTGACGTTGCCACCGATCGCGCCGGTCGCACCGCCGTTGCCGACCTGCAGCGTGCCGCCTGCATTGATCGTGGTCGGCCCGGTGTAGGTGTTGTTGCCGGTCACGGTCAGAGTGCCGCTGCCGGCCTGGGTCAGGCCGCCGCTGCCACTGATGGTGCCACCCAGCGTGGTGTTGCCGGCCACGTTGGACAGCAGCGTGCCGTTGTTGGTGACATCGCCAATGATCGAGCCGGTCGCGCCGCCATTGCCCAGCTGCAGCGTGCCGCCAGCGTTGATGGTGGTACCCCCGGTGTAGGTGTTGGTGCCGGTCAGCACCAGCGACCCACTGCCCGCCTGGGTCAGGCCACCCGTACCGCTGATGGTGCCGCCCAGCTGCGTGTTGCCGGCCACGTTGGAGATCAACGCGCCATTGTTGGTGATGTCTCCAGCGATGGCGCCGGTTGCCCCGCCGTTGCCGACCTGCAGCGTACCGCCGGTATTGATCGTGGTGCCACCGGTATAGGTGTTGTTGCCGACCAGGGTCAGCACGCCGCTGCCGGCCTGGGTCAGGCCACCGCTGCCGCTGATCGCGCCACCGACCGTGGTGTTGCCGCCCACGTTGAATACCAGGCTGCCGTTGTTGGCAACGTTGCCGGTGATCGCACCGGTCGCACCGCCATTGCCCACCTGCAGGGTGCCACCGGCATTGATGGTGGTGCCGCCGGTATAGGTGTTGTTGCCGGTCAGCACCAGCGTGCCGCTGCCGGCCTGGGTCAAGCCGCCACTGCCGCTGATGGTGCCACCGAGCGTGGTGTTGCCGGCCACGTTGGACACCAGCGCGCCGTTGTTGGTGATGTCGCCGACGATCGCACCGGTCGCACCACCGTTGCCGATCTGCAGCGTGCCGCCGGCATTGATGGTGGTCCCTCCTGTGTAGGTGTTGTTGCCGGTCAGCACCAGCGTGCCGCTGCCGGCCTGGGCCAGACCGCCATTGCCACTGACCACCGCACCCACGGTTGCCGTGGTGCCGAGGTTGTAGACCAGGCTGCCATTGTTGGTGATGTCGCCCAGCACCGAACCGGTGCTGCCACCGTTGCCGATCTGCAGGGTGCTGCCACCGTTGATGGTGGTACCGCCGGTATAGGTGTTGTCGCCGCTCAGGGTCAGCGTACCGGTACCTCCCTGCACCAGGCCGCCGGTGCCACTGAGGACGCCAGCGAACACGGTGCTGGCGTTGTTGCCGCCGGTAGTCAGCGTTGCGCCTCCCAGCGCCACCGTGCTGCCGGCCACACCGGCCAGGCCGCCGATGCTCTGGTTGCCACCGGCGCTGATATCCAGTGTGCCAGCACCGGCCAGGTTGACCGTGCTGGCACCGGACAGGCTGCCGCCGGCTGCTACCGCCAGCGTGCCGCTGTTGATGGTGGTGGTGCCGGTATAGCTGCTGGCACCGCCCAGGGTGACCGTCGCCGCGCCATCCTTCAGCAGGCCACCGGCACCGCTGATCGGGCCATTCAAGGTCAGCGCGTTGCTGCCGGCCAGAGTCAGCGTGCCGCTGGCCAGCTGCACGGTGTTGGCCAGAGTCAGCGCACTGGTGCCATCCAGGCTGGCGTTGCCGCCTACGGTCAGCGCGCCGATGCCCAGCGAACCGCCGTTGCCCAGCAGCAGGCCACCGGCATTGAGGGTCACGCCGCCCGTGAAGACGTTGACGCCAGTCAAGCCCTGGATGCCTGCGCCGTTCTTTACCAGGCCACCGGCCCCTCCGATGGTGCCGGCGAAGGTGGTATTGCCCACGCCATTGAGGGTCAGCGTGCTGCCGCCCAGCGCCACTGTCGAACCCGCCACGCCTGCCAGCGAACCGATCGCCTGCGCACCACCCGCGCTGATGTCGAAGGTGGTACCGGCGTTGGCCAGGGTGACCGCACCGGTCGCTGCAAGGCTGCCGCCGGCACCGATCGCCAGCGTGCCGGCGTTGATGGTGGTGCCACCGGTGAAGGTGTTGGTGCCGGTCAACGTCTGGGTGCCCGAACCTTCCTTGATCAGGCCACCGGAGCCGGCCACCGAGCCACTGAAGGTGCCATTGGCAGGGCCTCCGATCGTCAGCGTGTTGGCGCCCAGATTCACTGTACCGCTGCCGATCAGGGTACCGAACTGCTGCGTGCCGCTGCCTGCTGACAGATCGAAGGTCGCCCCCGTGGCCAGGTTGACGGTGCCTGAGGAGGCCAGGCTGGCGCCAGCACCCAGTGCCAGGGTGCCGGCGTTGATGAAAGTACCGCCGGTATAGGTGTTGGCACCATTCAAGGTCAGCGTCGCGGCACCCTCCTTGGTCAGTGAGCCGGTACCACTGAGGATGCCGTTGAGGGTGAGGTTGTTGCTGCCGAGGACGGTCAACGCGTTGTTGAGGGTGAAGTTGTTGGCGAGGGTGACCGCCGTGTTCGAATCGAGCGTCGCAGCGCCTCCGACCGTCACCGCACCGGTACCCAACGCAGCATTGTTGCCGACCACCAGGCCACCGGCGTTGAGCGCTACGCCGCCGCTGAAGGTGCTGGCGCCGTTGAGCGTCTGCACGCCTGCGCCGTTCTTGACCAGGCCGCCGTTGCCACTGATCGCACCGCTGAAGGTGCTGTCCACGGTGCCGCCCAGGGTCAGCGTGCTGCCGCCCAGCGCCACCGTACTGCCGGCGACGCCGGCCAGCGAACCGATGGCCTGGTTGCCCGCCGAAATGTCGAACGTGCCGGCACCGGCCAGGTTCACTGCGCCGGTCGCGGCGAGGCTGCCACCAGCACCGATCGCCAGCGTGCCGCTGTTGATGGTGGTGCCACCGGTGTAGGTGTTGGCGCCGCTCAGGGTCACCGTGGCCGCACCGTCCTTGATCAGCCCGCCCGTGCCGGAGATCACGCCGCCCAGGGTCAGCGCCTGGCTGCCGAGCAGATCGAGGTTGGCACCCGATGCGAGGTTGATGCTGTTGGCCAGGCTGGCGCCGGTCGATGCATCCAGCGTCGCATTGCTTCCCACCGTCAGCGCACCGCTGCCGAGCGCAGCGTTGTTGCCGACCACCAATGCGCCGCCATTGAGCGCGACGCCACCGCTGAACAGGTTGGCACCGCCCAGCGTGAGGCTGCCGGCGCCGTTCTTGACCAGGCCGCCGGTGCCGGAGATCGCGCCATCGAAGATGCTGTTGCCAACGCCGCCCAGGGTCAGCGTCTGCGCCCCCAGGCTCACCGTCGAACCCGCCACGCCGTTCAACGCCCCGATGGTCTGGTTGGCGCCGGCAGTGGAGATATCGAAGCCTGTGCCCGCCGCATTGAGCGTCACCGCACCGGTCGCGGCCAGACTGCCGCCGGGGCCGATCGCCAGGGTACCGGCGTTGATGAAAGTGCCGCCGGTGTAGGTGTTGGCACCGGTCAGCGTCTCGATGCCGGCACCGACCTTGGTCAGGCCACCGGTGCCTGCGATCGAGCCACTGAAGGTGCCATCGGTGGCGCCGCCCACTTCGATCGAGTTGGCACCGAGGTTCACCGTACCGTTGCCGACCAGCGTGCCGAACTGCTGCGTGCCACTGCCGGCCGACAGGTCCAGCGTGGCGCCGGTGGCAAGATTGACGGTACCGCTCGCGGCCAGGCTGGCACCGGCCCCCAGCGCCAGCGTGCCGGCGTTGATGTTGGTGCCACCGGTGTAGGTGTTGGCGCCATTCAACGTCAGCGTCGCGCTGCCATTCTTGGTCAGGCTGCCGGCCCCGGAAAGGACGCCGTTGAGCGTCAGTGCATTGGTCCCGATTACGGTCAGCCCGGCATTGAGCGCAATGTTGTTGGCCAGCGTTGCCAGGCCGGTGGTATCCAGCGTGGCAGCACCACCGACGGTCAATGCGCCCGTGCCCAGCGCCGCATCATTGCCGAGCACCAGTCCGCCTGCATTGAGCGTCACGCCGCCACCGAAGGTATTGGCGCCGGACAAGGTCTGTACGCCCGCGCCCACCTTGACCAGGCCACCACCGCCGCTGATCACGCCATCGAACGCGGCGTTGCCGGCGGTACCGAAGGTCAACGAATTGCCGCCCAGCGTCAGCGTGCTGCCGCCCGCGCCGTTGAGCGCGCCGATGGTCTGGTTGCCGCCGGCACCGGAGATATCGAAGCCTGCGCCTGCGCCCAACGTGACATCACCGACTGCGGCGAGACTGCCACCCGTGCCCAACGCCAGCGTGCCGGCGTTGATGGTGGTACCGCCGGTGTAGGTGTTGGCACCGGACAGCGTCAACGTGGTGCCGCCATTCTTGATCAGGCTGCCATTGCCGCCTACCACGCCCGACAGCGTCAGCGCATTGCTGCCGGGCAGCGTGAGTGCGACGCCCGAGCCCAGCGTGACCGCATTGCCGAGCGTCACTGCAGTGCCTGCATCCAGCGTGGTGCTGGCATTGACCGCCAGCGCACCGGTACCGAGCGCACCATTCGCGCCGACCACCAGGCCACCACCGTTCAAGGTCAGGCCGCCACCGAAGGTGTTGGTGTTGTTGAGGGTCAGCAGGCCCGCACCATTCTTGACCAGGCTGCCGTTGCCGCTCAGCACGCCTCCGAATGCAACGTCACTGGTTCCGCCCAGGGTGAGCTGGGTGCCGGCACCGAAGGTCACCGCGTTGGCCAGATTCAATGCCACCGTGCTGTCCAGCGTGGTGGTGCCGCCAATACCCAGCGCACCGGTGCCGAGCGCGCTGGCATTGCCGAGGATCAGGCCACCCGCGTTGAGTGCAACACCGCCACTGAAGGTGTTGGCACCGGACAGCGTCTGCACGCCGGTACCCGTCTTGACCAGGCCGCCAGTGCCACCGATCACGCCGGCAAAGCTGCCGTTGCCGGCGCCGCCAAAGGTCAGCGACTGCGCGCCCAGCGCCAGCTGGCTGCCTGCGACGCCGTTGAGTGCGCCAATGGTCTGCGCGGCACCGGCTGCGGAGATGTCCAGCGTCGCACCGGCACCGGCAAGATCCACCGCACCGGCCGCGGCAAGGTTGCCACCGGCCCCCAGCGCCAGCGTACCGGCGTTGACGGTGGTGCCACCCCCGAACGTGTTGGCGCCAGACAGCGTGAGGCGCGCCGCGCCATCCTTGATCAGCCCGCCGGCGCCGAACACCGGACCGGTCAGCGTCAGGTCATTGCTGCCCAGCACGGTGAGGTTGGCGCCGGCGGCGAGGCCGAGGGTGTTGCCCACCGAAAGCGCCGCAGTGGCATCCAGCGAAGCGTTGCCGCCCACGTCCAGCTGGCCGGTACCCAGCGCCTGTGCGTTGCCAAGCTGCAGTACGCCCGCGTTGAGCCCGACGCCCCCGCTGAACGTATTGGCGCCGTTCAACGCCAGCGTCGCCGTACCGTTCTTGACCAGGCTGCCAGTACCACTGATGAGACCGCCCAGCGACACGTTCTGGCTGCCCAGCAGATCCAGCGCCGCGCCTGCCCCAAGGTTGAGGTCGTTGGCGAGGTTCAGCGCTACTGAACTGTCCAGCGTGGCATTGGCGCCCACCGACAGTGCACCGGTGCCCAGTGCGCCGGCGTTCCCCAGGAACACGCCGCCGCCGTTGACGGTCAGCCCACCACCGAAGCTGTTGGCGCCGTTGAGGGTCAACGTGGTGGCACCATTCTTGACCAGCCTGCCGGCACCGGACACCACGCCACCCAGCGTGATCGCCTGCGAGCCCGGCAGCGACAGCGCGGCACCCGCGCCCAGGGACACATTGTTGGCCAGGTTCAGCGGGGCGCCGCCATCGAGCGAGACGCTGCCGCCAATGCCCAATACTCCCGTACCGAGTGCGCCACTGTTGCCCAGCAGCAGACTGCCGGCGTTTGCGCTCAGTCCACCGCTGAAGGTGTTGGTACCGTTCAAGGTCAGTGTCGACGCGCCATTCTTGACCAGGCTGCCGGTGCCGGTGACGTTGCCGGCCAGGGCCAGGTTCTGGCTGCCCGGCAGGGTCAACGCCGCGCCGAGGTTGATCGCATTGCCCAGGTTCAGTGCAGCAGTGGCGTCCAGCGAACCGTTGCCACTGACGGTCAGCGCACCGCTTCCCAGCGCACCGGCGTTGCCCAGCACCAGGCCACCGGCGGCAAGATTCACCCCACCGCTGAAGGTGCTGGCGCTGGTCAGCGTCTGCACGCCGGTGCCCTGCTTGATCAGGCCACCGGTGCCGCCGATCACGCCGGCGAAGGTCTGGTTGGTGGCATCACCGAAGGTCAGCGTGCTGCTGCCCAGCGACAGGGTGCTGCCAGCCACGCCGGACAACGCACCGATGGTCTGGTTGCCACCCAGCGAGATATCCAGTGCGCTGCCAGCGCCGGCCAGGCTGACCGCGCCGGTCGCCGCCAGGCTGCCACCACTGGCCAATGACACCGTTCCGGCATTCACCGCCAGCCCACCGGTGAACGTGTTCGCGCCGCCCAGCGTCAGCGTGGAGGCGCCGTTCTTGACCAGGCTGCCGCTCCCGCCGATGACACCGCCCAGCGTCAGCGCATTCGAGCCCAGCACATCGAGCGAACCACCGGCGCCAAGCGTGATGCCATTGCCCACGGTGAGGCCGGCGCTGGCGTCGAGCGATACCGCACCGCCGACGTTCAGCGCCCCGGTTCCCAGTGCACCGCCGTTGCCCAGCACCAGGCTGCCGGCATTGAGCGCCAGACCGCCGCCGAACGTATTGGCGCCGTTGAGCGTCAGGGTTGCCGCGCCATTCTTGATCAGGCCACCAGCGCCACCGATCACGCCGTTGAATGTGAGCGCCTGGTTGCCCAGCAGATTCAGGCTGGCCCCGGCACCGAGGTTGACGGCATTGGTCAACGCCAACCCGGTCGTGCCATCCAGCGTGGCATTGCCGCCGACGGACAGCGTGCCGCTGCCCAACGCGGCCGCATTGCCCAGCAACAAGCCGCCGGCGTTGAGCGCAACACCGCCGCTGAGGTTGTTGACGCCGGACAGGGTCTGCACGCCGGTACCGAGCTTGATCAGGCCACCGGTGCCTGCGGCGAACGTGCCGCTGTAGCTGGTATTGCCCAGCCCACCCAGGGTCAGCGTGTGGCTGCCGAGATTGACCGAACCGCCGAGACCGGCCAGCGAGCCGATGGTCTGGTTGGTCGCCGCTGAAAGATCGAGGCTGGTACCAACGCCCAGCGTGATCGCACCGGTGGGCGACAGGCTGCCACCCGCGCCCAGCGCCAATGCGCCGCCGGCCAGATTGAAGGCGCCGGTCAGCGAATTGGCGCCATTCAAGGTCAGCGTGCCCGCGCCGTTCTTGGTCACGTTGCCGGCACCGGAAATCGAGCCACTCAATGACAACGCATTGCTGCCCAGCAGGTTCAGCGAGCCCCCGCCATTGATCACCAGATTGTTGCCCAGGGTGAAGCCCGACGTCGTATCCAGTGAAGCGCTGCCACCCACGGTCAGGTTGCCGCTGCCCAGCGCGCCCGCATTGCCCAGCAGCAGGCCGCCGGCATTGAGGTTGACGCCGCCGGAGAACAGGTTTGCGCCGCCGAGCGTGACGATGCCGGTGTTGTTGACCGTCAGCCCGCCAGTACCGGACAGCACGCCACCCAGGCTGAACGCATTGGTCCCGCCGAGGGAAAGGTTGCCGCCAAGGTTGAAGGCGTTGGTCAGGTTCAGACCGGCCGTGGAGGCGGCAATGGCACCGCCGTTGGCGGTGAACAGCCCTGTGCCGAAGGAACCGGCATTATTGAAATTGACCAGGCCATCGTTGAGCGTGGTCGTGCCCGCACCCGCCCACGCACCCTGCAGGTTCCAGGTACCGCTGTTGACGGTGAGCCTCTGGAAGTTGATGTACTGGTTCCAGCCCAGCGTGGTTACCGCTCCGCCGGTACCGCTGCCCGGGCCGGTGGCGCTGTTCTGCAGCACCAGGCTGTTGTTGGACGCCGAGCCACCGTCGACGATGCCGGCCGCGGCCAGATTCACCGCAAGCGCGCCGACCTGCCCGGCCACGCCGATACCGGCGGTATTGACGCTGGAACCAGACACGGCGGTGAAGGTGTTGCCGGCGACCGAACTGCCCAGGTTCACACTGCCGTTGATGGTTCCCGCGTTGAGGAAGGTATTGCCGGCCCCCGCCGTGGCCGAACCCTGGAACCCTATGCGGCCGGTAATGGTGCCGGTGTTGTTGAGAGTGGTCTGCGCACCACCGTAGCTTACGATCGATGCCGCATCGGCCGTGGTCAACAGGCCTGCACCAAAGATCGACATGTCCACATTACCGGCATTGACGATGTTGCTGACACCGCCGGAAGCGTTCTGCACCACCAGCGCCTGTCCGCCGAAACCGAGGATGGAGCCGATGTTGACCAGGCCTTTGATCGCCCCGCCTGCCTGATTGTTGACGCTGATGGTGTTTCCACCGACGGTATTGTTGCCCAGCACCATGCCCGACGCTGCCAGGCTCAGGCCACCGTTGATGGTGGGATCGACCGTGCCCTGGTTGTTCACGGTGATGCCGTTACCACTCAAATTCACTGCACTTCCGCCAACGATCGGCGGCACGCTGAGCTCGGCGCCGGTCTGGATATTCAGCGTCACGCCGTTGATGCTGTTGGTCAGCGAATTGGTATTGGAGCCGGTGGCGCAGGTCACCGTCGTACCTGCGGTAGTGCAGGCCGCAAACGCCGATCCACTGGCCAGCGTGGCCGCCAGTGCCACCGCCAGCTGATGCGCCCGCAATCGCGGCACCCGCCCTGCGCTGACCGCGCTTCCGCCGGGATTCCGGGCGACCTCCGAAGCAACCTGCATTACCCCAAGGGCACGATTGAAAACCAGACGGTAAATGCGGTTCATCGGTAAATCTCCATGAAAAGACCGGATGGCACAGCTGGCAGGTTTTTTGGAGACAATGCGGCCCACCCCGGCTCCCGATACGGAAACAAGGTTTGAAGGCATTAACTCCTGAAAATCTTCACATCTTCACGCAGTCGCACCCGGTGACAGGTACGACAGCGTGTCCCTCAAGGCGAAAACTCCCCGGTTTCGCCCGACGAATGGCGGCACTGTGCGACCGTCGGTGCCAGCGGCATGTGAATCACGCTCGTTATTTTCATGACGTACGTCAAATAAAACGGGCGGACAAAATGGTCTTGCCGAAAATGCATATACCTGCCGGAAGCGGAGATTCCTTTCCCCGCCATAAGTAAATCATTCAGCTGCTCGAGAGTTTCATCAGCACCAGGCCGGAAACGATCAGCACCGCTGCACCGATCCGCATCGGGCTGACCTGCTCGCCGAGGAACACGATGCCAACCACGAACGCACCGACCGCGCCGATGCCGGTCCAGATCGTATAGGCGGTGCCCAGCGGCAGGCTGCGCATGGCCACCGCCAGCAACCAGAAGCTGGCGATCATGCCGACGATCGTGACCACGGTGGGGGTGAGCTTGGTGAAGCCTTCGGACTGCTTCATGGACACGGCCCAGACGATTTCCAGCAGGCCGGCGAACAACAGATAGATCCAGGCCATGACGGCCCTCCTCTTGGTAGGGCCAGGCCGTCCTGGTCTTTGATTCCCGATATGGGGGAGGCCGTTCCTCCTGGCCGGCATTCTAGCAACGGCGGGTGGCCCGGGCCGCCATGGGCGGGAACGGGTTACAGCGGATTCAGCGCGTGAAGCTGGCGTCGATGCACCTGCCTGCGCTAGACTACGCGCCTGCCATCGGCCAGCCGATGCGCAGTCCGGCTGTGGTCTCTGGCGCATCGCGCGCTGCTTCCCCTGGTCCGTGAACTGGCTGCCCTCCGGGCGGCCGACGTCTCTATGGTGGCCCCGTCGGCCCCTCGCGACGCTAGGTCGAAAACCCCGCCAGGGCCGGAAGGCAGCAACGGTATCGATCGACGCGGGCGCCGAGGTCAGCCGGCGGGGCCATCGCCTTTTCCGGCGACGCCCCGCCCCTGGCAGGTGCCACACCTGGTTGGCGCCCTTCGCCGGACATGGCCCGGTCCTACCGTGCCTCGGGCGTGCCCTGGTGGAACACCATGCGCCATCCATCCCCGTGCCGGCGCCACAGCGAGCTGCGCAGCACCCAGCCTTGCGGCTGGCCGTCGAGGTAATGGCGGCTGCGATAACGCACCTGGGCCAGACCGTCGGCCAGCAACCACACCGCGTACTGTTCCGATTCGATCAGCACCTGCGCGCGCTCCAACGGGATCTCCTGCAAGGCTGCATCACGGCCGTAGCATTGCCCGGAACTGCCGATCTCGCTGAAATCCTCGTCCAGCAATGCGTCAAGGCGCTCAGGATCGGCCCGCACCGCAGGCGCATGCAGCGCGCGCTCCAGCACCTCCAGTCCGGCGGCCAGCGCCGCGTCGGCGGGCTGGCCGGCACCGCTCACGGCGGATCCTGCGCCAGCACGTGCGGTGCAGTCGGGGTTGCCAGCGGCACGCACTGCCCCGGCTGCGCCACGCGGTGGCCGCGCGCGGCCAGCGCCACACCATCAGCCACGCTGGCGTAGTGGTAGAGCATCATCCGCGCCTGCAGTTCCGCGCTGTACTCGCGCTCCAGGTCGTCCACACCGGTATGCGACGGATTGCCGTGCAGGCCGCAGTCGTGGGCGATCAGTTCGTTGTCATTGGCGAAGCGGGCCAGCATCTCCGGAATCGGCCGGGTATCACCACTCCAGGTCAGCGCGCCCTGCAGGCGCAGGCCGTAGGCCGTCTCCGGCCAGTGGTGGCGTACCGGGAATACTTCCAGGCGCACGCCCTCGTGCCAGAACGCCTCGCCCACCACGATCAACTGGAACGCATCCCAGAAGTTGGCACCGCCCTCGGCCAGCACGTTCGGGTAGTCACCGATGCGCTTGTGCAGCAGCGGCACCACGGTGGCAGGCACATACAGGCGCACCTTGCCGCGGCGCTGCGTGCTGAAGAAGGTATCGACGAACAGCCGCTCGAAACCGGCCACGTGATCCAGGTGCACATGGGTGACGAACAGTGCCTGCGGCATGTGCCCATAGTGCGCCTTGAACGCGGTCAGGCCTTCGCCGCCGCAGTCGATCGTCAGCCATGGCCGCCCGTCCCGCTCGATCACCGACATCGGCGACCCCAGCTCGACCGCCGACGCGTTGCCGACGCCGAGGAAACGCAACGACCAGCCCATCAGGTGCCCCGGTTCCAGGCCATGTCATAGGCGCGCCTCAGCCGCGCGTAGTCCTTCTGCACGTCCTCCACGCTGCGCTCGCCGCGCAGCTTGATCAGCGAGCGCAGCAGGCGCTTGAGGTTGCGTTCGCGCCAGGCGGTGGCCGGAATGCGGATCACCCCACGGTCGAAGTCGATCAGCCAGCCATGGCCGTTGCCATCGAACAGGATGTTGTGCGCGTTGAGGTCGGCATGGTCCAGGCCGGCACGGTGGAAGCGGGCGATCAGCCGCCCGGTCTCTTCCCAGGGCGCGCCCCGTCCGGCGACCAGCGCACGGTCGGCCAGCGAGCGCACGCCCTCGATCCGCTCCATCAGGATTGCCGCCCGGTAGCGCAGGCCTTCGCGCATGTAGTACGCGGCGATCGGCCTGGGCACCGGCAGCTTCTTCTCGCGCAGGGCGCGCATCAGGCGGAATTCGGCAAAGCTCCGGGTCCGGTCCGAGCCACGCCAGAGGTACTGGTCATGGCTGATCTTCGCTGCCAGGCCGCCGCGCAGGTAGTGGCGCAGCACGCTGGCGCCGAACGGCGCATCGATGAACCAGGCGCTGCCGCGGCCGCCCTCGCCGACCGGCCGGGCCTTGCTGCCCCAGTGCTGGGGCGAGAACAGGCCAACCTCGGCTTGCCGCAGCCGCTCGCGGTCGAACAGAATGGCCCCGATGCCGCGACCCTCGCGGCATGGCGTCAGCGCTTCATTGGCGTCGAATGCGACCATTTCATTGAGTCTAACAACACATGGCATCAGCGTCCTCCTCCTTGTGCCTCCTGCGCCTGTCCGCACTCGGCGATGTCACCCACGTGGTGCCCCTGGTGCGCACCCTGCAGGCTGCGCGTCCGGACACGCCGATCCACTGGATCATCGACAAGGTCGGCCACAAACTGCTCGATGGCCTGCCCGGCGTCACCTTCCACGCCTACGACAAGAAGAGCGGCATGGCAGGGGTCAAGGAGCTGCGCAAACAGCTGCCACCGGGGCGTTTTGAAGCGCTGCTGCAGATGCAGGTGGCGTTCCGCGCCAACCTGCTGTCGGCGTTCATTCCCGCCGAGCGACGCATCGGCTACGACCGCAGCCGTTCCAAGGACCTGCACGGGCTCTTCATCAACGAGCGCATTCCCGACCGCCCCGGCGTCCATGTGCTGGATGCCATCGGCAGCTTCTGCGAGCCGCTGGGCCTGCGCCAGACCGAGGTCAGCTGGGACCTGGCCGTGCCCCAGTCCGCATATGACTGGGCCGCTGCGCAATGGCAGGACGATGGGCGCCCGGTGCTGATGATCTCGCCCTGTTCCAGCCACGTGCGCCGCAACTGGTATGCAGACCGCTATGCAGCCGTGGCCAACCACGCCGCGCAGCGTGGTTGGCAGGTGGTGCTGTGCGGTGGCCGCAGCGAACTGGAGCGCAGCATGGCCGATGCCATCCAGGCACAACTGCTCACGCCGGCGCTGGACCTGGTCGGGAAGGACACCTTGAAGCAGCTGCCTGCCCTGCTTGCCCGCGCCAACCTGGTGATGACTCCGGACTCGGGCCCGATGCACATCGCCAACGCGATGGGCGCCAAGGTGCTGGGCCTGCATGCGGCCAGCAACCCGAACCGCAGCGGACCGTACTCGGACCGCCGCTACTGCGTGGACCGCTACGACGACGCCGCACGCAAGTACCTGGCCAAGCAGGCTGCCGATCTGAAATGGGGCACCAAGATCGAGTTCGACGATGTGATGGAACTGATCACTGTCGAAGACGGCATTGCGGCTTTCGAGCGTTACGTGGCCGATCATCTGGGGTGATTGGCCGGCCGAACGTTGGCCTGCGCCCAGCGGTTTCATCCACGCGTGGCGTGGACCTCCCTCTTTGGGCCGCCGGGATTACGCGCGCTGCGCGTAATCCTGGTAGGACTTCTCTTCCACGTACGCCGAGCCCAGCGCCAGGTTGATCGCCTTCTTGATGCGCGCACGCTCGTCGTTGCGCAGGTAGACGCTGCGCGCCAGGTCGACGAAGCCCTGGTCGAACGCCTGCGCCTTTTCCTTCAGGCGGATGTCGTCCTCGATGTCCCACAGCTGCTCGTTGACCGCCTTCAGCTCGGCACGCAGCTTGGCGATGTCCTTCACCGCCGCCGGGTGCGCCATCCAGGTCTGCTCCAGCGCCGACAGCTCCCTGCGCACGTTGGCCAGCTTGCCCTCGTCGCTGATGCGCTCGGACTTGATCTGCAGGATCGAGATCTTGTCCAGCAGCTCGCCGAAGGACACGGGGACAAGGATTTCAGCGCTCATGGGGGAAGGCTCCAGCAGGTGATGCATACATGGTAACCCGCGCGGCGCAAACGCTGCGCCCCGTCGCCTGCATGGTCAGCCGAGCGCGATGACTGGGGGAGATCCCCCCGCAGCTGCGTTAGCGGTCTGGAGAGGCGGCCTGTCGCCCTCCTCGCCCGGCCAGTCCAACGGCCGAGCGCGCGCGACCCGCCCTGCCCAGGCTGCAACGTGTTGAAACCACGCCGCATCAGCGTGTTCATGCAGCGAAAAAGGGGCGGCAACCGCACTTCACTCCTTTCCGTGGAACTCCGCATGCATCGATATCCCGCCCTCCCCACCCGTCGCGCCACCGTCCTCGGCAGTGCCCTTGTTGCACTTCTCGGCATCGCTGCCGCGCCGCAGGCCCATGCCAGTGCCTTCCATGTGAATGGAGACACGCTCTACTACACCGGCAACGTGCTGGCGACCGATCCGCAGACGCTGGAGGCCTACATCCTGGCCGCGCAGGCCCGTGGTACGCCGCTGCGCCAGGTGGTGTTCCGCAACTCGCCGGGCGGGGCCGCCTCCGGTGGCGTGGGCATGGGCGCCATCATCCGCCAGCATGGGCTGGATACCGTGCTGGACGGCGGCTGCTACTCGGCCTGCGCCGACGCCTTCGTTGCCGGCGTGAAGCGCAAGGTCACGCAGTTCGGCCTGCTGCCAGCGCACGGCAACTACACGGAGACGGTGCTGGGCATCCATGGCGAATCCGGCCCGAACGGCCCTACCCCGTACCCGGGGCAGGACAAGTACATCAAGTACTACCGGGACATGTTCGGCCCGACCGACTTCGCGGTCATCGAAGCGCGCATCGTCCAGGCGCACTATGAACTGACCCAGCAGTCGGGCTTCCTGCGCTACTTCGACCCGAACGTGGCGGCCGTGGCCACGCGCTTCTGCCCGACCCGCGACCAGAGCGCGGCAGGCAACTGCACCGCGTATCCCGGTGTCACCTTCTACAGTGATCGCGTCGTTACCGAAGCCGGTTACGTCCAGCCTAGCGACGTGCTTTCCATCGACAAGGACGTGAGCGGAGACCTCAATCCGAACCTGGCCGTGCGCGGGCGCTACACCAATGCGCTGGCCAACCTGCGCTACTTCCAGCAATCGACCCCGGACATCCGGCTGGACGACGCCTTCGGTGTGATCCGCATCGGCAAGGGCGGTGTCTGGTCACTGGATACCGCCTCCGCCGCCCAGTATGTGGTGGCCGATGGCGGCACCCTGCGCCTGCAGCAGAATGGCTGGATCCACCACGCCGAAGCCATCGGCGCCCGCAATGGCGGGCGCATCGAGCTGCAGCAGGGCGCACTGCGCAGCCTGACCGTGGTCGAACGCGGCGGCGTGCTGACCGGACACGGTTCATTGAATGCCACGATCGACATCAACGAGGGCGGAACGCTCGCGCCCTCCGGCATCGTCATGCGCCCCTACTCGCTGGAAGCACTCGCGCCGGGTGGCGACGACGTGTTCACCAGCGAGCGCTTCCGGATCGGCAAGGGGCGCTACATCAACCTCAACGATGGCGCGAACCTGGCCTTCCAGGTCGACAGCCAGCGCACCGCACCGGCACTGACGCTGGAAGAAGCCCGCTACTTCCTGGTCGAAGAGGACCGGCGGTCCGGTGACTACAACCTGTACGGCAACATCAACCGCGCCGTGCTGAGCATTGCCCCCAGCGCCAGGCTGACGCTGGACATCAAGCAGGCGTTCTTCCCGTCAGGCCAGCAGAACCATCTGGTCGGAACCCAGGTGGATGCCAGCGCCCTGCAGCTGCCCGTCGCCCCCTGCGGCCCGTCGAACGGTGAGTACGCCGGCTTGTGGTGCCGCACCGCTACGCCCGATACCCTGACCCGCGCAGCACCGGTGTCGGACTTCATCGAAGGGCGCTTCCAGTACGTCGAGCGCAGTGGCGAGGCCGGCAGCGCGGTGGACCTCACCGCTCCCGGCGCCGTATTCCGCCCTCGCCACAATTCACTGCTCAGCTTCACCGTCAACCAGACCGGCAGTGGCCTGTGGCTGACCGCCAATCCCTCCTTCGACGACACACGCTTGTTCGGCAATGCCCCGTCCGGCGACGGCCTGGGCATCGCACTGCAACAGGCGGCTGCACAGCGCACTTCCTCGATGAGCGGACTGCTGGGTGCCCTGCAGTTCGCTGACCGCGATGACATCGCGCGCCAGGCGGGAGCATTGCGCGGCGACGCGCATGCCAGCCTGCGCTTGGCCGATACCGCACTGGTCGGCAGCATCGGCAACGTCGTGCAGCAGCACCAGGCAGCATCGCGCAGCGGTGGCGATGCGGACGGTCTGGCAGCACAGGCCGCGCAGACCGCCTCGGCGCAATCGGCAACGACCGGCAGTCGCCTGTTCAACCAGCTGGCGATGCACCTGGTTGCACCGGCAGATGCGGGCAGTGATGCGGGCGTCGCCGGACACAACCGCAGCTTCTGGGCACGCGGGTTCGGCAGCCATGGCCGTATCGAGGGTGGTGCGGGCGTCGCCGGCCTGAACCACACCATCGGCGGCATCGCGCTTGGTGCCGATACCCGCCTGGCAGACGACCGCGTGACACTGGGCGTGAGCCTTGCCGCGGCCGACATGTCGACCCGGTCCAGCGAAGGTGCAGGATTCAGCGGCGATGTCCGCGCGCTGGATATCGGCGGCTACGTGGACGCGCTCTATTCGCGTGGCTACCTGTCCGCCGCCGTCCGCTACACCGATCTTCGCCACGACACCCGTCGCAGCATCGAGGGGATCGAGGGCCTGCAGGCACCGCTGCGCGCGAAGTACAGCAACGACGCGATTTCCGCGCGCGTGGAGCATGCGTTCTCGTTCACCACCGGCAACGGCGTGGTGATACAGCCGCTGCTGCCGGTGATCGACTACATGCGCACCTCGGCCACGCACTTCAACGAAGGCCAGGACGCAGCCGCACTCATCGGCCGCAGTGGCAGCCTGGAGAGCATCCGCGTAGGCGCCGGCCTGCAGTTGTTCAAGACCTTCGACGGCAACAACGGCGAGCGCATCACCCCGCGGGCCCGCGTGGTCTGGCAGAAGGAGCTGGGCGATACCCAGGCCCGCTACAGCAACGGCTTCGCCGCCGCCCCGGACCTGCTGTTCAGTGCCAGCAGCCAGCCCGTCGGTGAGCAGGTCCTGGCCTGGAACCTGGGCGTGACCAGCCGTGCCAGCAAGCGCCTGTCGGTGATGGTTGATTACGTGGGCGAGCGGCGCGACGGCCAGACCCAGAACGGCATACAGCTGGGGCTGGGCTACACGTTCTGAGCACACGCCATTCGCACGGGGCATCGGTCCCCACCCTGTGCGAATGGCCCTGCCTTCCACGCCGTGCGTGGATGCACCCAGCGGGCAACGAGCGGCGCAACGTGTGGGGCGACGCGCGAAACGCGCGTCGCGTCCCGCGCCAGATAAAAGAAAAGGGCGGCCTTTCGACAGCCCTCTTCTATTCCCGCAGAGACAAGGAAGTCATCAATGCCGCATCCACGCCCGGAACCATCTGGAGAAGCAAGCCCCTCTGTTGAGGGGCTGCCCCGACAGGGGCGGGGGAGAGGCAGGCAAAGGGAGGGGCCCACGCGTTGCGACGCAATGTGTGGGGCGGCGCGCGAAACGCGCGTCGCGTCCCGCGCCAGATAAAAGAAAAGGGCTGCCTTTCGGCAGCCCTTTTCTTTTATCTGGCGGAGAGGGGGGGATTCGAACCCCCGAGGCGCTATAAACGCCTGCCTGATTTCGAGTCAGGTACATTCAACCACTCTGCCACCTCTCCGGGTGGTCCCCGGCGGACCGGGGACGCGCATCATACGAGGAAGTGAGGCCGACGACAAGTCATTCCGGCCAACGAACTGAAAATTTCCTGGGCGCATGCCTTGCCGGATGCCTGCGGCCACCCGATGATGCCTGTCTCCCCCGGCAATACCCGCCCTGCCTACCATGATCGAATTCGGACACCTCACCCACCCCGGCATGCGCCGCGAGCTCAACGAGGACACCTACTACGGTGACAGCGAGCTGGCCCTGTGGCTGGTGGCCGACGGCATGGGCGGGCATGCCTGCGGCGAAGTGGCCAGTGCACTGGCACGCGAAACCATCGTGCGCGAGATCCGCCGCGGCGCACCGCTGGCACAGGCCATCCGCACTGCCGACGAAGAGATCATCCGCGCCTCGCGCCGGCGCAACGACACGTTGCCGATGGGCACCACCGTGGTCGCCGCGCGTGTGCAGGGCAACCGCTATGAAGTGGCCTGGGTCGGCGACAGCCGCGCCTACCTGTGGCGCGACGGCCAGCTGGCGCAGCTCAGCCAGGACCACAGCGTGGTGCAGGAACTGGTCGCGCAGGGCAACCTGACCGCCGAACAGGCGCGCGCGCATCCGCATCGCAACGTGGTCACCCAGGCACTGGGCGTGACCGATCCAGCCCACCTGAACGTGGCCACCACCAGTGGTGAGCTGCGTCCGGGCATGCAGCTGCTGCTGTGCAGTGACGGTCTCACCGAGGAAGTGGATGACCGCGGCATCGCCCGCACCCTGGCATTCGAAGATGCCAGCGCGCAGGAATGCGTGGATACGCTGGTCGCCGCCGCACTCGACGGCGGTGGCCGTGACAACATCAGCGTGATCCTGGTGCGCTGCCATTAACCGGTAGAGCCTCGCCATGCGTGGAGGCGGTAGTGCCGGCCGCTGGCCGGCTCACGCGGGGAACCTCGTATCAGGACGATGCCGGCCAGCGGCCGGCACTACCTCGATGTATTACGCGCTGGCGGGCTCTTCCACCTTCGGGCCATCCCACAGTGCGTGGCCGGCCTTCTTGCGCAGCCGTTCCAGCCGCGCAGCGTGCGCTTCCAGTTCCGACGGCGTAGCCACCACGCGCGGACGCGGCAGCAGCTTGCTGGTATCGAAAGCCTGCAACGCCGCGCCGGCACCGCCGCCGTCGTCATCGCCCAGGCCGAAGCCGATCTCTTCCTGGCCCGAGGTCAGTGCGATATAGACATCGCCAAGGATCTGCGCATCGAGCAGGCCGCCATGCAGCGCACGGTGCGAGTTGTCCACGCCCAGCCGCTTGCACAGCGCATCCAGCGAGTTGCGCTGGCCCGGGAAGCGCTCACGCGCCATCGCCAGGGTATCAATGACCGTGCAGCGGTCGGCGATCTTTCCGTACTGCGGCCCCAGCAGCGACAACTCGTTGTCGAGGAAGCCAAGGTCGAACGCCGCGTTGTGGATGATCAGCTCGGCGCCATCGATGAACGCCAGGAACTCATCGGCGATCTGCGCGAATTCAGGCTTGTCATCGAGGAACTCCAGGGTCAGGCCGGTGACTTCCTGCGCGCCCTGTTCGAACTCGCAGTCCGGCTTGATGTACTGGTGGTAGTTGTTGCCGGTCGGGCGGCGCTTGAACAGCTCCACGCAGCCGATTTCGACGATGCGGTTGCCCTTCTTCCACTCCAGGCCGGTGGTTTCGGTATCGAGGATGATCTGACGCATGGGCTCAGTTTACCGGGCTGGCGTCGCGGATCTGGATCGCCGCGTTGCGGGCCAGGGTATCCACCCGCTCATTGTCCGGGTCGCCGGAGTGGCCCTTCACCCAACGCCAGTCGATCTGGTGCCGCAGCGTGGCCGCGTGCAGGCGCTCCCACAGCTCGCGGTTCTTCACCGGATCACCGCCAGCGGTCTTCCAGTTCTTGCGGATCCAGCCGGGCATCCACTGGGTCAGGCCCTGCCGCACGTACTGCGAATCGGTGTAGAGCACGATGTTGCACGGCTCGGTCAGCGTCTCCAGCCCGGAAATGGCCGCCATCAGCTCCATCCGGTTGTTGGTGGTGTGCGCTTCACCGCCACTGAGCTCGCGCTCGTGGCCCTTGTAGCGCAGCAACGCAGCCCAGCCGCCGGGGCCGGGATTGCCGAGGCAGGATCCGTCGGTGTGGATTTCGATGGTTTTCAATACAGCTCCAGAATCAGGTAGCAACGGTGCCGTGCCAGCGCACCGGCAGCGGTTTCGGCCCGGGCAGGGCCAGCGTGCGTTTCTCCGCATGGAACAGGCAGGCCGCGCGCAATGGCGCCCAGCCCCCCGGGCGACGGTTGCCGGCACTGCGCCAGAGCGGGCCGAGGTAGCGCATATCGTCGCACTCCAGGCCATGGCGGCCGAGCAGCAGGCGGATCCGCTGCGGCGTACGCACCACCAGCCCATGCTGCCGCCAGTGCGTGCGGTAGGGGCTGAACGGATTGAGGCTGCTCAGCCACAAATGGCCGCCCGGCATCAATACGCGCTCGCACTCGTCGAGCAGCAGGTCGGCATCGCCGGTGGTGACATGCTGCAGCACGATCGCATTGACGCTCTCGTTGGCCAGGGGCAAGGGCAGCCCGCAGCGGGTATCGCCGTCATAGCCCGGCCCCGGCCCCTGCCGGTACAGGCGCAGGCCGCGCCCACCCAGCTGCGCATCCTCCAGCCAGGCCGCACTCGGCGCGATCCACAGCCAGGGCTGCGCGGGCAGCGCCGACAGCTGCGGAAGCAGCAACTGCCGTTCCAGAACGCGCAGCGCCGCCGCCGGCTCACTGTCGAACCACGGGGTCTGGCTCGCTTGACGGGTGCTCTGCAGCGCGGGCATGGTCCAATTCTATGCGACTGACTGCCCTGCCCGCATTCGCGGATAACTACATCTGGACGCTGATCGCCGACGATGGCACTGCCGTGGTCGTCGACCCCGGCGATGCCGCGCCAGTGCTCGCACTGGCCGATCAGGGCCTGCGCGTGGACACGATCCTGCTCACCCACCACCACGACGACCACATCGGTGGCGTGCCCGCACTGCAGGCTCGTTTTCCCGGTGTACGGGTCATCGCGCCGGTCGAAGAGCGCATCCCCACGGCCACCGAACGGGTCGGCAAAGGTGAACGCGTTCAGGCACTGGGCCGGACGTTCCACGTACTATCCGTGCCCGGGCATACCCGCAGCCACATCGCGTTTCACACTGCTGAACATCTTTTCAGCGGAGATTCGTTGTTCAGCCTGGGCTGTGGACGTCTGTTCGAAGGTACGCCGTCCCAGCTGCTGGCATCGATGCGCAAGCTGGGTACCTTGCCCGCGCAACTGCTGCTTTGTTGCGCTCATGAGTACACCGTGTCAAATGCCGTCTTCGCGCGGCATGTCGACCCCGCCAACGCTGCCCTGTGGCAGCGCCAAGAGGAGGCTTTGGCCATGCGCCGCGATGACCGTTCCACCCTGCCGGTAACCCTGGCCAACGAATTCGACTGCAATCCCTTCCTGCGTGTGCACGCGGCGCCGATCCGTGCGTCGGTCTCGGCACACCTGGGCCGTGACGTCGTTGACGACGTCGACGTGATGGCCGGTCTCCGGCACTGGAAAGACGGCTTCCGCGCATGATGCGCCGAAGTCTGCCGCTGGCCCTGGGCCTTGCCCTGGGGCTGGCCGGAACCGCGGGCGCACAGTCGCTGGGCGCCGGCATCAGCCAGAACCTGACCGCTGCCGCGGCCCTGCCGCTGGATCCGTCCGCGCTGCCAGCAGCCTCGGTGCGTAACGGCCAGGAGATCTTCACCAGCTTCCGCGACGGCCTGGCCGAACCCAGCTGCGACGCCGAGGCCACCAGCCCGCGCTGGCAGAAGCAGTTCGCCCACGCCCCCTCGCGCCTGGCCAACCAGGATGACGATGCGCTGGTGCTGTTCGGCTACGTGGTCGAAGAGCTGCGCAAGGCCGACCTGCCCACCGAGTTCGCGCTGATTCCCTTCGTGGAAAGCGGCTACCGGCCCAATGCCCGCAATGGCAGCGGCCCGACCGGCCTGTGGCAGTTCATCGCCACCACCGCGCGCAACCACCGCGTGCCGATGACCAACGGCTATGACGGCCGCCTGTCGGCGGTCGATTCGACCCAGGCCGCAGTGCGCTACCTGAAGACCCTGCACGGCATGTTCGGCGGCGACTGGCGCCTGGCCACCATGGCCTACAACGCCGGCGAGTACCGCGTGCTGCAGTCCATGCGCAAGGCTGGCATGAACGCGCAGAACGCCAAGCCTTCAGCGCTGCCCGGCCTGTCGCCGGTCACCCATGCCTACGTCGAGAAGCTGCATGCCCTGGCCTGCGTGCTGGAAGACGTGGAAGACCAGCCTGGCGTGATGGCCTCGCTGGACCGCACCGTGCCGGTGCTGAAGGACCACACCCTGCCTGCGGGCACCAGCGTGCAGCAGTGGGCCGCACAGCGCGCCCTGGACCCTGCCAGGATCGCCCGCCTCAACCCAGCCCTGGCCTCCGGTGGCCGTCCCTCGGGTACCACCCGCGTGCTGGCGCCGGTCTCGGCCGCAAATGCGACGGTAGCGGAGGCAGCGACCGCGCTGGTCGCCACCACCGCACCGGTGGCGGCCGCTGTACCGACGCCGCAGGTCACCAGAACCGTCGCCGCGATCGCCGACCGTCCGCGCAGCCGCCGCCACACCGTGCGTGATGGCGAGTCGGCCTGGACCATCGCCCGCCGCTACGGCATGCCGGTGAAGGCCCTGCTGTCGCTGAACGGCCTGAGCGGCAGCAGCGTGCTGAAGCCTGGCGCGGTGCTGCGCGTCGAGGATTGACGCACAGGCCAAGCGCGCCTCCCGTATAGAGCCGAGCCCATGCTCGGCTTTTTCATGCCTGCGCCCAGCGGATGCAGTCGAGCACGGCTCGACCTTACAAAAGGCGGTCGAGCAAGCTCGACCACTACCAGAGGCCAAGCGCGCCACAAACGACGCGAAGACAAAAAAAGGCCCGGCATTGCCGGGCCTTCTTCGATCCTGCCCGCCGCGAGGCTTACAGGTTCGCTTCGGTGGTCTGGATCACGAACTTCTTGCGCATCGCCTCGACATAGGCCTTGGCCGCAGCCATGCCATCGATCTGGCTCAGCTGGTCCTTCAGCTGCTTCTGCTGCTCGGCGGTCACTTCCTTCACGTCGCCCGGGTTCACCTTGTTCACCGCGAACAGCAACGCATGGCCGTTGACATCGACCTTGCCGTAGCTCGGCTTGCCATCGGCCGGCACCGGCGCGCTGAAGATCGCGCGGTTGATTTCCGGGGTCGGTACCGGCTGGCTGCGCGGCAGGCCCGGCATCGGGCTCAGCTGCAGCTTCTCGCTGGCCGCCAGCGACTGCAGGGTGGCGCCCGCCTTCAGCTTGGCCAGCACGGCATCGGCCGCCTTGTCGCTGGCCTGGCGCTGACGGTCGGCACGGATCGCAGCGATCACCTGCTCGCGCGCCTTGTCCAGCGGCATGGCCTGTTCCGGGGTGTGTGCGGCCACGCGGATGACCACACTGTGGTTGGTCGCGCCGCCCAGCGCGATCGGGTCGCTGGCGGTCCCGTCCTGCACCAGCACGTCGGAGAAGGCGGCACGCAGCACGCCCGGGTCAGCGGCGATGCCACTGGCGGTGGCACGGGTGATCGGGCCCAGCGTCTGCAGCGGCAGGTTCACTTCCTTGGCCGCGGCAGCCAGATCGCTCGGGCTCTTGTTGATGGCGTCGACCAGACGGCCGGCCAGTTCGTTGAAGCCGCGCTCGCCGTCGGCCTTCAGCTGCTCGGCAGCCAGCGTGTCACGCACTTCCTCGAAGGACTTGCCCTGGCCGCCACGGACCGCAGCAACCTTGATGATGTGATAGCCGAACTCGGTCTTGACCGGACCAATCACGTCACCGGCCTTGGCAGCGAACAGCGCATCTTCGAACGGCTTGACCATCGCGCCGCGTTCGACCCAACCCAGGTCACCACCCTGGCCCTTCGAACCCGGGTCTTCCGAGTTGGCCTTGGCCAGTGCAGCGAAGTCGGCGCCGGCAGCCTTGGCTTCGGCGGCAATCTTGTTCGCCTTGGCTTCGGCACCGTCGCCGGTGATCAGGATATGCGAGGCCTGGCGCTGCTCCGGCGTGGTGAACTTCGCCTTCTCGTCTTCATAGCGCTTGCGCAGGGTGGCTTCGTCGGCGGCGGTCGGTGCCGGCAGGTTCGCACCATTGATCTCGACGTACTCGAGCGAAACGCTCTCGGCCTGGCGGAAGTCCTTGCCATGGCTGTCGTACCACTGCTTGATCTGCGCGTCGGTCACCGGCGCGGTATCGGCCGGCACTTCCGGCAGCGCGGCCAGTTCGACATCGCGGGTCTCGCCCAGCAGCTTCAGCAGGCGCTCGGTCTCGGACTGGGTAACGAAGCCCGAGTTCTGCAGGCCCGACGGGATCACCGACTGCTGCAGGCTCTCACGCACCAGTTCCTGGAACTGGGTCGGCGTGCGCGGCGGATTGCCACCGGCAAGCGCCAGGCGGTAGTTGTTCTCGTTGAACTTGCCGTTCGAATCGAGGAAGGCCGGGATGGTGGCGATGTACTCGCGCACCGCGCCATCGCCGATCACGACACCGGCCTGCTCGCCGACCAGGCGCACGACCTGTTCGTCGATCAGCTGATCGAGCACGGCCAGCTTGTTTTCGGTGCTTTCAAACGCGCGCGGGTCGAAATTCTCGCCCTGCTGCTGGCGCTCACGCATGCGCTCCTGCTCGAAGCGGGTGCGGAAATCCTGCGCGCTGATCTCATGGTGCTGCCACAGCATGCGCACCGGCCACCACGACGGTGCCGAACGCCACCAGGTCGGCGGCGCGGAAACCTTGGCCACGTTCTGTGCGCCAACGCCACCGAGGTAGCTGTTGTCGATCACGAACAGGAACGGAATCATCAGCAGCCCCAGGATCACGGTGACGATCCAGCCTGAGGTCTTGTCGCGGAGTTTCTGCAGCATGGTGAGGAATCACAAGGCCTGATTGGCGAGCCCGGCAGTGTAACCCGCTTCGTCGCAGGGACCAAAAGCAGCACCGGCGTGGCCTGCGCACCGCTTCCGACGGCACAAAGAAAAAGCCCCCGGCTTGCGCCGAGGGCTTTTAGAGTTGGCGGAGCGGACGGGACTCGAACCCGCGACCTCCGGCGTGACAGGCCAGCATTCTAACCAGCTGAACTACCGCTCCGCGCTGAAACTTTGCAGGCGCCCAGTATATCCGAAGACTCCCTGGAAACCCAGCCCGGTGAACACTTTTTTCAAAGTTTTTTCACAGGGACTTAAGAATTCTGCAATGGCGGAGCGGACGGGACTCGAACCCGCGACCTCCGGCGTGACAGGCCAGCATTCTAACCAGCTGAACTACCGCTCCGTTCTTGCAAAACCTTTCGCCTTCTTCCCGAACCTTCCGGGGAGAAGACAAGGCCCCCGGCTTCAGGCCGGGGGCCTCGATGTAGTGGCGGAGCGGACGGGACTCGAACCCGCGACCTCCGGCGTGACAGGCCAGCATTCTAACCAGCTGAACTACCGCTCCGCATTGTTGCTTTTTCTGCTTTCCAGCCGGCCTGGACCGGGAAGAAAACAAAGCCTCCAGCTTTTGGCCGGAGGCCTCGTTGAATGGCGGAGCGGACGGGACTCGAACCCGCGACCTCCGGCGTGACAGGCCAGCATTCTAACCAGCTGAACTACCGCTCCACACTCAAACTTTTACCGCGGTGCTGTGGTGGGTGCTGAGGGTTTCGAACCCCCGACCCTCTCCGTGTAAAGGAGACGCTCTACCGCTGAGCTAAGCACCCCAGCGAGCCGCTTAGTTTACAGCATCCTTCAGGGCCTTGCCAGCCTTGAACGACGGATTCTTCGAAGCAGCGATCTTGATGGTGTCGCCGGTCTTCGGGTTGCGGCCGGTGCGTGCAGCACGGTCGCGGACCTGGAAGGTACCGAAGCCAACCAGGGTGACCGCATCGCCGTCCTTCAGCGCCTTGGTGATGGCAGCAACGACGGCATCGACAGCGCGGCTGGACTCGGCCTTGGTCAGGTCGGCAGCTTCAGCAACGGCATCGATCAATTCGGTCTTGTTCATTCTCTACAACTCCTTTGGCGGTGGGTTCCGCTTATTCGACAGGGAAGCAACCGCATGCCTTCTGCATGCGGCCACCATGTGGAAACGGTTCGCCGATTCAGTCATCGCTGACAGCGATCACTCATTCGCGAGTGCTGCTTTTATACCAGTGGCCCTACCCCCACGCAAGCTGGAAAGCCAGCAATGACGCGGGTTTCGGGCCATTGGACAGCGCGCGTCAATGCTTGACGCGCGCGCTTCCACTCGGTTTGGCCTTGCTGCGCACCGTGACACGCTGCGCACTCTTGCGCGCCTTCTTCGGTGCCAACGGACGCTCCAGCGCCAGGTCCAGGACCTCTTCGATGTACTTCACCGGGACGATCTTCAGATCGCGGGTGACGTTGGCCGGAATGTCGGCCAGGTCCTTGCGGTTCTCTTCCGGGATGATGACCGTGCGGATGCCGCCACGCAGTGCCGCCAGCAGCTTTTCCTTCAGGCCACCGATGGCGGTGACGCGACCACGCAGGGTGATCTCGCCGGTCATCGCCACGTCGGCACGCACCGGCACCTTGGTCAACATCGACACCAGCGAGGTGACCATTGCCGCACCGGCGCTCGGGCCGTCCTTCGGGGTGGCGCCATCGGGCACGTGCAGGTGCACGTCGTGCTTCTGCAGGAAGTCGCTGTCGATGCCGAAGCCGACCGCGCGCGAACGCACCACCGACAGCGCCGCTGAAGCCGATTCCTTCATCACGTTGCCGAGCTGGCCGGTCAGGATCAGCTGGCCCTTGCCCGGCACCAGCGTCGATTCGATCTGCAGAAGATCGCCGCCGACCTCGGTCCAGGCCAGGCCGGTGACCAGGCCGATCTCGTTCTCTTCCTCGGCACGGCCGAAGTCGAAGCGACGCACGCCCAGGTACTTGTCCAGGTTCTTGCTGGACACGCTCACCAGCGCCTTCTTCTTCGCACCCTTCTTCGCCTTCGCCGCCGGCTGCGGGCCGGCCAGCGCGATCTCCTTGACCACCTTGCGGCAGATCTTGGCGATCTCGCGTTCCAGGTTGCGCACGCCCGATTCGCGCGTGTAGTAACGCACGATGTCCTGGATGGCATCGCTGCCGATCTCCAGTTCTTCCGGCTGCAGTCCGTTGGCCTTGATCTGCTTGGGCACCAGGTAACGGGTGGCGATGTTGAGCTTCTCGTCCTCGGTGTAGCCGGGGATGCGGATCACTTCCATGCGGTCCAGCAGCGGGCCCGGAATGTTGAGCGAGTTCGAGGTGGCCACGAACATCACTTCGGACAGGTCCAGATCAACTTCCAGGTAGTGGTCGTTGAACGCGTTGTTCTGCTCCGGATCGAGCACTTCCAGCAGCGCCGAAGACGGATCGCCACGGAAGTCCATCGACATCTTGTCGATCTCGTCGAGCACGAACAGCGGGTTCTTGCTGCCGACCTTGTTGAGGTTCTGCACGATGCGGCCCGGCATCGAACCGACGTAGGTACGGCGGTGGCCACGGATCTCGGCCTCGTCGCGCACGCCGCCCAGCGACATGCGCACGAACTTGCGGTTGGTGGCCTTGGCGATGGACTGGCCCAGCGAAGTCTTGCCCACGCCCGGCGGCCCGACCAGGCACAGGATCGGGCCCTTCATCTGCTTCACGCGCGACTGCACCGCCAGGTATTCAAGGATGCGCTCCTTGACCTTCTCCAGGCCGTAGTGGTCGGCGTCGAGGGTGTCCTGCGCGGCCTTCAGGTCCTTGCGCACCTTGCTGCGCTTCTTCCACGGCACGCCCAGCAGCCACTCCAGGTAGTTGCGCACCACCGCGGCTTCGGCCGACATCGGCGACATCTGCTTGAGCTTGTTCAGTTCGTTGCGCGCCTTGGCTTCAACGGCCTTCGGCATGCCGGCTTCGGCGATCTTGCGGGCCAGTTCTTCCAGCTCGCCTGGTGCGTCGTCCAGGTCACCCAGTTCCTTCTGGATGGCCTTCATCTGTTCGTTGAGGTAGTACTCGCGCTGGCTCTTCTCCATCTGCGACTTCACGCGGCCGCGGATGCGCTTCTCCATCTGCTGCACGTCGATCTCGCCGTCGACCAGGCCGACCAGCATTTCCAGGCGGTCGCCCACGGCCAGCGTTTCCAGCAGGCGCTGCTTGTCGGCCAGGCGCACGCTGATGTGCGCGGCGATGGTGTCGGCCAGGCGCGCCGGCTCATCAATGCCCGACAACGTCTGCAACAGCTCCGGCGGCAGCTTGCGGTTGGTCTTGACGTACTGCTCGAACAGCGACATCAGCGAGCGGGCGATGGCCTCGACCTCGCGCGCTTCGCGCTCGTCAGTGGCCTCGATCTCCACCGCCTGGCCGTGCAGCGAGCCGTTGCGCTCGTCGACGTGGGTGACCTGTACGCGCGACAGTCCTTCGACCAGCACCTTGATGGTGCCGTCGGGCAGCTTCAGCAGCTGCAGCACCTGCGCCAGCGTACCGACCTGGTAGAGGTCGGCCGCATGCGGGTCATCGGTTTCGGCCGACTTCTGCGCCAGCAGCAGGATGCGCTTGTCCGCCTCCATTGCCTGTTCGAGCGCGTGCATGGACTTGTCACGGCCGACGAACAGCGGGATGACCATGTGCGGGAACACCACTACGTCGCGCAGCGGCAGGACCGGCAGGTCGAGGGTTTCACTTGGGGAACGGGCCATGGGGGCTCCAGGGAAGGGGGAAAACCGCCTCCGGGAGGGCATCTTCCGGAGACAAAAAAAGCCGATGGCCCCGTTATGGGGCCATCGGCTTTCAGATGCAAGGCATTCCTTGAAAATCCTTTCCAATCAACAACCTGGAAGGATCACTCGGCGCCTGCGGCCTTCTGTTCAGGGGCCGCTGGGGTCTGGTAGATCAGGTACGGCTCGGACTTGTGCTCGATCACCGACTCGTCCACCACCACCTTGCTGACGTTTTCCTGCGACGGCAGGTCGTACATGGTGTCCAGCAGGACCGATTCGACGATGGTGCGCAGGCCGCGGGCACCGGTCTTGCGCTTGAGCGCCTTGCGGGCAATGGCCGACAACGCGTCCGGGCGGAACTCCAGCTCGACGTTCTCCATCTCGAACAGCTTCTTGAACTGCTTGGTGATGGCGTTCTTCGGCTCGGTCAGGATCTTAATCAGGGCCGGCTCGTCCAGCTCCTCCAGGGTCGCCACCACCGGCAGGCGGCCGACGAACTCCGGAATCAGGCCGAACTTGATCAGGTCTTCCGGCTCGACTTCGGCCAGCACCTTGCCCACTTCCTGCTTGCGCTCGCTGCTCTTCACCTTGGCACCGAAGCCGATGCTGCCGACGTCGGTGGAACGGGCCTGGATCACCTTGTCCAGCCCGGCGAACGCGCCGCCGCAGATGAACAGGATGTTCTTGGTGTCCACCTGCAGGAATTCCTGCTGCGGGTGCTTGCGGCCGCCCTGCGGCGGAACGCTGGCCACGGTGCCTTCGATCAGCTTCAGCAGCGCCTGCTGCACGCCTTCGCCGGACACATCGCGGGTGATCGACGGGTTCTCGCTCTTGCGCGAGATCTTGTCGATTTCATCGATGTAGACGATGCCCTGCTGCGCCTTCTCGACGTCGTAGTCGCACTTCTGCAGCAGCTTCTGGATGATGTTCTCCACGTCCTCACCCACGTAACCGGCTTCGGTCAGCGTGGTGGCGTCGGCCATGGTGAACGGCACGTTGAGCAGGCGGGCCAGGGTCTCGGCCAGCAGGGTCTTGCCCGAACCGGTCGGGCCGACCAGCAGGATGTTCGACTTCGCCAGTTCGACGTCGTCGTTCTTCTGCCGGCTCTCGATGCGCTTGTAGTGGTTGTACACGGCCACGGCCAGGGTGCGCTTGGCGCGGTTCTGGCCGATCACGTACTGGTCGAGCACCTCGAGGATCTCGCGCGGCTTCGGCAGCGAACTGCGCGCCGACTGCGCCTTTTCCTCAAGCTCCTCGCGGATGATGTCGTTGCACAGCTCCACGCATTCATCACAGATGAACACGCTCGGACCCGCAATCAGCTTGCGCACTTCATGCTGGCTCTTGCCGCAGAAAGAGCAGTAGAGGATCTTGCCGGTGTCCGTGGAACGACCTTGGCGGTCTTCGCTCATGCTTCGCTTACCCAGTTACCCCACCCGCTGAACGGGGGTTCGATTCGAGAATAGCACAGGGCCGAGGGGACACCAGTCCCGCCCGACCCTGCAGGAACGAGGCCTCCATGGCCCCGTGAAGGCCGGTCAACCGGCCTGGATCGACTCATCCGGACGACGCTCCAGGACCTGGTCGACCAGACCGTAGGCCTGCGCCTCGAAGGCGCTCTTGAAGTTGTCGCGCTCGGTGTCGCGGGCGATCGTCTCCAGCGACTGGCCGGTGTGCTTGGCCAGCACCTCGTTCAGGCGCGAACGCAGGGTCAGGATCTCACGCGCGTGGATGTCGATGTCGGTGGCCTGGCCCTGGTAGCCACCCAGCGGCTGGTGGATCATCACGCGCGAGTTCGGCAGCGCATAGCGCTTGCCGGCTTCGCCCGCGGCCAGCAGCAGGGCACCCATCGAGGCAGCCTGGCCGATGCAGGTAGTGCTCACATTCGGCTTGATGTACTGCATGGTGTCGTAGATCGCCATGCCGGCGGTGACCACGCCACCCGGCGAGTTGATGTAGATGTTGATGTCCTTTTCCGGGTTTTCCGATTCCAGGAACAGCAACTGCGCCACCACCACGTTGGCCATGTGATCGTCGATGGGGCCCACGAGGAAGATCAGGCGCTCCTTCAACAGGCGCGAATAGATGTCGTAGGCACGCTCGCCGCGGCTGGTCTGCTCGACCACCATCGGAACCAGGTTCAGGGCTTTGGTTCGGTTGTCCATTACGTGAGGTACCTATCTTGGGGGGCAACAACCCCGCGCCGGCAAAGGCGCGGGGCATCCGGTGATCCGCCCGGGCTTACTGGCGGATCGCGTCCTGGAACGACAGCTTCTCTTCGGTGTGCTGGGCACGCTCGGCGATCCAGTCGATCACCTGCTCTTCCATCACACGGTTCTGCAGGCCAGACATCAGCTGGGGGTCGTTGCGGTACATCTCAATGACCTGCTCCGGCTCTTCGTAGGTCGAAGCGATCAGACGCATCGTTTCGTTCAGGCGCTTGGCTTCCAGGCGCAGGTCGTTGATGCGGGCCACTTCACCGACCAGCAGGCCGACCAGCACGCGCTTGGCGGCCGCTTCCTTGAAGCCTTCGTGGGCATCGGCCGGGATCTCGCCGACGTTCTGGCCGTTGCGGCGGATCTGCTCGACCTGCTGGGCCAGCATGGCACGTGCTTCGTTCTCGACCAGGCGCGGCGGCATTTCCACCGAGGAATAGGCGGCGATCAGCTGCTCGCCCACTTCGCGGCGCAGGCGGTTCATCAGCGCGCCCTTCAGCTCGCGCTCCAGGTTGGCGCGGATGTCGCTGCGGAACTGCTCCACATCGCCACCCTTCACGCCGAAGCTCTTGATGAAGGCTTCGTCGACCGCCGGCACGACCGGCTCGGACACTTCGGCGACCTTGACGGTGACCTGCACGGTCTTGCCGGCCAGCACCGGCACACGCCAGTCAGCCGGGAACTCGACGTCCAGGGTCTTCTCTTCGCCCTTGGCCAGGCCGACCAGGCCCTTTTCAATGGTCTCGAACATCATGCCCTGGCCGAGCACGATCGAACCCTTCTCGGTGCCTTCGGCCGGCAGGCGCTCTTCACCGGCCTGCGACCAGGTTTCCACCGCGACCAGGTCACCGTCCTGCGCGCCACGGCTGACCGGGGCCCAGGTACGACGCTGGTTCTGCAGGTTCTCGATCATCTGGTCGATGTCGGCGTCGGTGATCTCGGCGGTGTGGCGCACGACAGTCAGCTTGCTGACGTCGATGTCGCCGAAGTCCGGCACCACTTCCACGGTGGCCACGAAGGAGAATTCACCCTCGTCGCCCTTGTCGATGCGCGGGCTGCCGACGATGCGCAGATCGTGCTCGCGCACGGCCGCGTCGAAGGTTTCGCGCAGCAGGCCGTCCAGCGCCTCGCCACGGACCTGCGCGCCGAAGCGCTGCTCGATCACCTTGGCCGGCACCTTGCCCGGACGGAAACCCTTGATGCGGGTGGTACGGGCGATTTCGCCCAGGCGGCCGACGATGTGGCTCTGCAGACGGTCTTCCGGCAGCGAGAAGCTCAGGCGGCGTTCCAGGTTGCCGGTGGATTCGATCGAAGCTTGCATGTTGACTCCTGCCACCGGTGGCCCAGGCCCCCGGCTCGATGATTGGGATGAAACGGTTGTAAGGACACGACGTCTGGGACGCGCCTGCTTGCCGCAGCCCTTTAGTTTCGCCCAATTCGGCCTGCACTGCCAGCGCGTGCCGGTCAAGGGGGGCAGCGGGGCCCGATCAGGGCGGGGGACAGGCCGGCACTGGTGCGAAAGGGGGGACTCGAACCCCCACGCCTTGCGGCACTGGAACCTAAATCCAGGGCGTCTACCAATTCCGCCACTTTCGCGTGGCCGGCACAGGCGTTCATTGTCGCAGGCGCCGACTGGAATCGGAAGGCCTGCACAAAACTGAACATGACAGGCGAGCACATCGTCCGCGCCAAAGGCCGTCCCGAAAGTCAGGCGACCGTTCGGGACGGCAGCGACTCAGTGTTTCGCCGCGGCAGGGGGCGCAGATGCGTCAGCGCCCTGCCCAGCCGCATCCACCTTGCGGCTGTCCACGCCACCATCATCGGTACGACGCAGGTCCACAGCCTCGCTGGCGGCCCCACCCTCCGCCAGCGATGCCGGCTGCGCGACTCCGGCGATCGGGCGCGCCGGAACGGCCCCGGTGCCCGCATCGCGCTCGACCGTCTTCGACGGGTCACTGCCAGGTGCGCAGGCCACCAGCGCCAGCAACGCGAAAGGAACCCACGCCATCCGGCACAGTCGGTTGATATCGGTCATCAGCTTCTTCCTTCGTACATGCGCCCTCGGCGCGGAAGATCCATTGGGTGCGATGAAAGAGGCAATGCGGTGAGAAGCAGCGCACAGCATTGAGAACACTGATGACGCACATGCCCCTGGTTTCAGCACCGCTTCAGTAGATCCGCGCCATGCGCCGCTTCAGTAGATCCACGCCATGCGTGGATGAAGCGCAACCCGGCAAACAAGCAAGAAAAAAGCCACTTGGCGAACCAAGTGGCTTTCGTCTGGTGGGCTGTCAAGGATTCGAACCTTGGACCTATTGATTAAGAGTCAACTGCTCTACCAACTGAGCTAACAGCCCGAAATCGGGGCGCGAATTATGACCCGATCCGCTCGGTGGGTGCAAGCACTTTTTTCAACATCGTTGAAACCAGCGCTGCAGTCCCGTTGCCGCTGCAGAACCCCGCCAGGCGGAGCGCTTCAGCGCGTGATCCATCGAAATGACGGGGTCACACTTATAAGAAAAAAGCCACCTGGCGTACCAGGTGGCTTCTGTCTTGGTGGGCCGTCAAGGATTCGAACCTTGGACCTATTGATTAAGAGTCAACTGCTCTACCAACTGAGCTAACGGCCCGTGAAACTCAGACGCACATTGTAACGTGCATTCTGTTTATTGCAATACCGCTCCGGCTGCGCCGATACGGTTGAAACAGTGGGGTGGCTGAGGGGATTCGAACCCCCGACCACCGGAATCACAATCCGGTACTCTAACCAACTGAGCTACAGCCACCACTGAAACTTCTGCTCCCTGCCGATGCTGCCAGCAGTGGAACCTGATGCGTTGCGACCGGGTGGGACCAGAAGGTCGTCCCCTGAAGCGAGTCCGGCATTTTCCGGGAGTCGCGAAGGAATTGCAAGCATTTCTTCACATTGATGTGCCGGTCGCCATTCCGGCCCGTGTCGCGCTGCGCACGCGCCCGTCTCAGCGCCGATCCTCATCCAGCAGTGACTTGAACAGATCGGCCGACGGCATCTGCGAAAGCGGGATTTCCGCCATCTTGAACCACTGCGTCGGCGCTTCCGGATGGGGTCCCGACAGCACCACCCTGCCCTTCCCGTGGCGATACGACGCAGCCGCAATGTCGCCATTGGTGTAGCGGGAAATCACCTTGAACCCTTGGTCGCGTGGCGCCTTCGGCAGGTAGGGACCGTCCTGGAAGTACACCGTCTGGCGACGCCCGTCCCAGACGACGGGAATCACTGCATCGTCTTCATCCTGTACCGGGAATCCCGGCCTGCCGGCCTCGGCGTCCAGGTCCTGCGCCAGCAGGCCCAGATGCGATGCACCGGCCAGGTAGGCCCCCATGCACAGGCCGATGTAGGTTCCGCCTGCATCGACGAAACGACGGATGACTGCCGCCCCCTCTTCGCCCACCGCCGCCATCGCGGCGTCGATGTCCTGCCCGCCCCCCGGCTGCACATAGGCCCGGTAGCGCGACGTGGCCAGCGAATCGACATCGACGGCCTCGCCCGGGCCGACGAACACCACGTGGTAGTCCGGACGCGAACGATGGATGGCCTGTTCGACGGCCTCCGAACACCCTGGGCAACCGGCCTCGCCGCGGTAGACCGCAATCACGGGGGCATTGGCGGACGCCTGCACGGCAAGCCCCAGGCCCATCGCCAGCAGCAGACAGCGCGATCGCGCAACGGTGTTCATCAAGGGATGGCTCAGCGCAGTCACCCCGGCATGGGGCAGGCCGACTATGCCTCGGCCACGACGGACCAGATTGAATGCGCGCCAACACAGCGCAGGACCAGGCAGAGGCCGGTAACAACAGGACGTGCAGGAGATGGGTGAAATGGCGCGCCCGACAGGAATCGAACCTGTAACCGCCGGCTTAGAAGGCCGGTGCTCTATCCAGTTGAGCTACGGGCGCCCGGACCGGAACGGCGTCCAATCCGACGTGATGTGGGATTGGTCGGGGTAGAGGGATTCGAACCCCCGACATCCTGCTCCCAAAGCAGGCGCGCTACCAGACTGCGCTATACCCCGGTCTTGCAATCCCCTCGAGCCAGGCCCGGGGAGCTGGTCATTGTGGCCAAGCGCATCATGAACTGTCAACGCGGGCGACTCGAACCCGACGCCTGGCAGGGCACCACGTGCAGCCATCGGCTATGCTCCCGGTCATCGGCCGGATGGCCGTCCAGCCCCTCATCCGCACGGAGAACACGCATGCGCAGCGGCAACCCGGCTCTTTCCGAGTCGACCTTCCTCGACCTCGCCAGCGGCTCGGTGGTGACCAGCCCCGACCAGGTGATGACCCTCAACGGCACCGCCAACAAGACCGGCATCCTGTTGTTGTTGACCGTGCTGACCGCGGCGTTCGCCTGGAGCCAGGCGGTCGACGAGTACGGCCAGATTTCCGGCAGCGCAAGCCTGTACGCCATCGGTGGCGCGATCGGCGGCCTGGTGCTGGCATTGATCACCATCTTCAAGAAGGAATGGTCGCCGGTCACCGCGCCGATGTACGCGCTGGTTGAAGGCCTGTTCCTGGGCGCCGTGTCTGCACTGTTCAACATGAAGTACCCGGGCATCGTGTTCCAGGCGGTGTTGCTGACCTTCGGCACCCTGGCCGCCCTGCTGTTCGCATACCGCAGCGGCGTGATCAAGGCCACCGAGAACTTCAAGATGGGCGTGGTCGCCGCCACCGGCGGCATCGCCCTGCTCTACCTGGCATCGTTCGTGCTGGGCTTTTTCAACATCAACGTGCCGGTGATCCATGACGCCAGCTGGCTGGGCATCGCTTTCAGCCTGTTCGTGGTGGTCGTGGCCGCATTGAACCTGGTACTGGACTTCGACTTCATCGAGACCGGCGTGGCCCAGCGCGCGCCGAAGTACATGGAGTGGTATGGCGCATTCGGCCTGATGGTGACCCTGGTCTGGCTGTATGTGGAGTTCCTGCGCCTGCTGTCGAAGATCCAGCAGCGCTGAGTCGGAACATGCCATAGACGACAAAGGGCGCCTCTCGTGGCGCCCTTTTTCGTTCCTCTCTCAGCGCGCCAGCAGCGTCGGCAGCGACGAGGCCAGCAACGCAATGCCTGATGCGGTCAGCAGGCCCAGTACGACCTGCCTGAAGCGCAGCTCGCTGATGCCGATGTAGACGCGCGTGCCCAGCAGGGTCGGCACCAGCATGGCTGGCGCCACGATGGCGAAGTACGGGAGCATCTGCCGGCTCACCAGGCCACTGCCGACATAGGTGGCCATGGTCACCGCCAGCATGGCCAGATTGAAGTTCTGGATGACCGCGCGCTGCTCGTCCTTGCCGAAGCCGCGCAGCGTGCTCCACAACGTCGGCACCGGGCCGGCGAAGCCGCCGATGCCGCTGAGCACGCCACCGGCCATGCCAGCAATCGCATCACCGAGACGGCCGCCGACGCGGATCGGAGGCAGCGAGCGCGCCATCAGCATCACCGGGCACCACAACGCCAGGAAGCCGCCCAAAAGCGCCTTGAACCAGTCCATGTCCAGCTGCGGCAGCACCATCACGCCCAGCGGAATGCCGGCCAACCCACCCAGCACGAACGGCAGCAGCAGGCGCAGGTTGAAACCGCGGCGCACGGTGAACACCGCGACCAGCTGGCCGACCAGCGCGCCGAACACCGACAGCGTGGCCGCCAGTCGCGGCTCCAGCCCCCATGCCCAGAACGACATCGCCACCATGCCAAAGGCGAAGCCCGACAGGCCCTGCACGAATCCGGCGACGATCGCGCCCAGTGCGACCAGCAGATACACCGACTCCATCACCACCTCGGTTGCAACCGCGCGGCTACCCTGCCGCGCCCACCTGTGCAGCGTAGTGCGCCGCAAGGTGCTCGACCAGCGCACGCACTTTCGGCGCCAGCGCACGTGCATGCGGATACAGCGCGAAGTAGCGCCGCTGTCCGGCGTGCCAGGCAGGCAGCACACGGATCAGGCGGCCGGCACGCAGGTCCTCCTGCACCGTCAGCGCAGTAAACAGGCTGATGCCCATGCCAGCCAGCGCGGCGGCGTACAACGCTGGCGTCGCATCTACCCGCAGGCGTTGCCCGGCCTCGACGCTCGCACTGGCACCGCGCGGCCCCTGCAACTGCCAGGGCGGCATTGACGGCGTGGGACTGAAACCCAGCAGCGTGTGCTGTTCGAGATCTGCTGCCTGTCGCGGCAGGCCATGGCGAGCCAGGTAGGCCGGTGCCGCGACCAGGATGCGCGGGCAGCTGGCCAGCTCGCGCGCGACCAGCTGGCTGTCCGGCAATGAAGCCGCAATGCGCAGGGCCAGGTCGAAACCACCGCCCACCACATCGACCAGCTGATCATCCGCCGACAGGTCCAGCGTGACCTGCGGGTAGCGCTGCAGGAACGAGGGCAGCCAGTGCGGCAGCTCCTGGCTGGCCACCACCTGCGGCACGCTGATCCGTACGCGGCCACTGGGTTGCGCCTGCCCGACGCGGGCACGGTCGTCGGCCTCCTGCAGGCGGTCCAGCAGCGTTGCCGCCTCGCGGTAGTAGTCGCGCCCGGCCTCGGTCAATGACAACCGACGGCTGTTGCGATCGAGCAAGCGAACCTGCAGATGCTCTTCCAGCTGGCGCAGTTGCCGTGACATCGCCGAGTGGGTGGTCCCCAGGCGTTCAGCAGCCGCGGTGAAACTGCCCGCGTCAACGATGGCGCGCAGCGCACGCAGGGCGGCGAAGTGATCCATCGGCGGGCAGCTCCATGTGGCGGGGCCCACGGCATGCGGGCCCCGCCAGCTTATCAAGCGCCGTCGCCGGCCTTGCGCACCGGCAACGCCAGGATCGCGTCGGTACTCATGACATCACCGAAGGCGTCTTCGATCTGCGCCAGCGAGGCATCGTGCAGCGCGCGATGATCGATGCGCTGGCCACCGGCCAGGTCCAGGTCACGACTGGCGCTGGCATCGGACGACACGATCACCCGGTAACCACGGGGTGCGGCCGCCGCGTCGCGCGCGGCACCGGCCACACAGGCATGGGTCTGCAGGCCGGTGACGATCAGGGTGTCGATGCCGGCATCCTTCAGCACCGTGTCGAGCACCGCGGCCGAGTTGCCAGCGAACACACTGACGTTGTCCTTCTGCACGACCGTCTCGCCCTTGCGCGGCTGCAGGTCGCGATGGAAGTCGGCATTGACGCTGCCCTGCGCGAACAGCGGTGCACCGGCCGGCAACACGTGCTGCACGTGGATCACGCGGATGCCGTGGGCATCGGCGAACGCGACCACCCGCTTGGCCTGGCGCAGTGCGGCCACGCCATCGGGAATGACCATGCGGCCACCGGCAAAGCCCGGCGCGGCCTTGGCATCGAAGTACTCGTTCTGGAAGTCGATCACCAGCACGGCGGTCTTCGCCGCATCCAGCGAGGTCACGACCGGCGCGCCCGCCATATGGCGGATGGTGGGATGGGCCGGCTCGGCGGCAGCGACCGGAGTGGTGGCGGCCATGCCGATCAGGCTGGCCAGGCCGAAGGCGGTGAGATTCATGGAGCGACTCCTGTGCAGTGGAAAGTGGGCACAGGATGCGGAGCGGATGGCGCACGAACCAGCCGTGCAACAGCACATGATCTGTGCGAGATACGCACAGACAACCCCCTGTAGGGCCACCCCATGGGTGGCTGCGGACCAAAGCCACCCCATCCACGCATGGCGTGGATCTACGAGTCAGCCCACAACGCAACGGGGCGCCCGAAGGCGCCCCGCTGTGGATCCAACCGAGGTCGACCGGCCGCTTACAGGCGGCTGGCGATGGCCTGGGCAAAGCTCATGGTGGTGCCGGTACCGCCCAGGTCGCCGGTCAGCGAATCCTTGGCTTCCATGGTGGCCACGATGGCCTTGCGCAGGCGCTCGGCGTTTTCCGGCTGGCCGATATGGTCCAGCATCTGCGCGGCAGCCAGCAGCAGCGCGCACGGATTGGCCTTGCCCTGGCCGGCGATGTCCGGCGCGGTGCCGTGCACGGCTTCGAAGATCGCCGCGTCCTTGCCGATGTTGGCACCCGGGGCCAGGCCCAGGCCACCCACCAGACCGGCGCACAGGTCGGAGATGATGTCGCCGAACAGGTTGGTGGTAACGATCACGTCGAACTGTTCCGGACGCATCACCAGCTGCATGCAGCAGTTGTCGACGATCATTTCCTGGAACTCGATCTCCGGGTACTGCGCGGCTACTTCACGGGCGACGTTCAGGAACAGGCCCGAGGTCGACTTGATGATGTTGGCCTTGTGCACAGCGGTGACCTTCTTGCGGCCGGTGCTCTTGGCCAGCTCGAAGGCGTAGCGCACGATGCGCTCGGAGCCCTTGCGGGTGATGCGGGTGCCGGAGAAGGCGGTCTCGCCGTCGGCCGACACTTCCTGGCCTTCGGCCAGGTAGGCACCCTCGGTGTTCTCACGAACGGTGATCAGGTCGACGTTGTCGAAACGCGACTTGGTGTTCGGGAAGGTGTGGGCCGGACGCACGTTGGCGTACAGGTCGAAATGGCGGCGCAGGCTGACGTTGATCGAGGTGAAGCCACCACCGACCGGGGTGGTCAGCGGGCTCTTCAGCGCGACCTTGTTGCGCGCGATCGATTCCAGGGTCACCGCCGGCATCAGGTCGCCGTGCTTTTCCAGGGCCACCAGGCCGGCGTCGGCGTCTTCGTATTCCAGCCCAGTCTTGAGCTGGTCGAGCACGAACAGGGTGGCGTCCATGATTTCCGGGCCAATGCCGTCGCCGCGGATGACCGTAATTTTCTGCGTCATTGATCGATGTTCCGAACAGGGGGAAAAACGCCGTCCGGACGTGCCCGGAAACGCCGGCGCAAAGGAAGTTTCACCGGCAATTATGCCTGAGACGGGGCCGAGGTCCCAAATAGACCATGGTCCCAGTGCCCGGCTCAGGCAGAATTGCCCGCGCATTCTTCCTCTACCCCCGCCTGTCGGCGCGCCCCTTCAACAAGAAGGGGCTCCTGGGCTGCTGGATCGCGGGACAGGCCCCCTCGCGGGCCCGGTAGTGCCGGCCGCTGGCCGGCAACCTCGGCCAGGTCGAGTTCAGGCGATGCCGGCCAGCGGCCGGCACTACCCTCAGTGCTCGTGCGCTGCCGGAGCGCTGGCGCCGCCTTCAAGCTGGTCGAGGAAGTCGACCGCGCGGCGCAGGTGCGGGATCACGATGGAACCGCCCACCACCAGGCCGACCGAGAAGGTCTCGAAGAACTCTTCACGGGTTACCCCGGCGTCCTTGCACTGGGCCACGTGGTAGCTGATGCAGTCGTCGCAGCGCAGCACCATCGAGGCCACCAGGCCCAGCAGTTCCTTGGTCTTCACGTCCAGCGCGCCGGCCTGGTAGGTCTGCGTGTCCAGTGCGAAGAAGCGCCGCACCACCTGGTTCGGTTCGCCCAGGATGCGTTCGTTCATGCGCTTGCGGAAGTCGGTGAATTCGGCGATGCGGTCCTTGCTGCCGTCGTCGGCCGCGCTCATGCCTGGCCCTGCCCGGCCAGCAGCGGCTCGAGCTTGCCTTCACGGTGCAGGGCCATCATGTCGTCGTAGCCGCCCACGTGGACGTCGCCGACGAAGATCTGCGGCACGCTGGTGCGGCGGGTCAGTGCCATCATCTTCTCGCGCTCGGCCGGGTCCAGGTCGATGCGGACCTCGGTCCACTGCTGGCCCTTGCTCTTCAGGAAGTTCTTGGCGGCCACGCAGTACGGGCAGACGGCGGTGGAATAGATGGTGATGGCGGGGGCGCCGCCGGCGGTCTGGACTGTCACGGGAAACTCCACGATGGATCGACGGTCTACATATGGTACCGGTGCGCTGGAAATTCCACGCCACCGCCGCAACACTGTGGGTTAACGAATGGTTGCCCCCTGCCCTGCCACGCTTGGCGCGCCCTGCCCGAGGACCTTCCGCTTGCGAGCCCTGCTGCTGACTACCGCCGTTACCCTGGCCCTGGCCATGCCGCTGGCCCAGGCCCAGGAGAAGCTGCCCGACATCGGCTCCTCGGCCGGCGAGCTGCTGACCCCGGCGCGCCAGGCCGAGTACGGCGCGATGATGCTGCGCGAGCTGCGCAACTATGGCTACCTGCTGGATGACCCGCTGGTCAACGACTGGCTGCAGACCATGGGCACCCGGCTTGGCTCCAACAGCGACCAGCCGCGCCAGCCCTACACGTTCTTCGTGATGAAGGACCGCCAGATCAACGCCTTCGCCACGCTGGGCGGCTATATCGGGGTCAATGCCGGCCTGGTGCTGACCGCCGAGCGCGAGGACGAGGTGGCTGCAGTGCTGTCGCACGAAATCGCCCATGTCACCCAGCAGCACGTGCTGCGCGGGGTCGAACGCGCCCAGCGCGACCAGATCCCGATCCTGCTCGGCATGCTGGCGGCGGTGGTCGCCGCGCAGGCCAGCAACAGCACCTCCTCCGGCAACGCGACGATGGCCGCGATCAGCTCCGGCATGGGCCTGATGCAGCAGCGGCAGATCAACTACACCCGCTCCAACGAATCGGAAGCCGACCGCCTCGGCATCCGTACCCTGTCTCGCAGCGGCTATGACGTGGATGCCATGGCCGGCTTCTTCGAGCGCATGTCGGCGGCGATGCGCGGCAACGAGGGCGGCTACAGCGTGCCCGAGTTCCTGCGCACCCACCCGGTCAACATCACCCGCATCAGCGAGGCCAAGGCCCGCGCCGAGCAGATGAAGAAGGACACGGTGCTGCTGACCACCAGCACCCCCAGCGGCGAACGCAAGGAGCGGGTGAATCCGACCGACCCGGGCCTGGCCGAGCCGCTGCTGCGCGGAAACAACCCCTTGCTGCCCAGCAGCGTGCTGCGCGTTCCGGTCGGCCAGCTGGCCCGTGGCGCCAGCGGCGACTTCGAGTGGGCACGCGAGCGCCTGCGCGTGCTGAGCGCCGATTCCACCGCCGAGCTGGAGCGCGAATACGCTGACATGGCCAAGCGGCAGAAAGACGGTCTCAACGACGCCCAGCGCTATGGCCAGGCCCTAGCGGTCATGCGCGGCGGCCGCAGCGGTGCCACGCAGGCCCGGCAGACCCTGGCCAGCCTGCTGCAGACCCGCCCGGACAACCTGTGGCTGGCACTGGGGCTGGGCGAGGCCGAATCGCGTGCCGGGCTGGGCGCGCAGGCCAACACCCGTTTCGAGCAGCTGCTGCGCGAGCACCCCAACAGCCGGCCCGTGGCCCTGACCTACGCCGAGATCCTGAACGAACAGGGCACCCGCGAGGCGGGCCAGCGCGCGCAGGCCATGCTGCGGCCCCTGCTGTCGCAAAGTGGTAACGATCCGGTCTTCCAGCAGCGATACGCCCGCGCCAGCGAGCTGGCCGGTGACAGCGTGCGCGCCAGCGAGGCCTATGCCGAGGCCGCCTTCCTCAGCGGCCGCCCGGAGCAATCGCTGATGCAGCTGCAGGCTCTCAAGCGCAACCCGGCGCTGGACTACGTGGGCCGGGCGCGGGTGGATGCGCGCATCGAGGCGATCACCCCTACCGTGCTGGAGCTGCGCCGCCAGGGCGTGCAGGACCCGGACCTGGACCGCCGCTGAGTGCTGCGTGACCGGTCGATGGCAATCCCGAGCGGTTCCGGCCAGGTAGTCACAAACATGTCATCAAACCGTAGTCTACTGGCACCACTCCAGTAACCGAGCCCTACGGTGTCCTCGTGCAGAAACGCATCCTGATCGTCGATGACGAGCCCGCGATCCGTGAAATGGTCGCCTTCGCCCTGCGCAAGGGCGATTACGAGCCGGTCCACGCCGGCGATGCCCGTGAGGCCCAGACCGCCATCGCCGATCGCGTCCCCGACCTGATCCTGCTGGACTGGATGCTGCCCGGCACCAGCGGCCTGGACCTGGCCCGCCGCTGGCGCAAGGAAACGCTGACCCGCGAAGTGCCGATCATCATGCTGACCGCCCGCGGTGAAGAGAACGACCGCGTAGGTGGCCTTGAAGCCGGCGTCGACGACTATGTGGTCAAGCCGTTCTCGGCGCGCGAACTGCTGGCCCGCATCCGTGCGGTCATGCGCCGCGCCCGCGAGGACGACGAGGACGGCAGCGTGGCCGTCGGCCCGATCCGCATCGACGGCGCCGCCCATCGCGTGTTCGCCAACGACCAGCCGGTGCCGATCGGCCCGACCGAGTACCGCCTGCTGCACTTCTTCATGACCCACCCCGAGCGCGTCTACACCCGCGCCCAGCTGCTGGACCATGTGTGGGGCGGCAGCGTGTACGTGGAGGAGCGCACCATCGACGTGCACATCCGCCGCCTGCGCAAGACGCTGGAACCGTTCAACGCCGAGAACATGGTGCAGACCGTGCGCGGCGCCGGCTACCGCTTCTCCACCGCGACCTGAGTCTCGTCGTGCCGACGCCGCGCACCCGCGGGTGCCGGCGCCGGCAACTCTGCTATAACCCTCGGTTCACCCCAGTGAACCGCCGCACTTCAACGACGAGATCGCAATGCCCCGCCACATCCGCTCTGCCTGGTTGAAGACCCTGGCCACCGTTGCCGCGGTACTGCTGTTCTCCGGACTGGTGGGGTGGTTCACGGGTCACCTGTGGCTGTGCATCGCACTGGGCGCGCTGGCCACCCTGGCCTGGCATTACTGGCGGCTGCGCAGCGTGCTGCGCCGGCTGACCGCGCGCCAGCGCTGGGACACCGCCGAGGAAGGCACCGGCGTCTGGAACGAGCTGGACCGCCTGCTGTACCGCAACCAGGTGGAAATGCGCGTTCGCAAGCGCCGCCTGCTCGACATGCTGCGCAGCTACCGCGCCGCTGCCGCCGCGCTGCCCGATGCCGTGGTGGTGCTGGACCGCAACAGCCAGCGCGTGCAGTGGTTCAACGAGGCGGCCACCGCCCTGCTTGGCCTGCATCATCCGGGCGACCTCGGCGAGGCGCTGGTCGAACGCCTGCAGCCGATGCCGCTGGCGCACTGGCTGGCCGGCGGCCGCAACGCCGAGCCGATCCTGGACGTGCCCTCACCGGTCGATCCTGCGATCCGCCTGAACCTGCGACTGATTCCGTATTCTTCGGACTACTGGCTGCTGATCGCCCGCGACGTCAGCAAGCTGCTGCGCCTGGAACAGGTGCGCCGCGACTTCGTCGCCAACGTTTCACACGAACTGCGCACGCCGCTCACCGTGGTCCACGGTTACCTGGACATGATGGACCCGGAGGATTTCCCGGGCACCGGTCCGATGCTGGAAGAAATGCGCAAGCAGAGCCAGCGCATGGCCCAGCTGGTGGAAGACCTGCTGACCCTGTCGCGGCTGGAATCGCAGGAGCACAGCGAGGAAGAGACCGTCGCCATGCAGCCGATGCTGGCCACACTACGCCGCGAGGCCGAAGCGCACAGCCAGGGCCGCCACCAGATCAGCATCGACGATCTGGCCGGCGTCGACCTGCAGGGTTCCACCAAGGAGCTGCACAGCGCCTTTTCCAACCTGGTCACCAATGCGGTGCGCTATACGCCGGCCGGTGGCCGCATCGCCGTGGAGTTCCGCCGTGAAGGCGATGGCGCGGTGCTGGCGGTGCGCGATTCCGGTTACGGCATCCCGGCTTCCCACCTGCCACGCCTGACCGAACGTTTCTACCGTGTCTCCAGCAGCCGCTCCCGCGAAAGCGGTGGTACCGGCCTGGGCCTGTCCATCGTCAAGCACATCCTCGGCCTGCACCACGCGCGGCTGGAGATTGAAAGCGAGGTCGGCAAGGGCTCGGTGTTTTCCTGCCATTTCGATGCCGACCACGTGCGCCCGCGCGAGTCCGCCCCCCTGACTTCCATCGAAGAATGACGCCATGAGCAGCCTCGGATCCCTCCCCCTCCCCGTGAGCCCGGACAACGATCCGTTGCGCGACCCGGCGCTCTACATCAACCGCGAGCTGTCGCAGCTGGATTTCAACTTCCGCGTGCTGGCGCAGGCGATGGATCCGCAGGTGCCGCTGCTGGAGCGCCTGCGCTTCATGTGCATCTCCTGCACCAACCTGGACGAGTTCTTCGAGATCCGCGCCGCCGCCGTCCGCCACGCGCAGGAATTCGGCCTGCCACCGGCACCGGACGGGATGAGCCCGCAGGCGATCCTCAACGCCATCCACGACCGCGCGGCACAACTGGTCGACCAGCAGTACCGCTGCTGGAACGAGACGCTGCGCCCGGCGCTGATGGAGGCCGGCATCGGCGTGCTCGGCCGCCACTCCTGGACCGATCGGCAGAGGCGCTGGCTGCGTGCCTATTTCCGCAACGAGATCATGCCGGTGCTGTCGCCGCTGGGCCTGGACCCGGTGCACCCGTTCCCGAAGATCCTCAACAAGTCGCTGAACATCGTGGTGGTGCTGAAGGGTACCGATGCGTTCGGCCGCGCCGGCCATCTGGCCATCGTGCGTGCGCCGCGCTCGCTGCCGCGCATCATCCAGCTGCCGGAGAAGCTCGGCGGGTCGCAGAATTTCGTGTTCCTGTCATCGGTGCTGTCCACCTTCGTCGATGAGCTGTTCCCGGGCATGGAAGTCCAGGGGGCCTACCAGTTCCGCGTCACCCGCAATTCCGAGCTGGTGGTGGACGAGGAGGAGGTGGAAAACCTGGCGCTGGCACTGCGCGACGAACTGGTCGATCGCGGCTACCGGCCGGCGGTGCGGCTGGAAATCGCGCAGGACATGCCGCGCGAGATCGTGCGCACCCTGCTGCAGAACTTCGGCCTGACCGAGAACGCGGTGTACCGCATCGACGGCCCGGTCAACCTCAACCGCATCATCCAGTTGTACGACCTGATCGCACAGCCGGACCTGAAGTACCCGCCAATGACCCCGCGCACGCTGCGCGACAGCGACGGCATCTTCGAGACCGCGGCGCGCCAGGACCTGCTGCTGCACCACCCGTTCGATGCTTTCACCGCGGTGCTGGACCTGATCCGGCAGGCGGCGATCGACCCCAACGTGCTGGCGATCAAGCAGACCCTGTACCGCACCGGCAAGGATTCGCTGATTGTCGATGCGCTGATCCAGGCTGCGCGCAACGGCAAGGACGTGACCGTGGTCGTTGAACTGCGCGCACGCTTCGACGAAGAGGCAAACCTGGGCCTGGCCGATCGCCTGCAGGAAGCCGGCGTGCAGGTGGTGTACGGCGTGGTCGGCTACAAGACCCACGCCAAGATGCTGCTGATCGTGCGCCGCGAGGGCCGCAAGCTGCGCCGCTATGTACACCTGGGCACCGGCAACTACCACAGCGGCACCGCCCGCGCGTACACCGACATCAGCCTGATCACCGCCGATGCGGACATCGGCAACGACGTGCACCTGCTGTTCCAGCAGCTGTCCGGGCTGGCCTCGAAGATGAAGCTCAAGCGCCTGCTGCAGTCGCCCTTCACCCTGCACACCGGCATCCTCGGTCGCATCGAGCGCGAAACGCGCATCGCCGCCGCCGGCCGCCCCGCGCGGATCATCGCCAAGATGAACGCGTTGAACGAACCGCAGGTGGTGCGCGCGCTGTACGCCGCCTCGCAGGCCGGCGTGCAGATCGACCTGATCATCCGCGGCGCCTGCACCCTGCGCCCGGGTGTGCCGGGCATCTCGGACAACATCCGCGTGCGCTCGATCGTTGGCCGCTTCCTGGAGCACAGCCGCGTCTACTGGTTCGGCAACGACGGCGCACCGGAGATGTACTGCGCCAGCGCCGACTGGCTGGAGCGCAACCTGCTGCGCCGGGTCGAGACCTGCTTCCCGATCCTCGACCCGGAGCTGGCCAAGCGGGTCTACCGCGAGGTGCTGCAGAACTACCTGGACGACAACCTCAACGCCTGGGAACTGGATGCCGACGGCATCTACCACAAGCGTGCCCCGGCCCACGACGAAGCCCCGCATTCCGCGCAGATGGCATTGATGCAGGGCCTCTGACCCGGTGTGTCGACCAAGGTCGACACCTACCAAGAGCAGTAGGCACCGATTTTGGGCGGGATAGGATCAGTGCCGACCAACGGTCGGCACCCACCATCAGATCGCAGAAATCTGTCAAAGGCGGGGTGGGTCCGCCAACCCACGGATACCCCGCTTTTGATGTTGACGTTGACGTTGACGTTGCCTCTGCGGGTGCAGGGCGCAGCCCTGCCGCACTCCCCTCTTCCAAAATGTGAAGGCCGCGCGGTGACGAGCACACCGCCCCTTCGGCTAACATTCGCCCATGCCGCATACCACTACGACTCCGCCCGCATTGCAGGATGGCGACCTGCTGGCCGCCATCGACCTTGGCTCCAATAGTTTCCACATGGTCATCGCGCGCTACACGCTCGGCCAGCTGCGGGTGATCGACCGGCTGCGCGAGACCGTGCGCATGGCCGATGGCCTGGATGGCAAAGGTGGGCTCTCTTCCGCCGCACGGCAGCGCGCGCTGGAATGCCTGGCCCGCTTCGGCCAGCGCATCCGCAATGTGCCGCCGCACCGGGTACGCGCGCTGGCCACCAACACCGTACGCCAGCTGCGCTCGCCGCAGTCGTTCCTGGTCCCGGCCGAAACCGCGCTGGGGCATGCCATCGAAGTGGTCAGTGGCCGCGAAGAAGCGCGCCTGATCTACCTCGGCGTGGCCCACGCGCAACCGCCCAAGCCTGGCCAGCGCCGGCTGGTCATCGACATCGGCGGCGGCTCCACCGAATTCATCATCGGCATGGGCATGCAGACCCTGGAGCGTGAAAGCCTGCAGGCCGGCTGCATCGCCAGCACCCGCCGCTTCTTCCCCGGCGGCAAGCTGAGCAAGAAGCGCTGGAAGGACGCGCTGGCCGAGATCGGCCGCGAGTTCCAGCCCTTTGCCAGCAAGTACCGCGCACTGGGCTGGCAGGAAGCGCTCGGATCTTCGGGCACGCACAAGGCAATCAGCGAGATCTGCGCGACGATGAAGCTGAGCAAGGGCGCGATCACCGCCGAGGCCCTGCCCCAGCTGCGCGACGAGCTGCTGAAGGCCAAGAAGATCGACGACATCCAGTTGCCGGGCCTGTCCAGCGACCGCCGCCCGATCATCGCCGGCGGCATCCTGGTGCTGGAGGCCGCCTTCCAGGCCCTGGGCCTGCAGAAGCTGCTGGTCAGCAAGGCGGCGATGCGCGAAGGCATCCTGTACGACATCGTCGGCCGTGCCGGTGAGAACGACCTGCGCGACGAATCGGTGGTCGCGCTCAGCCAGCGCTACGGCATCGACACGGTACAGGCCGACCGCGTGCAGGACACCGCGCTGTCGCTGCTGGAGCAGGTGCAGGAGCGCTGGAAACTCGATGCCGACGACGCACGCATGCTCGGCTGGGCCGCGCGCCTGCACGAGCTGGGCCTGATGATTGCCCACAGCGGCTACCACGTGCATGGCAGCTACGTGCTGGAACACTCGGACATCGCCGGCTTCTCGCGGCAGGAGCAGCAGATGCTGGCCGCACTGGTACGCAGCCATCGCCGCAGCGTGACCAAGACCGCGTTCGACGCCCTGCCCGAGCGCCTGCTGCTGACCGCACGCCGGTTGGCCGCCCTGCTGCGCCTGGCGGTACTGCTCAACCGCGCCCACGAGGACGATCCGCTGCCGGCATTGGAATTGACCGCGGACGACAACCGCCTGTCGCTGATCGTGCCGCAGGCCTTCATCGATGCGCGCCCGCTGCTCCGCGCCGACCTGATCGGCGAGACCGACGGCATCGCCGGGCTGGGCATCCAGTTCCGGCCGTTCGTGGCCTGATCCCTACGGCCAGGGCGGCACGTCATGACGCGTCGCCATAGGCCTCTTCCGCGCGTGTTCGACAAGCTGTTGAAGCTTTACGACCCCGGCCCTTCGGAGCCGTGGTCTTTTCTGTTTCCGCGCAGGTTGTCGCTGCCTGCAATTGCCATGACGCTTTCGGTCCAGAGTCGGGGCGAGGGTGCATCGTCCATCGCTCCGCCGTCGATCAGATCAATCGATTGATTCACTTCCGGTTTGTGCGGAAGCGTCATGCCGCTCCATGGCGATTTCGTCCTTTCCCCATACCTCTCCCTCTCCTCCTTCACTAGGTTCGAACAACCACCGCCTGCGGTGGCGTTGGCGCGGCCCGCTTGGCTGCGCACCGAAGACTTCGAAGACTGAGAGAGAGACACCCATGACCATCCGTATTCCCGCACTGGGGCTGGCGATCCGTCGTGCGCTTGCAATCACGGCGACCACAACCCTGGCCGTTCCAGCGCTCGCGCAGCAGGCACCGGAAGCCACCACGCTGGACCGCATCGAAATCACCGGCTCACGCATCCGCCAGGTCGACCTGGAAACCGCACAGCCGGTGCTGACCGTCAGCCGCGCCGACATCGAGCGACAGGGCTTCAACTCCGTTGCCGACATCCTGCAGAACCTGACCGCGACCGGCAGCCCGGCATTGAGCCGCGCCAGCCCGTTGAGCGCCGGCGAAGCCGCCGGCGGCAGCTACGTGAACATGCGTGGCCTCGGTGCCCAGCGCACCCTGGTGCTGGTCAACGGCAAGCGGCTGGGCATGACCACTTCGGGTTTTCAGGACATCTCCAGCATTCCTGCCGCTGCGGTGGAACGCATGGAAGTGCTCAAGGACGGTGCCTCGGCCATCTACGGGTCCGACGCGATGGCCGGCGTGGTGAACATCATCACCCGGCGCAACGTTCAGGGTGTAACCGCCAACGTCTATCACGGCCAATACAGTGAAGGCGACGGTGCCCGTACCCAGTACGACGTGGTTGCCGGCTGGTCCAATGACCGTGCTTCCATCAGCGTTGCTGCCGAGCATGTCGAAGAAAAGGGCGTCTGGGCCAGGGACCGCGGCTTCAGTGCCTATACCTATACCGACGGCCACGCGGATGACGGCTGGACCACGGTCGGCCAGTGGGGTCGCATCACCGGCTTCAAGGGCCCCGGCTGCAGCAACAGCCGGGGCTGCAGCTATTCGCTCGACCGTGGCAGCCAGCCGGGCGGGCCGGACAGCTTCCACCTCAGCGACAACACACCGTTCACCGGCGATGTCAGCAACAGCAACGAGCAGATGCATCTGCAGACGCCGATCAAGCGCGATTCAATCTTCGTCGATGCGCGCGTGGAGCTGAACGACCAGGTCCGTTTCAACACCCAGCTGGCCTACAACCGGCGCACCACCACGCGCCAGATTGCCGGCTATCCCTTCCAGTCCGGCCCAGCCGGCATCACCCCGATGTCGGCCGACAGCTGGTTCAATCCGTTCGGCAGCCATCACGGCTACGACACGCCCAGCGATGTGCACTGGAACCGTCGTACCTGGGAGATTCCTCGCGTCAGCACCAGCGATCTGACCACCTGGCAGGCCGTCGCGGCACTCGAGGGCAACTTCGAATTCGGCGGTCGCGACTTCGACTGGGAAGCGGGTTACCAGTACAACCGCAGTGAGCTGACCCAACGTGCCACCGGCAACCTGCACAAGCAGCGCGTGGCCGATGCCACCGGTCCTTCGTTCTACAACCCGGCAACCGGCAAGGTCGAATGCGGAACGCCAGATGCGCCGATCGCAGGCTGCAAACCCTGGAACCCGCTGGTTCCGTATGGCCAGGACGATCCCTATGGCCTGACCGGCAACACGGAGCTCCAGGATTGGCTGTTCCCGGAAGAACTCACCCGCGGCCGCACCACCACCCGCAACTTGTTCGCCAACCTCAGCGGCAGCCTTGCCAGCCTGCCCGCCGGTGAGCTGGGCTTCGCCGTGGGGGCCGAGAGCCGCCGCGAGGACGGCCGCTTCATCCCTGATGCACTTGCGCAGACCGGTGCCACCACCAACCTGGCGGCAGGCCCCACCGGTGGCGGCTACCGCGTCGACGAGGCCTACCTGGAACTGAGCGTGCCGGTGCTGCGCGAGCTCGCCGGCGCCCGCGAACTGACCCTCAGCGCGGCGACGCGGTACTCGGACTACTCCACCTTCGGCGGAACCCTCAACAGCAAGTTCGGCTTCACCTGGAAGCCGATCGATCAGCTGCTGGTCCGCGGCACCTGGGCACAGGGCTTCCGTGCGCCGACCATCGCCAACCTGTACGGCGGCGGCTCGGAGACGTTCACCACCGGCTTCCGCGATCCCTGCGATACGGTCCATGGCGCAGCCGCGAGCAGTGCCGAGGTCCGCGCGCGCTGTGCTGCCGACATCGCCAACGCCGACACCTACCGCCAGCTCGGCCAGGGCAATGAACCCATCACCGGCAGCAGTGGGCAGACGCCCCTGCCCTTCACCAACGGCTCCAATCCCGACCTGCAGCCGGAAACTTCGACCAGCCGCACTCTGGGCCTGGTCTGGAGCCCGACGTTCGCCGAAGGGCTTCACATCGCACTGGACTGGTGGAAGATCCGCATCGACAACACCATCGTCTCCGACCATCCCAACGACATCCTCCGCGACTGCTACGAGCTGGGTATTGCCGAGCGCTGCAGCAGCTTCACCCGCGACCCGGAGCTGGGCATCGTCAACAAACTCAACTTCGGCAACCGCAACAGCGGCTTCCGCCAGGCAGAAGGCTACGACCTGGAGATCGGCCACAAGGTCGAAACCCGCTGGGGCAGGTTGAGCGCTGACTGGAAGTCCACCTATGTGGTCAACGCCGAAGAGAAGACCACCAACGAAGCCGGCGTACCGGCCATCCCCAGCAATGGCATTGCCACCAACGGCGGCATCGGCTTCCGCGTGCGCTCCAACGCGTCGCTGGGCTGGGAGCATGGCAACCTCGGCCTGACCTGGGGCCTGCGTTACTTCTCCGCCGTCAAGGAACGCTGCCTGGGTGCGGAGGATTATCCGAACGAGTGTTCCCACCCCGACCAGCGCGCGCCGTGGTTCAGCGGTACGCGCGACTACAACCGTCGTGGATCGGTCACCTTCCATGACGTGCAGGCGCGCTACAGCCTGCCGTGGGACGCCACCGTTTCAATCGGCGCCAACAACGTCTTTGGCCGCCAGGGCCCGGCCATGTACAGCCAGCCGAGTGCCAACTTCTCCTACTACGGTGGCTTCGACATCGGCCGTTTCATCTACATGAAATACCAGCAGCGCTTCTGATCCACGCACCACGCACGGTGCCCACCACGGCCCTTCGGGGCCGTGGTGGCGTACGCTTCCGGCCGCGTCATCTGCCGGTCGCAAAGCGGTCACATCGGCTACATCGCCAGGCCCGAGCATGCCGGAAACCCGGAGGCCCGCCATGCGCTATGCCATCGTCACCGAGACCTATCCGCCGGAAGTGAACGGCGTTGCCCTCACCGTGCAGGGGCTGGAGCAGGGACTGCGCAATTCCGGCCATGAGATCGACCTGATCCGGCCCCGCCAGGCCAACGAAGCGCTGGACTCCGCACCGGGCACCCTGTTGGTTCCCGGCGCCGCCCTGCCGCGCTACCCCGGCCTGCGCTTCGGCATGCCGGCACCGATCCGGCTCGGTCGCCATTGGCAGCAGCAACGCCCGGATGCCGTCTATGTCGCCACCGAAGGCCCGCTGGGCTGGTCGGCGGTGCGCACCGCACGGCGCCTCGGCATCCCGGTGGCCAGTGGCTTCCACACCCGCTTCGACGAGTACCTGCCCGACTACGGCGTGGCCTGGTTGCAGGCCGCCGCGATGCGCTGGATGCGCCGCTTCCACAACCAGGCCGATGCAACCCTGGTACCCACCCGCGAACTGCAGCAGTTCCTCGCCGAACAGGGCTTCGAACGCGTGCGCCTGCTGGCGCGCGCGGTCGACAGCCAGCAGTTCGATCCGAACCGTCGTGACCCTGCCCTGCGCGAAGAGTGGGGCGTGGACGGCAACGGCCTGGTGGCGATCTACGTCGGCCGCATCGCCGCGGAGAAGAACCTCGGGCTGGCGGTGAAGGCCTTCCGTCGGTTGCAGCAGATCCGTCCCAGGGCGCGCTTTGTGTGGGTGGGCGATGGCCCTGCCCGCGAAAAGCTGGCGCATGAAAATCCCGATTTCATCTTCTGCGGCATCCAGCGCGGCGATGCGCTTGCACGTCATTTCGCCAGCGGCGATCTGTTCCTGTTCCCCAGCCGCAGCGAGACGTTCGGCAACGTGACCCTTGAAAGCATGGCCAGCGGCGTGGCAACGGTGGCCTTCGACTACGGCGCTGCGCGCGAGTACCTGCGCAATGGCGAGAATGGCGCCGCAGTGGACAACGACGAGCAGTTCATCGACGCGGCCGTGCAACTGGCCGCGGATGACGCGCAGCGCCACGTGCTGGGCAGCAACGCCGCACGCGCCATGAAGCGCCTGCATCCGCAGCAGGTGGTGGCGGAATTCGACGCCCTGCTGGCCGAACTGGCCCAGTCGCGGAGGACCGGCCATGCGCACAACGCGGCTTGAACTGCTGGCCGACCGCGAAGCACGCCTGTGCCGGCGGGCCAACCACTACTGCCGCCGCCGCCGTGTGCGCAGCCTGTTCGCGGTCATCAGCCGGCTCGGTGATGGCGTGTTCTGGTATGTGCTGATGGGCGCCCTGGTGCTGCTTGATGGCTTCGACGGCCTGCGCGCATCGGTGCACATGGCCGCCACCGGCCTGGCCGCGCTGTTGCTGTACAAGGGCCTCAAGCGCTGGACCCGGCGCCCGCGCCCGTATGCCGCCGACCTGCGCATCCGTGCCTGGGTGGCACCGCTGGACGAGTTCAGCTTCCCCTCCGGGCATACCCTGCACGCGGTGTCGTTCACCATCGTGGCGCTGGCCTATTACCCGTGGCTGGCACCACTGCTGGTGCCGTTCACCGCCGGCGTGGCGCTGTCGCGGGTGGTACTCGGCCTGCACTACCCGTCCGATGTGCTGGCCGCCACCGGGATCGCCATCGGGCTGGCCTCGGCCAGCCTGGCCTGGTTACCGTTGCCGGTGTAGCCCCCGGGGCCAGATCCGTTTTCCTTCGGGGAGGGATCTGATCCCCACGATGCCGGCGGCGCTACCGTCATCGTTGATGCCCTAGAATGCCCGCATGACCACGTTGTTCATTTCCGACCTGCACCTGGACCCCAGCCGTCCGGAGATCACCGACCTGTTCCTGCGCTTCCTGCGCGAGCAGGCGCCCGGCGCCGATGCGCTGTACATCCTCGGCGACCTGTTCGAAGCCTGGATCGGTGACGACACTCCCTCGCCCGCCGCCGACGCGGTGGCCGATGCACTGAAGGTGCTGTCCGACAGCGGCGTGCCGGTGTACTTCATCCGCGGCAACCGTGACTTCCTGCTTGGCGAGGACTACGCGCGCCGTGCCGGCCTGCGCATCCTGCCCGACCCGTGCATGATCGACCTCTACGGTCGCCCGGTGCTGCTGCAGCACGGTGACCTGCTGTGCACCGATGACATTCCCTACCAGCAGTTCCGTGCACAGACGCGTGACCCGGCGTTCCAGGCACAGTTCCTGTCACAGCCGCTGGCAGCGCGTATCGCGTTCGCGCAGAAGGCGCGCGAAGCCAGCCAGGCCCGCCAGTCGGAAATGAAGCAGGGTGATCGCGCGCAGTTCGAGACCGTCACCGACGTGGCGCCGTCCGAAGTCGATGCCACGTTCGCGCGCCATGGCGTGGACACCATGATCCATGGCCACACCCACCGCCCGGCGATCCATTCGCTGCAGGCCGGTGGCCGTGCCTGCACCCGCATCGTGCTGGGCGACTGGTACGAGCAGGGTTCGGTGCTGCGCGTGGATGCCGGCGGCTGGTCGCTGGATACGCTCGCGCGCGAATGATGGGTCCGAGGGTGCCAACCAAGGTTGGCATCTACCCGGGCAGATGCACGTGCCCGGGTAGACGCCACCCCTGGTCGGCGCTTGGCCTCAGCGGAAGGCCGCGATGGTGGCCTTGGTATTGACCAGCACGCGCTGGTTGTCGGCGGTACTGGCATTGCCCATCGGGATGCCGTTGTAGCTGATGTTCGGGTTCGACCAGTAGTTCAGGCGCGGGCAGCTGCGGGTGCAGTTGTAGGCCATGATCGTGCGCCAGCCGGTGCCGGTGGACGGTTCATAGCGATAGCCATGGCCATAGGCGTACGGCGAGGTGCTCGAGTCGGTGGCGATGTCATGCCGCGCGCTCTGCAGATGGCCGATCTCGTGCGCGAACGAGTAGTAGCCGGTTGCGCAATCCCAGTACACCGCAGCGAAAGCGGTCGATGCCGTCGAGCCGATGCCCGAGGCCAGGCCGCAGTAGGCACTGTTGTTGATGAGCAGCACGCCGACGTCGGCCGCGGTGGTGTTGCGGCTGGTGTGGATGCTGTCCATGTAGCCGTCGCTGGTGCCACGGAAACGCGACAGGTCGGTGGTGAAGTTGCCGGACTCGCTGTAGTTGGTGGTCTCGTAACCGGCCAGTTGCAGCGTCAGGCCAACGTTGCTGTTGACGTAACCCTGGTTGGACTCGGCCACCGCCAGCTGCACCAGCGACTGCATGTTGCCGCCATAGGCAGTGACCGCCGCATTGGTCGCCACCACCAGCACGCGGATGGTCGCCGGCGTTCCCGACGAGGCCTGCGCGATGCCGATGTGGTCGTTGTCGGCCATCGGGATCTTCGGCAGCTGGTTGTAGTCAGCCGGATGATCGGCTGGCATCCTCGATTCGTCGACCTCGACCAGCACGTGGCGGTTACCCAGTGGACGCAGGCGATAAAGCTTGCCGTCCTTGCGGATCGAACCGGTGATGGTGTCGCCCGAACGTACCAGGATCAACGAATTGCCCGGATCGTCCTGGCCGCTGGAGGTGGCGGCGGTCAACCGGTCGGACGGCGAACGGAACTGGCCGTACCAGATGCTGCCACCATCGGGCAGCGCCTCGACCTTGCTGCGCACCGCCTGCACCCGTTTGCCGAGCAGCTCGAATTCCAGCTGCGGCTGCGCCGTAGCCGCCGCGTCGACACGCACTTCCTGCACCGTCGCCGTGGACGGGGTGGCCAGCAGCTTGCCGAGTGCAGGCTCGCTGTTGGCCGATGCCCGGCTGATGACCGTCACCGGTTCGAACAACGGTGCCGCGTGCGCGGCTGCCGCCACCGACAAACCCAACACCAGGCCACCTGCCGCTTTGCCAATCGATCTGGACAACATTGCGTCGCTCCTTGAATGATGTGAACAGCGTTGATGCAGCACGCCCGGGTTTGCCGGGTTTGGCCATATGGCCTGCGCGGGTCGTGTGAATTCAATAGAAGATGGAAATGAAAATCAGGAACTGTGATCGACCGCATCTGCGTTAAGTAAGGTCAAAAGCGTCACTACACTTCGCCAATACACCGCTTTCGCGCTACCGTGACGCGGCCACGACGGGGAATGCACATGGCACCAGCGAAGGACACGGACGAAGATGTCGGCTTGCTGCGGATCGGCCTGTTCTTCGACGGCACCCGCAACAACGCACACAACCTGGCGCGCGGCCGTCCGCAGGTTCCGCAGCCTCGACCGGCGCAGCTGCGCGCGGACGATGATTCGACCTACCAGAGCCGGCTGACCAGCAGCTACGACAACGGCCTGACCAACATCGCGCGCCTGCAGCAGCTGTATCCGGACAGCCGCCGTGATGCGATGGCCGCTCCCTCGCTGTCGATCTATGTCGAAGGCGTGGGTACCCGCGATGATGCCGACGACGATCTGATCGGGCTGGCCTTCGGCATCGGTGCCAGTGGCGTTCGCGCGAAAGTGCAGCGCGCGCTGCAGGTGCTGCTGCCGGCCGCACTGTCGGGACTATCCGCACGCTGGCAGCGACCGCTGCATGGCGTGCAGCTGGACCTGTTCGGTTATTCACGCGGTGCTGCTGCCGCACGTGACATCGCCAACCAACTGCAGGGCTGGGACAGCGTGCGCTGGCGCCAGCTGCTGCAGGCCGCCGGCCTGTCCTGCACTGCGAACTTCGCCCCGGCCACGCCGGTGCTGCGCTTCATCGGGCTGTTCGACACCGTTGTCGCAGTCAATGGCGGCCGCGCCGATGAGCGGCCGCAGCTGGCCCTGCACAGCGGCATCGCCGGTCGCGTCGTGCAGCTCACTGCACGCGATGAACATCGCCAGCACTATCCGTTGACCAGCGTGGCACCGCCGTTTGCCGAGATCGCCCTACCCGGCGTACACGCCAATATCGGCGGTGGCTACAACCAGCTGGAAGAAGGTCCCAAGCTGCTCAGCCGCCCGCGCCGGCAACAGTTGCGCCGCCCCGCGGTTGCCGACTACCAGGTCCCTCCACTGGCGTTGCTGCGGGCCACCACGGTCTACGCTGAAACGCAGGCCGATGCCGAACGCTGGCGCCAGCAGCTGGGCGTGGGTGAGAAGGAGGTCTGGGTGGATGTCTGGCACCAGTGGCAGCAGCAGCGTCGCGCCGGCAGCCGCAGCGTGCTGTTGTCACCGGTGCTGTATGTGACCGCCGCGGTGGTGCTGCGTCGGCGCATCGACTGGCGTTACCAGCTGATCGCACTGCAGGTGATGCAGCAGCAGGCCATCGACGCCGGCGTGCAATGGACCGCCAATGCCGCCGAGGTTCCTGGCTGGGAGCTGCCGTCCGCCCTGCAGCCGATCGCACGGCGCCTGGTGGCCGGACAGCCGCTGACGCAGACACAGGAGGCGCTGCTGCGCCGGCGTTACCTGATGCAGTCGGCGCACTGGAACTTCGATGCACTGGGCGACACCGCACTGACCTACGCCGCCGATGCCGGCGTCAGCGAACTACCCTACCGGCCGGGTCCCGGCCTGTTCTACATCAACCGGCCGACGGTGGATGGCAAGCGCGTGGTATTGCCGAACGCCTGAAAAAAGGGGACGGAGGGGATTAAGTCGTTTGTGCCACAAACGACTTAATCCCCTCCGTCCCCTTTTCTTCAACCGGCCTGTTCGACCAGGTTGGCGAGCTCATCCGCATCGAAACCGGCCAGCAGGCGCGCTTCCATGTTGAACGGTCCGTGCAGGTAGCCGCCGGCGTACTCCACCAGCAGTTCCTTGAAACGTGCACGCGGTTCGACGCCGGCGCGGTCGCAGTACCAGCGGTACCAGCGCGAACCGGCAGCCACATGTGCCACTTCCTCGCGCAGGATCACTTCCAGCACATCTGCGGTCTCGCCATCGCCGACATTGCGCAGTTTCCCGATCATGCCGGGCGTCACGTCCAGGCCGCGCGCTTCCAGCACGCGCGGCACCAGCGCCATGCGTGCCAGGCCATCGTGCGCGGTCTTTTCGCACATTTCCCACAGGCCGTTGTGCGCGGGGAAGTCGGCGTAGTCGTGGCCATGCACCTGCAGGCGCTCCCGCAGCAGCATGAAGTGCCGCGATTCGTCGTCGGCACAGCTGACCCAGTCGGCATGGAACGCCGGCGGCAGGTCGCGGAAGCGGTACACCGCGTCCCAGGCCAGGTCGATCGCGTTGAGTTCGATATGCGCGATGGCGTGGATGAAGGCAGCCCGTCCTTCCACACCGCCCAGTCCGCGCCGCGGCACTTCGCGCGGGTGCACCAGCGCCAGCTGCGCCGGCCGGCCCGGCATGCGGATCGGCTTTGGCGGTGGCGCGTCGGCAGCCACCTTCAGGCGGCCGGCGCGGAACGCAGCGGCGTAGGCCTGGGTCAGCGCCACCTTGCGCAGCGGGTCGGCTTCGGCCAGGCACTGCTGCGCTGCGCGCAGCAGGTCGCCAGCAACGTCGGGCACGTCAACCACGCCTGGTCCTCAGGCGCGGCGCTTGTGCTTGGCGTCGTCCGACCGCAGCTGCTGGATGCGCTCGAAGTAGCCCGGTTCAATGCCGGTCGGGTAGTGGCCGTTGAAGCAGGACGAATCGAAGTTGCGCAGCGCCGGATTGCCCTCGCTCACTGCCGCTTCCATGTCTTCCAGGTCCTGGTAGATCAGCCAGTCGCAGCCCAGGTGGGCTTCGATCTCTTCCACGGTGCGGTTGTGCGCGACCAGTTCCTCGGCCGCCGGCATGTCGATGCCGTAGATGTTCGGGTAGCGCACCGGCGGCGCGGCGCTGGCCAGGTAGACCTTGCGCGCGCCCGCGTCACGGGCCATCTGCACGATCTGCTGGCTGGTGGTGCCACGCACGATCGAATCGTCCACCAGCAGCACCACGCGGTTGCGGAACTCCAGGTGGATCGGGTTGAGCTTGCGACGCACCGACTTCACGCGTTCGCCCTGCCCCGGCATGATGAAGGTACGGCCGATGTAGCGGTTCTTGATGAAGCCTTCGCGGTACTTCACGCCGAGCACGTTGGAGATCTCAAGCGCAGCGTCGCGCGAGGTATCCGGGATCGGGATGATGGTGTCGATGTCGTGGTCCGGGCGCAGGCGCAGGATCTTCTCGCCCAGCTTGATGCCCATGCGCATGCGCGCCTTGTGCACCGACACGTTGTCGATCATCGAATCCGGGCGTGCGAAATACACGTATTCGAAGATGCACGGGGTGTGCTCGGCCGGCTCGGCGCAGATCTCCGAGAACAGCTCGCCGCGCGCGGTGATCACCAGCGCTTCGCCCGGCTGCACATCGCGCACGCGCTGGAAGCCCAGCACGTCCAGCGCGGCCGACTCGGACGCCACGATGTACTCGTCGCCCTCGGCATGGCTGCGCTTGCCCAGCACCAGCGGACGGATGCCATGCGGGTCGCGGAAGGCGACCAGGCCCAGGCCCAGCACCACGCTGACCACTGCATAGCCACCCTTGCAGCGGCGGTGCACGCCAGCCACCGCGCGGATGGCCGCTTCCGGGCTGAGCTGGCGCTGCTGTTCCAGTTCGTAGGCGAACACGTTCAGCAGCACTTCGCTGTCCGAATCGGTGTTGACGTTGCGGCGGTCCTGTTCGAACACCTGCTGGCGCAGCGCCTCGGTATTGATCAGGTTGCCGTTGTGGGCCAGCGCGATGCCGTACGGCGAATTGACGTAGAACGGCTGCGCCTCGTCCATGCCTTCCGAACCGGCGGTCGGGTAACGCACGTGGGCGATGCCGACGCTGCCTTCCAGGGTGGACATGGTGCGGGCATCGAACACATCGCGGACCAGCCCGGTGGCCTTCTGCACGCGCAGGCGGCTGCCGTTGGCGGTGGCGATGCCCGCCGCGTCCTGGCCACGGTGCTGGAGGACGGTCAAGCCGTCATACAACTGCCCGGCGACGTTCTGGTTGCCGACGATTCCGACGATGCCACACATGGTGCGAGGTCTCCGCTGGGCTGTGCCCAGTTACAAGGAAGGTGGCCGTACCTGGCCGCGGTGGTCGCCGCGCCTGCGGTCGACATTGGCCGGATCGCCCGGCTCGATACTGTCCGGCAGTGCTGGGGCGTCCGGACGCACTTCGGCCGGATCGTAGGAATCGCCCTGTTCCGCTTTCGCAGGCCGCAGCCATCCGCTGCCTGCCACTACCTGGTTGAGGATGCCATTATCGCCTGCCGCGCCCGGCTTTCCCAACCCGGCGCCTGCGTTCTTGCCCAACTCCATCAATGCAGATGGGGACAGCGCGTCGGTCGGCAAGGCCTTGGGCAGCAGATCGGCCCCGGGAACCTCCCAGTGCGGCAGCTTGCTGTTCATCCAGGCAACGGTGGGGTTCAGCAGTGGCCGCACCGCCGAGCGCTGCCAGGAAGGCTCGGCAGTCAGCGGGGTGAAACTGCCCAGCAGCAGCAGGATCGCGGCGATCAGGCCGCCCCGCACGGCGCCCAGCACCCCGCCCAGCAGGCGGTCCAGGCTGGTCAGCATGCTGCGGTGGACCAGGGCCTTGATGACCATGCCGATCACCGCAACCACGATCATCACGCCGATGCCGACCCCCAGGTACCCACCGACGAAGTGTTCGCCACCGGGGGCCGCCGGGGCGGCCCACCAATGTGCGGCGTCATTGCCGAAGGCGAAGGCCGCCCACGCGGCCAGCAGCCACGACAGGGTGCCGATGACGATTCCCACGAAGCCGCGCAGCATCCCCAGCAGGGTGGAGGCGGCGATCACGATCAGCAGCACCACGTCGATCATGGCGCCCCGCTCCTTCGGCGGCGCTGGCAACGAGGCTGCGCGTGGGTCATGGGTGCGGTCGGACCATGCCGGCCACGCCGACCTTGGCGGCAACCTGCGCCTTCAGCTGCTCGGCATCGCCACGGTTGGCCACCGGCCCGACGCGGACGCGATGCAGGGTGCCCTTTTCGGTGCGCACCTGCTCGACAAAAGCGCTGAAGCCGGCGGCGCGGACCTTGTCGCGCAGGGCGTTGGCATCGTTGGCCTGGCCGAACGCGCCCAGCTGCACGGCAAAGCCGACGCCGCTGGCGGCCGGCGCTGCCGGCGTGGCCGGGGCCGTTGCCGGCTTGCTGGCGGTGGCCTCCGGCTTCGGCTCGGGCTTCGGGGTTTCGGGCTTCGGCGCCGGCTTCGGCGGCTCGGGCTTGGCCGCCGGAGTGGTCGTTGCAGTCGGCGTACTCGGCGGCAGGCTTTCACTGCGCACCGGGTTGCTGCTGGCCGACGGCGCGGTGGCGGCGGATGGGGTACTGGCGCTCGGCGTAGCCGGTGCCGGGGTGGCTGCCACCGGGGCGCTGCTGTCCGCTGCGGCATCCAGGGTGATCACTTCGGCCTTCACATCGGCACGGATCTTCACCGCCTGCAGGCGGGCGGCCTCGGCCTGTGCTCGGTCGGCGTACGGCCCCACGCGCACGCGCCATGCCTGGCGGCCGTTGATGGTCGCCGTTTCGGCGAAGCCCGGCAGCTGCGAGCGCTTCAGGTAGGCGATCACCGCATCGGCGTCGGCCTTGCTGCCGTAGGCACCGAAGGTAACCGCATAGTTGCCGGCGGCGACCGTCGGCGAGGTGTCCACGGTCGGCGGAGTGGCCGGCGTGGCGGCGTCCTGCAGCGGCTTGGCCTGCCCGGTCTGCAGGCCGGTGGCACCACCGGCCGGGGCGACCAGGGGCAGCTCACGGGTTTCGAACTGGCCATCGGCCGGTGCATCCGGCGCGGCGATCGGCACATTGGCCACGCCGCTGTCCGGTGCCGGCCCCTTGACCAGCATCGGCAGGAAAATCACAGCCAGTGCCACCAGCACGATGGCACCAATCAGACGCTGTTTCAGAGGCGTATCCACGTGAGGCAGGCAACTGTCCGGAGATTGGCATCGATTATACGGGTGCCGGACCGGACGGCGTCGGCGTTGGCTGAACGCGTATCAGGCATCGCCCTGCAGCCATTGCAGGGCGGCGGCAGCGGTATGGAAGGAGCCGAACACCAGCACGCGGTCACCGCGCTCGGCCTGGGCCAGCACCTGCGCCAGTGCCTGTTCGACGCTGTCAGCCAGCAGCGCCGTGGCGGCGGCGGTGCCGGCCAGGCGTGCCTGCAGCTGGGCGGCGCTCTGCCCGCGCGGGCCTTCCAGCCCGGCCAGGGTCCACTCGCCCACTACGTCCTCCAGCGCCTGCACCACCCCCGCTGCGTCCTTGTCCTGCAGCGCGGCGTACACCGCCAGGGTGCGCCCGGCAGAGACCTCGGCCTTCAGCGCACGCGCCAGCTGGCCCGCCGCCTGCGGGTTGTGGCCGACGTCGACGCGGATCTGCACGCCATCGCGCTCGAACGCCTGCAGCCGGCCGGAAATGCGTGCCGCTGCGACACCGGCGGCCCACGCCGCACGCGGCACCGGCTTGTCCAGCGCGCGCAGCGCGGCGATGGCGGCACCCGCATTGGCCAGCTGGATCGGGCCGGCCAGCGCCGGGGTCGGCAGTTCCATGCGCAGGCCGACATCGCGCCAGCGCCAACGCTGGGCATCGATCGGCTCGTAGAAATAGTCGCTGCCACCACGGATCGCATTGGCGCCAACCAGGTAGGCACGGCGCAGCACGCTCGACGGCGGATCGGTCTCGCCCAGGATCACCGGCTTCCAGCCGCGGATGATGCCGGCCTTCTCGGTCCCGATCGCCTCGCGATCCTCGCCCAGCCACTCGGCATGGTCGATGTCCACGGTAGTGATCACCGCCACGTCGGCGTCCACGATGTTGACCGCATCGAGGCGGCCGCCCAGGCCCACTTCCAGTACCGCCAGGTCCAGCCCGGCGTCGGCGAACAGCTGCAGCGCGGCCAGCGTGCCGTACTCGAAATAGGTCAGCGTGATCTCGCCACGCACGGCTTCGATCGTATTGAACGCGGCGACCAGCGCGGCATCGTCCACGTCCTGGCCGTCGATGCGCACGCGCTCGTTGTAGCGCAGCAGGTGCGGCGAGGTGTAGGCACCGACCTTCCAGCCGGCGGCGCGTGCAATGGCTTCGATGAAAGCCACGGTTGAGCCCTTGCCGTTGGTGCCACCGACCACGATGGTGCGCTTGGCCGGCGCGCCCAGGCCCATCGCCGCGGCCACGGCGCGCACGCGCTCCAGGCCCATGTCGATGCTCGCCGGGTGCTGGCGTTCAATGTAGTCCAGCCAGTCGGCCAGGGTGGTCGGGGTGTTCGTCACGGCAGCGGTTCCAGCAGAAGCAGTTGATGCGGGGGATGGATCAGAGGGCGCGGTGCTTGGCTTCGCCGAAGAACGGCGTGTGGTGGGCGCAGTCGTTCAGGCGCACCACTTCCAGGCTGTCCAGGTCGGGGCCTTCGAGCAGGTTGAGCGTGGTCGGTGCCTGGCGGAAGGTCCACAGGCGGGAAAGCGGCAGGCCCAGCACCTTGCACAGGATCACGCGGTTGACCGCATCGTGCGCTACCACCAGCAGAGTGTCGTGCTCGCCGAGGCCTTCGGTGGCACGCGCCAGGCCGCGCCAACTGCGCTCCAGCACCAGGCGCAGCGATTCGCCGCCGGGCATCAGCACCGTATCCGGCTCCTCGCGCCAGGCCTGCAGGCGCGACGGATCCTTCTCGTGGATCTCGCTGGCGAGCAACCCTTCCCATTCACCGTGGGCGATTTCCTGCAGCTCCGGCTCGGTCAGCAGCATGTCGGCGCGGGCGGCGCCAAGCGCCAGCTGCGCGGTGCGCTGCGCGCGCGACAGCGGCGAGGCGACGGCACGGGTGATGTCCACCGAGGCCAGGCGGGCACCCAGTGCCTGGGCCTGGGCTTCACCGATCGGCGAAAGCGGAATATCGATCTGGCCCTGGTAGCGGCCTTCGGCGTTCCACGGCGTTTCGCCGTGGCGGGCAAGCAGGATGCGCATGCGTGCAAGGGGTCCTGGGGGGAGGAGGTTTCCGCGTTTCGTTCACATCCTGTGAAGTACGCGGAACAGGGATGATACCTGTTCGGCGCACCGGGCCGGGCCGGGCATGAAAAAACCCCGCGACGTGAGTCGCGGGGTTTCGGAAACTCCGGCTGTCTGGTCGAGGTTGCCGGCCAGCGGCCGGCACTACCTCACTTCGCCAGGTTCAGTTCCTTCAGCAGCTGCGGCGCCGGCGCCACTTCCTGCATGATCCACTGCATGTAGCGGCTGTCGACGGCGATCATGCGGGTCATCACCGGGTCGAACACCCAGTTGGAGCTGACCGATTCCCAGTTGCCATCGAAGGCCAGGCCGACCAGCTTGCCGTTGGCGTCCAGCACCGGCGAACCCGAGTTGCCACCGGTGATGTCCAGGTTGGACAGGAAGTTCACCGGCACCGAACCAATGCGCTTGTCTTCCAGGCCGCCGTAACGCTTGGCCTTGACTGCATCAAGCAGCGCCTTCGGCGAATCGAACGGATCCTCACCGGTTTCCTTCGCCGCCACGCCTTCCAGGGTGGTGAACGGGGTGTACTTCACGCCGTCCTTGCCATAGCCCATGACGTTGCCGAAGGTGATGCGCAGCGACAGGTTGGCGTCCGGGTAGACGAACTCACCCTGGCTCTTCTTGTAGTCGGCCACGGCCTGCAGGTACAGCGGGCGCGCGGTCAGCGATTCGCCTTCGCGGATCTTCTTCTGCTCTTCCTGCTTCAGCAGCGCCGGCATGACGGCCACGGCGTACTGGATGGCCGGATCATTGCTGGCCTCAAACGCGGCGCGGTCGGCCTTGAACCATTTCAGGCGTGCATCCAGGCTGCCCAGCTCGGTGCCCGACAGCTTGCCCACCAGCGATTTCACCGCAGCGGCATCGCTGCCGGCCAGCCACTTGTTCAGCACTTCGTTGTCGCGCTGTGCGGCCGGCAGGGCCACGTACTGGTCCAGCCAGTAGGCCTGCAGCTGCTGGTCCATCTTCGCCACGTAGCGGCGGTCCATCTGCTTCAGGCCACCTTCGATGGTGGTCAGGTCGCGTTCCTGGTAACCGGCTTCGCGCTCGGCATCCGGCTTGCTGCGCTCGATCGACAGGCGGTACAGGGTGATCGCCGCGCCAACGGCCGAGGTGTTGTTGAACTGACCGACGAACAGGTCGCGTTCGCGGGTCGACTTGCTGGTATCCAGATGCTTGAGCAGCTGCGCGTGTGCCGCCAGGGCCGGCTTGCCGGCAGCGCCCTGCTTCTTCAGCCACGCCAGCACGGCAGCTTCTTCAGCCTGCTTCTGGCCAGCGGCGTCGATGCGCTTGAAGCCTTCCAGCTGGCCCAGGTAGTTCTTGGCCACGTTGTTCATGCTGGCGGCGGTGGCGGCGTACTTCACCTTGACGTCGGCGTCGGCCTTGCCGGCGTCGGCGATCATCTTCAGCACGGCGTTGTAGTGCTTGGCGATGGTCGGGTAGGTGAAGCTGGCGGTTTCGTTGAATTCACCGGCCAGGGCATAGCGGTTGGTGCGGCCCGGGTAGCCCGCCACCATCACGAAGTCGTCGGCACCCAGCGGCTGGTCGGCGAACTTCAGGAAGTGCTTGGGCTGGTACGGCACGTTGTCGGCGGCGAAGGCGGCCGGCTTGCCGTCCTTGCCGACGTAGGCGCGGTAGAACGAGAAATCGCCGGTGTGGCGCGGCCACATCCAGTTGTCGACGTCGCCGCCGAACTTGCCGACGCTGCCCGGGGGCGCGTAGACCAGGCGCACGTCCTTGATTTCCATGTTGCGGAACAGGCGGTAGGTGTTGCCGCCGGAGAAGCTGTACAGGCGGCAGCGGAAGCCGGCATCGGCTTCACAGGCGGCGACCTGGGCCTTGTCGAAGGCGTCCAGCGCGCGGCTGCGGGCCAGCGGGTCGTTGCCGGCGGCAGCGATGGCGGCCTTGGCCTGGGTGGTGACGTCGGTGATCTGGTCGAGCACGAACACGCGGGCGTTCGGGCCGGCGCTCAGTTCGTCCTTCAGGGTCGGCGCGTTGAAGCCGTCCTTGATCAGGTTCTTCTGCGCGGTCGAATTCAGCTGGATGGCGCCATAAGCGCAGTGGTGGTTGGTGACCACCAGGCCCTGCGGCGAGACGAAGCTGGCGGTGCAGCCGCCGAGGGCGACGACCGCGCCCATCGGGTCGCCGGTCAGGTTGGACAGCTGTTCCGGGGACAGCTTCAGGCCGGCCTTCTGCAGCGGGCCGGCGATTTCCGGCAGCTGCTGCGGCACCCACATGCCTTCAGCGGCATGGGCGACTTGGGCCAGCCCGAGGCTGGCGACGATGGAGAATGCAAGCAGGTTCGAGCGCATGGAGCGGCCCCTGGTAGTGGAACCCTCGATTGTAGCCCGCCGCCCTGCCCCGGCCCGAACCCCGGAAGTCATGGGCCTACTTCTTGCGCTGCCATGCGCACGTCGGCCGCGCACATGGAATGGTCCAGAGGGGGCGTGGTCACCCTGGTCGGGACCGTTGGCGCCATGGGCCGGGCGCATGCGACTGGCGGGTTGGGCAGGACGCCCAACCCCGGTCTTGCCGTGTGCGCAGGACAGCGCGCACGAGCAAGGCGCCATCGAGCACCATGGATGGGCTTTTGCGTGTCCCGGCCAGGGTGACGACGCCCCCTCCCCCGGAATCAAGGAGGCGCTGCTGTTTGCGGCACGTTCGAAACGCCCGCCGGCGCACGCCTTTCGTTCCGCCAATGCACCCGCAGCGCAACATGGGAAATCCGCGCGGCACCCTATAATCCGCGCTTTCCCCCTGATGAGTTCCACCCCGATGGCGCAGCAAACGATGAAGGCCCTGGTCAAGCGCGAAGCGGCCAAGGGCATCTGGCTGGAAGAAGTTCCGGTGCCGACCCCGGGCCCGAATGAGGTCCTGATCAAGCTGGAGAAGACCGCGATCTGCGGTACCGACCTGCACATCTACCTGTGGGACGAGTGGAGTCAGCGCACCATCAAGCCGGGCCTGACCATCGGCCACGAATTCGTCGGTCGCGTCGCCGCACTCGGCTCGGCCGTGACCGGCTATGAAATCGGCCAGCGCGTCTCGGCCGAAGGCCACATCGTCTGCGGCCACTGCCGCAACTGCCGTGGCGGCCGCCCGCACCTGTGCCCGAACACCGTCGGCATCGGCGTCAACGTCAACGGCGCCTTCGCCGAATACATGGTGATGCCGGCCAGCAACCTGTGGCCGATCCCGGACCAGATCCCGTCGGAGCTGGCTGCGTTCTTCGACCCCTACGGCAACGCCGCGCACTGTGCGCTGGAATTCAATGTGATCGGCGAGGACGTGCTGATCACCGGTGCCGGCCCGATCGGCATCATCGCCGCCGGCATCTGCAAGCACATCGGTGCGCGCAACGTGGTGGTGACCGACGTCAATGATTTCCGCCTGAAGCTGGCCGCCGACATGGGTGCCACCCGCGTGGTCAACGTGGCCAACCAGTCGCTGAAGGACGTGATGAAGGAACTGCACATGGAGGGCTTCGACGTGGGCCTGGAAATGAGCGGCAACCCGCGCGCGTTCAACGACATGCTCGACTGCATGTACCACGGCGGCAAGATCGCCATGCTCGGCATCATGCCCAAGGGCGCCGGCTGCGACTGGGACAAGATCATCTTCAAGGGCCTGACCGTGCAGGGCATCTACGGCCGCAAGATGTACGAGACCTGGTACAAGATGACCCAGCTGGTGCTGTCCGGCTTCCCGCTCGGCAAGGTGATGACCCACCAGCTGCCGATCGACGACTTCCAGAAGGGCTTCGACCTGATGGAAGAAGGCAAGGCCGGCAAGGTTGTTTTGAGCTGGAATTGACCCTTCGCCGTGCGCGATGGGTGGGTGCCGAGCTTGCTCGGCACACCTTGAAATTGAAAAAGGCGCCCGATGGGCGCCTTTTTCTTTGGTGTTGCCGGCCAGCGGCCGGCACTACCCGTAACGCCTGCGGCGTTACTTGCCGACGGCGACGCTCAGCATCACCCGGCTGTGGGCCAGCTTGCCGGAATTGTCACGGCCGTTGCCGTCGGTGGCGTAGTAGCCCAGGCCGACGTTGAACAGGCCGAACTGGCGCGCGACGCCGACGTTCCAGTCGGTGTAGTCCTTGGCGATGCCGTCCTCGAAGGTGCTGCGACCGACGTTGGCATTCAGGGTGAAGTCCTTCGGCAGGCCCCAGCTGCCGCCCAGGCCGAAGTACCAGCCATCGGTGCTGCTGTTCCAGACATCGTTGGTGTAGGCCACCGTCAGCTTGTAGGTGTCATCCAGCGTGGTGGTGGTGATCAGCTCGTTGTAGTTCTGGTGGCTGGACTTCAGGTAGGTGTAGCGGTTCAGCAGCACGTCGAAGTTGACGCGCTCGGTGACGTCCACGCCGTAGCCGATCAGGTAGTCGAACTCGGTCTTCGGGTCACCCGCACCAAAATCCACGCCCGAGCCCCACACGCCTGCGTACAGGCCAACCGGGCTGGTGTAGGTGAAACCGGCCTGCAGGGTCGGATCCTCGTCGGTCTGCGACACACCACGGAACAGGTAATCGGAAACAGCGGTGACGTTCCAGCTGTACGGCGATTCGTTTTCCTGGGCGCTGGCGGCGAACGGGGTGGCCAGGGTCAGGGCAGCGGCAATGGCGAGGCAGGCACGGGCGTGCTTCATGGGCGTCTCCGAGGGTGGCGGGGGCAGGAAGGGGGAGCGGGCAACCGGCGCCAGACAGGCGCGGTTCACGAATTTTTAACCCGTTTGCTATTGCGATGCAACATGTGCCACCCGTGGCGGTGCCCTGCCCGGCCCGGTCGAAGGCCGTCGTAGCCCGGTAGAATCAACGGTTTCCCCGTTCAGAGCCGTGCCCACGCCATGACCGACGCCTCCTCCGCCCTGACCCGCCACTACGCCGAGGAACTGGACGCCATCCGCGCCCAGGGCCTGTTCAAGTCCGAGCGGATCATCACCAGCCCGCAGTCGGCCGAGATCACCCTCGAGGATGGCCGCAAGGTGCTGAACTTCTGTGCCAACAACTATCTGGGCCTGGCCGACCATCCGGACCTGATCCAGGCCGCCAAGGATGCGCTGGATACCCACGGCTTCGGCATGGCCTCGGTGCGCTTCATCTGCGGTACCCAGGACCTGCACAAGCAGCTGGAGAAGCAGATCGCCGACTTCTTCGGCAAGCAGGACACCATTCTGTACGCGGCCTGTTTCGACGCCAACGGCGGCCTGTTCGAACCGCTGCTCGGTGAGAACGACGCGATCATTTCCGATGCACTGAACCACGCCTCGATCATCGACGGCGTGCGCCTGTGCAAGGCCAAGCGCTTCCGCTACGCCAACTGCGACATGGCCGACCTGGAAGCCCAGCTGCAGGCCGCCGATGCCGCCGGCTGCAAGACCAAGCTGATCACCACCGACGGCGTGTTCTCGATGGACGGCTTCATCGCCCCGCTGGACGAGATCACCGCGCTGGCGAAGAAGTACAACGCGCTGGTGCACATCGACGAATGCCACGCTACCGGCTTCCTCGGCGCCACCGGCCGTGGCTCGGCCGAAGTGAAGGGCGTGCTGGAAAAGATCGACATCATCACCGGCACCCTGGGCAAAGCCATGGGCGGCGCACTGGGCGGCTTCACCTGCGCCAGCGCCGAGGTGATCGAGCTGCTGCGCCAGCGTTCGCGGCCGTACCTGTTCTCCAACTCGCTGCCGCCGCATGTGGTGGCCGCCGGCATCAAGGCATTCGAGATGCTGGCCGCCGCTGACGACCTGCGCGACACCCTGGTGGAGAACACCCGCTACTTCCGCGAAAAGATGGTCGCCGCCGGTTTCGACGTGAAGCCGGGCGTGCACCCGATCAGCCCGGTGATGCTGTACGACGCACCGCTGGCGCAGAAGTTCGCCGAGCGCCTGCTCGAAGAAGGCATCTACGCGATCGGTTTCTTCTTCCCGGTGGTGCCCAAGGGCCAGGCCCGCATCCGCACCCAGATCAGCGCTGCGCACAGCCGCGAGCACCTGGACCGCGCGATCGATGCGTTCACCCGCATCGGTGTCGAGCTGGGCGTGATCAAGGGTTGATCCCAGCGGTCAAAGCGTGCCGACCAAGGTCGGCACCTACCAGAGCTTGAGGGCGTGCCGACCGAGGTCGACACCTTCCCGGCATCACTTCTTTTTCTTCTTGCCCTTCGGCTCGTCCTTGCTGGCCACCACCACCGGCTTGGCGGCAGCGTCCTGGCCGTTGCCCTTGGCAACGCGGATGCCGTTGGCCTTCATCCAGGCATCAAACTCGTCGGCGGTCATCTTCTTGTCGCCGTTGCTCATCAGGAAGCGGTAGCTGCCGCGGCCATCCAGCTCCGGGGTCTTCACTTCCACCACCGGGGTTTCGGCCGGCGTTTCTGCCTTGGCCACCTTCTTGTGGCCACCACAGGCGGTCAGCAGCACCATCGGCAGCAGCAGGCCTGCGCAGCGCAGGGTTTGGTTGAGGGTCGGGTGGTACATGGGCAGGCTCCGTTCGGGAAGTTCAGCAACCAGGCGCCCCCTACGCCTGGAACGGTGGCCGGCAACCGCCGGCCGCGGGCGATGATCAGCCCGGTGCAGCGGCCCCCAGCCGCTGCTGGTCATTGACCTCCAGCATCCGCCACTGACCCTTGCCGAGATCGCCGAGCTGCAGCCCGCCGATCGCAACCCGGACCAGGCGCAGCACCTGCAGGTCGAAGGCCGCCAGCAGGCGGCGGATGTGGCGGTTGCGGCCCTCGTCGAGGACCACCTCCAGCCACGCGGTCTTGTCGCCGCTGCGCAGCACGCGCACGGCCTGGGCCACGAGGAACTCGCCCTCGTCCTCCACGCCGGCCTGCAGGGCCGCCAGCGTGGCGTCATCGGGCAGGCGGTCGACCTGCACGTGGTACGTCTTCTGCGGACCCGTTTCCGGATCGGTCAGGCGCGCGGCCCACTGCGGATCGTTGCTGAACAGCAACAGCCCTTCACTGGCCTTGTCCAGGCGCCCGACCGGCGCGATCCACGGCAGCCCTGCACCATCGAAACAGCGGTAGACGGTGTCGCGGCCACGCTCGTCCTGCACGGTGGTCACCACCCCGCGTGGCTTGTTGAGCATCAGGTACAGGCGCTGCGGCGCGCCCATCGGCTGGCCATCGACCTCGATCGGTGGCGCCGGCTGGCCAATCGGGAACTCGGGATCCCGCACGATGCGGCCGGAGACGCGTACGCGGCCCTCGGCAATCCAGCGCGCGGCCTCGCTGCGCGAGCAGACGCCGGCCTTGGACAGCACGCGCGCCAGGCCATGACGGACACCGGCGGCTGTGGCAGCGGGAGTCGCACGCCCACGCGATGCGTGGGAGCGGGCGGCGGGGGCGGCAGGTGGGCGGCGCGTGCGCAAGCCTCTGCTCCCCGCGGCGCTTACTTCTTGTCGACCGGCTTGGTCTCAGCCGGTGCTTCGGCCGGGGCCGGAGTGGCGGCCGGAGCCGGACGCGCCTTGACCACACGCACGCCACGCGCCTTCATCCAGGCGTCGAACTCTTCGGCGGTCATGCGCTTGCCGTTCTGGCTCATGTCGAAGCGCCAGGGCGTGTTGTCGAATTCGGTCTGCGGCTTGTAGGCCGCCGGATCGTTCGGCTTCACCGCCGGTGCGCTCGGAATGGCCTTGGCGATGTTCTGGCAGCCATCGATGCGCAGGCGCTGCAGCACCTGGTCCACCGACTGCGACGGATCGTAGTTGCTGCTCAGCACGCCGGCCGGCATGCCCAGCTGGTTGCCACGGATGTAGAGCTCGTCGGCCACCGGCGCGATGGTCGTGGCCGGCAACGGCAGCGGCGAGGCGCTGGTGTTTACCGAGCAATCGACCGCAGCATGGGCGGCGGGAACCAGGGCCAGCGCCAGGACGGCGGCCGATGCAGAGCGCAGCATGAAGGGCATCCAGGAAAGGAAGTGACGCGGCGAGTTTAGCAATGCCACGACAGCTTTCAAGCGCCACTTTCAATGAATACGACAACCCATTGGTTTTACGGACAAAAACCCGACGAACGGTTAGCCCCCCCGGAGCGGCAGGCACCGGTTGCCGGGCCGCAGAAACAACAAGACCCGGCCGAAGCCGGGTCCTGCTGTGTCCTACTGGCAGAGCGTCAGAACTTAGTTCTGGACGTTCAGCTCGGTACGACGGTTCTTGGCGCGACCTTCCGGGTTGTCCGAACCATCCGGGTTGGTGTTCGGAGCAATCGGACGGCTCTCGCCGTAGCCGATCGGGCCGACCAGGCGACCGGCGTCAACGCCGTTCTTGGTCAGGTAGTTGTACACGGCGGTAGCACGACGCTCCGACAGCTTCTGGTTGTAAGCGTCGGTACCCTTCGAGTCGGTGTGACCGGCGACTTCAACGCGCAGATCCGGGTAACGCTTCAGGATCTCGGTGGCTTCGCTCAGGATCGCCACGGCGTCCGGACGCAGGTTCGACTTGTCGAAGTCGAAGTTGACGCCCTTCAGGTCGATGGAGACCGGCACCGGGCAACCGTCCGGACCGATGGTCTGACCCGGCTGCGAGTTCGGGCACTTGTCGTCGCAGTTGTTGACGCCGTCACCGTCGTCATCCAGGTCGGCGCAGCTCGGGGCAACCGGAGCCGGAGCCGGAGCAGCCGCGACCGGAGCCGGGCCCAGCGGGATCACGACGCCGACCGAAGCCAGCACGTCGCCGAACCAGCTTTCATCGTTGCCGGCACGCTTCGGGTTCACGCTCTGGTCGTCGAAATCAGCGCGGTAGGCGACTTCGGCACGGACAGCGACGCGCTTCTCGAAGGTGGTCTGCAGACCGACGCCGACCTTGGCGGCAAAGTTGCCGTCCTTGCGGTCAGCCAGGCCACCGCTGATCGGGTTGTACTCTTCTTCCGACTTCTGGTAGCCCAGGCCGGCCAGCAGGTACGGGTTCCAGCCGCGGCCTTCCTTGATGAAGTGGCGACGCAGGTCCAGCGAGACGCCGTACTGCGACCAGTTCATGTCCTTGTTGGCGTCGAAGTTCGGGTTCTGGTAGTTCAGCTCACCGTCCAGCGACCAGTTCGGGCTGATGAACTTGCCCAGGCCCAGGGTGACGAACGGAGCGTCATTGGTCAGGCGGTCGCTGTCCTGGAAGTTGAAGCCGGCCGAACCGGTCAGGTACCAGCGGTCATCGAACTCCTGCGCGGACGCAGCCTGGGCGAAAGCCAGACCACCCAGCAGCGCGGCAGTAAGGATCTTCTTGTTCATTGAGTACAGCTCCTATTTCGGGGGTATGAAACCGGTAGAGGCATGGGCCAGCACTAGTGCGTCGATGTTCGACAGCCGATTCAGCACGCCACCGCCGCGAACATTATGCTCAGGCGGGTGAAGGTCATGTTAACAGTCCCGTAACATGTGAAGTATCGCGCCCGACCCTCCACCGGTCCGACGTTGAAACCCTATACAGGATGATGAAAATCCGCAAGACCCTCACGCTGCAAGGGTTTGACGGGATTTAGGTGCGGAGTACGACATATTGCGCAACAGCTTGCGCCGCCCGATTCAGCGTATCTGCTGAAACGTGAGGAACTCTATGATGGAGCCACGTACCCAGCCGGAGCCGAGATGAAAGCCGTCGCCCTGAGTCGTGAATCCGCCCCCGCCCTCTGCGATATCCACCTGCCCCCGCCGCTGCCTCCGCGTGGCCGCGACCTGCTGATCCGGGTCGAGGCCGTCTCGGTGAACCCGGTCGACGGCAAGCAGCGGGCGGCCACCGATCCGGCCACGCTCGAAGCACCCCGCGTACTCGGTTGGGACGCCGCCGGGGTGGTCGAAGCGATCGGCGAGGACGCCAGCCTGTTCGCGTCCGGCGACGAGGTCTACTACGCCGGTGATGTCACCCGGCCAGGCTGCAATGCGCAGTTCCATCTTGTGGACGAACGGCTGGTAGCGCGCAAGCCGACCACGCTCGACTTCGCCGAAGCGGCCGCACTGCCACTGACCACGCTCACCGCATGGGAACTGCTGTTCCAGCGCATGCCATTGCAGCTGGATGATCGCCGCCATGCCGGCCAGCACCTGCTGGTGATCGGCGGAGCAGGCGGTGTTGGATCGATGGCGATCCAGCTGGGCCGGCATGCTGGATTCGAGGTGATCGCCACCGCCTCGCGTGAATCGTCGATCGACTGGTGCCGGCAGATGGGTGCCCAGCATGTAATCGACCACCGGCAGCCGCTGCTGCCCCAGCTGCAGGCATTGGGCATCGACGCAGTACAGGTCGCGCTCAACCTGGCCGACACCGACCATTACTGGGATGCGTTGGGTCAGCTGCTGGCGCCACAGGGCCATGTCGGCCTCATCGTCGAACCGCGCGGCGCGCTGCGCATCGGTGATCCCTACAAGGCCAAGTGCATCGGCATCCACTGGGAGTTCATGTTCGCGCGTTCGCGCTTCGCCACGGCGGACCGCATCGAACAGCACCGCATCCTCAGCCGCGCGGCCAGCATGATCGACGCTGGCCAGCTGCGCGGCACCCTCAGCGAGACGCTGGGCGCGATCAATGCGGCGAATCTGGACATCGCGCATCAGCGCTTGGCCAGCGGGCGCACGGTGGGCAAGCTGGCGCTGGCCGGCTGGGGCGACTGAGCCAGGCTGGAACGCCGGTGCAGTACCGAGCCATGTTCGGCTGGCGGTGCCAGGCAAAGCAGCCGGAGCATGGCCCAGCTCCACAGAACGGCCCATACGCAGGATCGACGACTCCTGTAGCGGCGAATCGGCCGGCATCTGTATCTATGGGAGTGACTGAATCGGGATTACGGTGGAAACAGATCCCTCCCCTCTCCCCGAGCGCCGTCATGCCCACCGCCCTGCCCCTGCGTCTGCTGCAACTGATCATCGGCCTGTTCCTGTACGGCTTCGGCGCCTCACTGATGATCCGTGCAGCGATCGGCGTGGCCCCCTGGGACGTGTTGTCGCAGGGCATCGCCGCACAGACGCCGCTATCGTTCGGCCTGGCCACCAATGTGATCGGTGCGCTGGTGCTGCTGCTGTGGTGGCCATTGCGACAGAAGCCGGGCGTCGGCACCGTGCTCAACGTGATGTTGATCGGCCCATCCGCGCAGTTCGGGCTGTGGTTGCTTCCCCCGGCGGTCGGCCTTGGCTGGCAGCTGGCGATGTTCTGCGCCGGCATGCTGCTGGTCGCCCTGGCCACCGGCCTGTACATCGGTGCCAAGCTCGGGCCCGGCCCGCGCGACGGCCTGATGACCGGCCTGCATGCCCGCACCGGCTGGCCGATCTGGAAGGTGCGCAGCCTGATCGAGGGCAGCGTGCTGCTGCTGGGTTGGTGGCTCGGCGGCAATGTCGGTGTCGGCACCCTCGCCTTCGCCCTGCTGATCGGCCCCCTGTGCGGAGTGACGCTGGGCTGGTTCGGGATTGGGCGTCCCCCGGTAGTGCCGGCCGCTGGCCGGCAACCGCAATCACCCTGAGCTGATCGGGATGCCGGCCAGCGGCCGGCACTACCGCCCGCGCCCCTTGCCCCAGCCGCCGTTTCCCGGCACGCTTCGCGCTTCCGTACGCAAGCGTATCGATCATGTCGCCAGCCAACGAAAGCGCCTATCCCCACCTGTTCGCCCCGCTGGACCTGGGCTTCACCCAGCTGCGCAACCGCGTGCTGATGGGTTCGATGCACACCGGCCTGGAAGATCGCGCCCGCGACTTCCCGCGCCTGGCCGCCTACTTCGCCGAACGCGCCGAAGGTGGCGTCGGCCTGATCGTCACCGGTGGCTTCGCGCCGAACGTGGTCGGCTGGCTGAAGCCCTTTGGCGGAAAGCTGTCCTGGCCCTGGGAAGTGCGCCCGCACCGGCAGCTCACCGCGGCCGCGCACCAGCACGGCGCGAAGATCTGCCTGCAGCTGCTGCATGCCGGCCGCTATGCCTACCATCCCCTGTCGGTGGCACCGTCGAAGCTGAAGGCGCCGATCAACCCGTTCACCCCCCGTGCGCTGTCGGCCAGCGGCGTCGAGCGGCATATCGCCGACTACGCACGCAGCGCAAAGCTGGCCCGCGAAGCCGGCTACGATGGCGTCGAAGTGATGGGCTCGGAGGGCTACCTCATCAACGAGTTCATCGCCCCGCGCACCAACAAGCGCTCCGACCGCTGGGGTGGCGACGCCAACCAACGCATGCGTTTTGCAGTGGAGATCGTGCGCCGCATCCGCGAGGCCTGCGGCCCGGACTTCATCATCATCTACCGCCTGTCGCTGGTGGATCTGGTTGACGACGGCAGCAACTGGGAAGAGATCGTGCAGCAGGCCCAGGCCATCGAGGCGGCTGGCGCGACGATCATCAATTCCGGCATCGGCTGGCACGAAGCGCGCATCCCGACCATTGCCACCTCGGTGCCGCGCGCCGCCTTCGCCGGTGTCACCGCCAAGCTCAAGCCGCATGTAACGGTGCCGCTGGTGGCGACCAACCGCATCAACATGCCCGACGTCGCCGAGCACATCCTCGCCAGCGGCGGCGCCGACATGGTGTCGCTGGCGCGCCCGCTGCTGGCCGACCCGCAATGGCCCAACAAGGCCCGCGCCGGCCGCGCCGAGGCGATCAACACCTGCATCGCCTGCAACCAGGCCTGCCTGGACCACGTGTTCGAGAACAAGCTGGCCAGCTGCCTGGTCAATCCGCGTGCCGCACACGAGACCGAGCTGGTCTACCGCCCGGCTGCCACGCCGAAAAAGGTCGCGGTGGTCGGCGCAGGTCCGGCCGGCCTGGCTTGCGCCACGGTGGCCGCCGAGCGCGGCCACCAGGTCACCCTGTTCGATGCCAACGACGAGATCGGTGGCCAGTTCAACGTGGCCAAGCGCATCCCCGGCAAGGAAGAGTTCCACGAGACCCTGCGCTATTTCCGCCACAAGCTGGCTGAAACCGGCGTGCAGCTACGCCTGGGCACGCGAGCAGATGCGGCCAGCCTGGCCGGCTTCGACGAGGTGGTGCTGGCCACCGGCATCACGCCGCGCAAGGTCGACTTCCCCGGCGCCAACCACGCCAAGGTGGTCAGTTACCTGGACGTGCTGCTGGGCCGGGTCACGGTGGGCGCCAGTGCAGCGATCATCGGCGCCGGCGGCATCGGCTTCGATGTCGGCGAGTTCCTCAGCCACGCCGGTGAGTCCCCCTCGCTGGACCCACAGCGCTGGATGGCCGAATGGGGCGTGGACAGCACGTTCGAGGCCCGCGGCTCGCTGGCCAGGCCGCAGCCCGAGGCATCGCCGCGGCGGCTGTGGCTGCTGCAGCGCAGCCCGGGCAAGCCCGGTGCGCGGCTGGGCAAGACCACCGGCTGGATCCATCGCGCCACGCTGAAGGCCAAGGGCGTGCGCATGCTCGGCGGCGTCGAGTACCTGGGTGTTGACGATGAAGGCCTGCGCATCCGCGTTGAGGGCAGCGAACAGCTGCTGCCGGTCGACCATGTGGTGGTCTGCGCCGGGCAGGAACCCAACCGTTCGCTGCAGGCCGAACTGCAGGCCGCCGGCATCAGCGCGACGTTGATCGGCGGTGCCGATGTAGCGGCCGAACTGGACGCCAAGCGGGCCATCGACCAAGGCAGCCGGGTGGCCGCCGCGCTCTGATGAGCGCCTGAATGGGGGACGGAATGTGATTTCCGTCACCCCTCCCGAACCTGAATGTCAAGCCGGACGGTTCACGATGCGTTCGGCTACGCCCCCCTACCTTGCGCCATCTTTCCGCTCACCAGCCAGTTTCCGGTGAGCCGGCGCAGCCCCCACGATCGGTACTGGTCGTTTCTTTTGGGGCTGCCCACGGGGCGGCCCCGATGGCCGCCTCCCCATGACGCCAAGTCGTACCCCGCATCCTGTCGCCCCCGCGACTGGAAGCGGAGAGTGCGGCCCATACGGAGCAAGGAGTTATATGAAACTGGCCTGGATTCTCTGGCTGTCGCAGTTGTTGCCGCAGCCGGCCGCTGATTCACTGTGTCTGAGCACCACCGTTTACCTGGAAGCCCGCGACCAGACCCTGCGCGGCCAGCAAGCCGTTGCCGAGGTCGCCCTGCGCCGCCTCGACAGTGGCCTGTGGGGCGACTCGATGTGCCAGGTGGTCACCGCGCGCAAGCAGTTCGCGCCGACCATCGTCTCCCCCGGCACCCAGCTGGGCAATGACGCGGCCTGGAGCGAGGCAATGAACGTGGCCTTCGACGCCGAGCGCAACTGGGCGCTGCCGGCCGGCGAGCGCCGCGAGATCGTGCCCGGAGCCAGCCACTTCGCCGCGTTGTCCATCGCCAGCCCGAACTGGCGCAACGCCTACCAGGTGGCCACCATCGGCGATCACACCTTCTATAAGGTGCAGAACCTCAAGCCGCGGCAGTCGTAACGATCCGTGCTGGCGGCAGCGTTGCCGCCCGCTGGCAGGCTCTGGGATAGTGGGCGTTTCCCGCCCGCATCACCTGGAGTTCCCATGAAGCTGTACAGCAAGCCCGGTGCCTGTTCCACCGCCGACCACATCGCCCTGCAGTGGACCGGCCAGCCGTTCGAGGTCGAACTGCTGAACAAGGACACCCTGAAGGGTCCGGAATTCCTCAAGATCAATCCGGCCGGCGCCGTTCCCGCGCTGGTCGATGGCGACTTCGTGCTGCTGCAGAACGCCGCGATCATGGGCTATATCGCCGACACCTACCCGCAGGCCGGCCTCGGCGGCGATGGCAGCGCGCGCCAGCGTGCCGAAGCCACCCGCTGGCTGGCCTTCGTCAATTCCGACGTGCATCCGGCCTTCTCGCCGCTGTTCGCACCGGGCAAGTTCATCGCCGACGAAAGCCAGTTCGACGCGATCCGCGCCGCCGCACACAAGCGCCTGCGTGGCCTGTTCGAGACCGCTGACAGGCAGCTGGCCGACAAGCCCTGGCTGGCCGGCTTCCGCAGTTTCGCCGATCCGTACTTCTACATCACCCTGCGTTGGGCCGCCGGCACCAAGGTCGACCTGTCGGGCCTGGACAACCTGGCCGCCTACAAGGCACGCATGGACGCCGATGCCGGCGTGCAGGCCGCACTGAAGGCCGAAGGCCTGGCCTGAGCCTGACCCGGGGTCGGATCCGTCTGCACAGCAGGCGGCTCTGACCCCACCGGCGCCATCACCACACTCAGCCGATCTGGCGGATCACTTCACCGTTGGCATCGCGCAGGTAGGTCGGCACCACTTCGATGCGCAGCGCTCCCGCCACCGGGTAGATGCCACGTTCGGCACGCACGCCCGCCAGGGCCTGCAGCCCCGTCTCGTCCAGCGCCCAGCGCGTGCTGTCGGCCGATACCTCGCCGGTTTCACCGCGCGCTGCCGGAATGAATTCCCACTGCCGCTCGCGGCTGGCCAGTTCCAGCGATTTGCCGTGGCGCAGGCGCAATGGCAGCAGCTCGCACACACTGGCCACCTGCCCGGCGCCGAGCACCAGGGTGGTGACGCCCGCCTCCTGCCGCCAATCCAGTGTCTCGATGAACAACATGCCGGTGCTGGAGCCCTCGCGCTCGCTGCCGGCCCGCACCTGTGCGGCGAGTGTCGGATCCTCCAACAGGTTGCCGCGATGCAGGTCGCTGATCCACAGCGGCATCGCCGGTTGCAGCGCCTGCAGCACGCCGCGCGTCGACCAGCGCTTGACCGCTTCCATCTCCTCATCGGTCAGCCCGACCAGCTGCAGGAACTGCAGGTGGCCATTGGCGGTGTCGCGCGCAGGCAACTGCGGATCGGCGATGAAGGCCAGGTGGCACAGGCGCGTGCCGGTCTCCAGCGCGATCGGGCCGTTGGCGTTCAGATGGTGACCATCCTCGAACACGTTGCCGCTGCCAAACACGTAGCGCGCCAGGTTCTGCAGCAGGTTCATCGGCCACACCGGCGGGTTGCTGCCGGCGTGCTCACCGGCTTCAGCAGCCAGGCGGAAGGTCAGCTCGAATCCATAGCCGCTGGCATCTGCATCACTGCTCTCCTTGGCGTACAGCTCGGAGAAGCCGTAGGTGATGTAATGCCAGTGCGGTACCGGCGCATCCGCCCAGTACACGCTGATGCCATCCAGTGGATCCTGGCCACCCAGCGTGTACGGCAACGCCGTACCGTAGTGACGGGGTTCCTGGCCAGCATACAGCGGCGCCAGCGCCGCATTGATCGCGTCCCAGCCTGGGGTGTCGGTGTCGTCGTGGTCGTCCTGCACGCGGGACTCCTTGTGGGGAAGTGAACCGATCACTTTACGCGGTGGCTGATGCCTGCACGACCTCGCCGCCACCATTGACCACGGCGGCCTGGGTTTCCTGCCACCAGCGCTGCGCCAGCGCCGGGCTGCGCGCCTTGCCCACCGCCGCCAGCAGTTCCGGGCACAGGCGTTCCAACGCAAGTGCATCGGTGCAGCGTTCAATCTTCAACTGCATGAAGTAGCCCTTCAGGCCCAGGTGGCGCCGCACCGCCTCGCTCATCGCGTCGTACAGCTGCTGGTACAACGCCGGATCCTGTTCGCGGCCGGTGCTGATGCCACGTACCGGTGCCACCTCGGCATTGCCACCGATCACTTCGATCAGGCCCTGCGCTTCCAGCTGCTCCAGTGCATCGGCCGGCGCGCGCAGGCCTTCGAACAGGCCACGCAGTTCGGTGTCATCGCGATGGCCGTCGACCATCAGCAGGATCGAACGCAGTGCCGCCGGCAGGCGCCGGCCACGGTCTTCGATTTCCTGACGGCCAGCAGCCGTCTTGGCGTGCAGCAATGCCATTGCCTCTCCCTCCCTCGATGCACAATGCCGGCGCGCCCTGACGGGCACGCCCCCCTGTGTGCCATCCCCGGACGGCACGCGCCTTCCCCGGCGCGCGCCGCGTATTGCAGGTCGATGACAGGCCGAGCTTAGCGCAAGTGCCGCGGGTAGTGCCGGCCGCTGGCCGGCAACCTCGGGATTGATGGGGGTGCCGGCCAGCGGCCGGCACTACCGGATCAACGGCCCAGCGCGCGGCGGATCTCCTCCAGCGCGCTGGGGTCGTCCAGCGTCGACAGGTCGCCCGGATCACGCTGTTCGGCCAGCGCCTGCAGCGAGCGCCGCAGCAGCTTGCCGGAGCGGGTCTTGGGCAGTGCATTGACCACGTGTACGTGCGCCGGGCGTGCGACCGCGCCGAGCGAGGTGGTCACCGTCGCCATCATCTCGGCCACCACCGGCGCCGGATCCTCGCCATCCAGGCCCTGCTTGAGGGTGACGAACACCAGCGGCACCTGCCCCTTCAGTTCATCCTTGACCCCGATCACGGCGGCCTCGGCCACCCGCGGATGGCTGGAAATGGCCTCCTCGATCTCGCGCGTGCCCAGACGGTGCCCGGCTACATTGATGACATCATCGGTGCGACCGAGGATGAAGGTGTAGCCATCGTCGTCGCGGATCGCCCAGTCCAGCGAGCTGTACAGCAGTTCCTTGAAGTGGCTGAAGTAGCTCTGCAGGAAGCGGCTGTCATCATTCCACACGGTGCTCATGCAACCCGGCGGCAGCGGTGGCGACACCACCAGCACGCCCTTCTGCCCCGGTGCGACTTCCTCGCCGGTGTTCTCGTCGATCACCTTCATCCGGTAGCCGAGATTGGGGAAGCCCGGCGAACCGAAGCGCACCGGCTTCATCTCCAGGCCCGGCAACAGGGTCAGTGCCGGCCAGCCGGTCTCGGTCTGCCAGTAGTTGTCGATGATCGGCTTGCCGAGCGCTTCGCTGATCCAGTGCGCGGTCGGCTCGTCGAGCGGCTCGCCGGCCAGGAACAGGTACTTCAGCGCGCGCAGGTCGTGGCGATGGATGAAGTCCGCGTCGTGCTTCTTCAGCACGCGGATGGCGGTGGGCGAGGAGAACATCGTGCGCACGTTGTACTGCTCGCACAGCGCCCACCAGATGCCGGGATCCGGGTTGGTCGGCAGCCCTTCGTACAGCAGCGAGGTGCAGCCACCGATCAGCGGGCCGTACACATTGTAGGAGTGGCCCACCGCCCAGCCGACATCGGAGGTGGAGAACATCACCTGGCCCGGCTTGCAGTCGAAAACGGTCTCCATCGACTGCGCCATCGCCACTGCATAGCCGCCCACATCGCGCTGCACGCCCTTCGGCTTGCCGGTAGTGCCGGAGGTGTACAGCAGGTAGCTCGGCTCGCTCGCTTCCAGCCACTGCACCGGCACGTCGACTTCACCGATCTGCGCACGCAGCGTGGCGTAGTCCACGTCACGGCCCGGCACGCGTGGTTCGGCTGCGTCCAGCCCACGCGACACGATCAGCACATGCGGTGGCGGCGACGCCGCTTCGGCACAGGCGGCGTCGACCATCGGCTTGTACGGAATCAGCTTGCCACCGCGCATACCGGCGTCGGCCGCGATCAGCAGCTTGGGCTTGGCATCGTCGATGCGCAGCGCCAGGTTGTGCGCCGCAAAGCCCCCGAATACCACCGAGTGCACCGCACCGATGCGCGCACAGGCCAGCATCGCGAACACCGCCTCGGCCATGTTCGGCATGTAGATCACCACACGGTCACCGTGGCCGACGCCGAGGTGCTTGAGTACCGCGGCGAAGTCGTTCACTTCGCGGTACAGCTGGTGATAGGTGATCTCGCGTGTGCTGTTGGTTTCGGTGGAGATGGCGACCAGTGCGAGCTGGTCGGCGCGCTCGGCCAGGTGGCGGTCGACGGCGTTGTAGCAGAGATTGGTTTCGCCGCCGACGAACCAGCGCCGGAACGGCGGGTTGCTGTAGTCGAGCACCTGCTGCGGCGGTTTATGCCAATGGATGCGCTTGGCTTCCTCGCCCCAGAAGGCCTCCGGCTCGTCGATCGAGCGACGGTAGGTTTCCTCGTAGTTCATGACGCAGCCCTCCCAGACAAAGTCATGGGTTCGAGGATAGTCCGGCGCTGCCGCGCGGGCCGCCCTACCTTGGTAGGGGGTGGGGTTTGTTATGCAGGGCTTGCAGCCCTGCACCTGCGGTAGTGCCGGCCGCTGGCCGGCAACCTCAGAAGCAACAGCCGAAGCAACAGCAGAAGCTGGCTTACTGGGGGATGGCGGGGCGGGTCCGATTGCGGGGGACGCCGTGAATCCGTCCTTGGAGGCTCGGTCGCCGCATCCATGCGGCTCACGCCCCCGCAACCGGACCCACCCCGCCTTCGACAGATTCCGCGATCTGCCGGAACGGCATATTGTTCTGGTCGGTGTCGACCTTGGTCGACTGCTCTGGTAGGTGTTGACCTTGGTCGACGCGGTAGATCCACGCCATGCGTGGATGGTTCATTCGATATCTGACAGAAAAATCGTGTCGACCAAGGTCGACACCTACCAACAGCTGCGCGGAACAACGGCCACCGCTACCGACAGCCGAGTGAACCTGTCGAAGGTGGGGCGGTGTCGAAGTGCGGGGTGTCAGCCGCATGGATGCGGCTGCCAAGCCTACACGGACGTACTTGCGGCGGCCCCGCACTTCGACACCGTCCCGCCAACCCACGTATAGCCCGCTTTTGACGTTGACGTTGATTCTGCGGGTGCAGGGCTGCAAGCCCTGCCGACCCCCTAGAACGGAGCCGCGGACTCGAACGCGAGCGCCTCGCCCGTCAGCGGATGCGTGAACCGCAGGCTGCGTGCATGCAGATGCACGCGGTGCGCCGGTGCCGCGTCATACAGCACGTCGCCAACAATCGGATGGCCAATACTGGCCATGTGCAACCGCAGCTGATGGCTGCGGCCAGTGATCGGTTCCAACGCCACGCGCGTGCGCCGCGCTTCTACATCACGCGCCAGTACGCGCCAACGCGTCAACGCCGGCTTGCCGCGTTCGTGATCGACCATCTGCTTCGGCCGGTTCGGCCAGTCAACGATCAACGGCAGGTCCACTTCGCCGGAATCACCCTCGAGCAGCCCCTGCACCACCGCTTCATACCGCTTGCCAACCTGGCGCTGCTCGAACTGCTTCGACAATGCGGCCTGCGTCTCCTTGCCGCGCGCGTGCAGCAGCAGGCCGGAGGTCACCTGGTCCAGCCGATGTACGGTCAACGCATCCGGATACAGCGCCTGCAGGCGCGCGACCACGCAGTCCTGGTTCTCGGCGCTGCGGCCGGGTACGGACAACAGGCCAGCCGGCTTCTCGGCCACCAGCAGTGCGTCATCGATGTAGTGCAGGTGGATCATGCGGTTCCAGGAATTCCAAATGAAAACGGGGAAGCCGAAGCCTCCCCGTTTTCTGCGTACCAACCAACGGTCGGTACCTACCTTGATGGAAGACGTACCGGCCGGAGCCGGTACCGCCTGCATCAGCCCAGCAGGTGGGCGACGCCGGCGCGCTCTTCTTCCAGCTCGGCCAGGGTCTTGTCGATGTACTTCTGGCTGAAGTCGTCGATCGGCAGGTCCTTGACCAGGGTGTACTTGCCGTTCTCGGTGGTCACCGCGAAGCCGAAGATCACGCCTTCCGGAATGCCGTAGGAACCGTCGGACGGCACGCCCATGGTGACCCACTTGCCGTTGCTGCCCAGCACCCAGTCACGCACGTGGTCGATCGCTGCGTTGGCGGCCGAAGCAGCCGAGGACGAGCCACGGGCTTCGATGATCGCCGCGCCGCGCTTGCCGACGGTCGGGATGAAGGTGTTGGCGTTCCACTCCTGGTCGTTGATCGCATCGGCGATCGACGCACCATCGGCGGTGGCGAAACGGTAGTCCGGGTACATGGTCGGGCTGTGGTTGCCCCACACCACCAGCTTCTCCATGCCACCGACCGGCTTGCCGAGCTTGGTCGACAGCTGGCTCAGCGCGCGGTTGTGGTCCAGGCGCAGCATGGCGGTGAAGTTTTCCGGCTTCAGTTCCGGGGCCGACTTCATCGCGATGTAGGCGTTGGTGTTGGCCGGGTTGCCGACCACCAGCACCTTCACGTCACGGCTGGCGACCTTGTTCAGCGCTGCACCCTGGGCGGTGAAGATCTTGGCGTTCTCCAGCAGCAGGTCCTTGCGCTCCATGCCCGGGCCGCGCGGACGTGCGCCGACCAGCAGGGCGATGTCGGCGTCCTTGAACGCGACTTCGGCATCATCGGTGCCGACCATGCCGGCCAGCAGCGGGAAGGCGCAGTCTTCCAGCTCCATCATCACGCCCTTCAGGGCGGCCTGGGCCTTGTCGACCGGCAGTTCCAGCAGCTGCAGGATGACCGGCTGGTCCTTGCCCAGCATTTCGCCGGAGGCGATGCGGAACAGCAGGGCATAACCGATCTGGCCGGCGGCGCCGGTCACGGCAACACGAACGGGTGCTTTCATGGGGGTTTCCTCTTGCTTGCAAGCGTTTGATGGGACGCCGCGGGCAGAGCCACGCAGGCCAGGCGGGCGGCGGGGAACAGGGAAACGGCCACCCATGGGTGGCCGTTTCGAAGGGGGATCAGGCGGCGAGGTGCTTGTTCCACTCCGCGACGCGGTCGGCCTGGGCGGCCAGCACGGCGTCGACGTCGCCTTCCAGGGTGATCGAATGGATCACGTCGCCCTGCTTGACCGAATCAACGATGGCCTGGCCTTCCAGGACCTTGCCGAAGACGGTGTGGCGGCCGTCCAGCCAGTCGGTCTTGATGTGGGTGATGAAGAACTGGCTGCCGTTGGTGTTCGGGCCGGCGTTGGCCATCGACAGCGAGCCGACCTCATGCTTCACGCCGTTCTTCTCGTCTTCGAACTTGTAGCCCGGGCCGCCGGTGCCACGACCCTGCGGGCAGCCGCCCTGGATCATGAAGTCGGCGATCACGCGGTGGAAGATCAGGCCGTCATAGAAGCCGTGCTTGACCAGGTTCACGAAGTTGGCCACGGTCAGCGGCGCCTTGTCGGCGAACAGCTCGACCTTGATCGGGCCCTGGGTGGTGTCGAAAGTGGCGATGAGGGACATGAAGATCCTTGATGCAGAGGGGAACGCGTCTAGCCACCTAGTTTACACCTGCCTCGTGGCGGCGGCGGCTTCGACCATCGGTGAAGAACCCGGCTTCAGCCCGTGGACGGGAAGCCGCGTCTCCGGGCGCTGGCGGCCCCGGCCGACGCGGCGGACAGCCAGCTGAATGGGCCCCGCGACGGATGTGAAATCCACCTTTTCGCGAATCGTCAAGTTCGACGTATAATGTTGGACTTCTTTTTCCAAATCCGGCGCCGACTGGCCCCCTTTCGTATGTCCATCGAAAATCTTCGCAACATCGCCATCGTCGCCCACGTCGACCATGGCAAGACCACCCTGGTCGACCAGCTGCTGAAGCAGTCCGGCACCCTGTCCGAGCGCACCGTCCTCGCCGAGCGCGTGATGGACAGCAACGACCAGGAAAAGGAACGCGGCATCACCATCCTGGCCAAGAACACCGCCATCACCTGGGAAGACAAGAAGACCGGCATCAAGAACCGGATCAACATCGTCGACACCCCCGGCCACGCCGACTTCGGTGGTGAGGTCGAGCGCGTGCTGTCGATGGTCGATACCGTGCTGATCCTGGTCGACGCGATGGACGGCCCGATGCCGCAGACCCGCTTCGTGACCCAGAAGGCCTTCGCGATGGGCTTCAAGCCGATCGTCGTGGTCAACAAGGTCGACCGTCCGGGCGCCCGTCCGGAATGGGTGATCGACCAGGTCTTCGACCTGTTCGACAAGCTCGGCGCCACCAACGAGCAGCTGGACTTCCCGATCGTCTACGCCTCGGGCCTGAACGGCTATGCCGGCCTGGAAGACACCGTGCGCGACGGCGACATGACCCCGCTGTACGAAGCGATCATGCAGCACGCGCCGAAGCCGGAAGTGGATCCGGAAGGCCCGTTCCAGATGCGCATCAGCCAGCTGGACTACAACAACTTCGTGGGCGTGATCGGCATCGGCCGCATCCAGCGCGGCACCCTGAAGAAGAACATGCAGGTCGCGGTCATCGACCGTGAAGGCAAGAAGCGCAACGGCAAGGTGCTGCAGGTGCTGGGCTTCATGGGCCTGGAGCGCATCGAGCAGGATTCGGCCGAGGCCGGCGACATCGTGGCCATCTCCGGCATCCAGGAGCTGACCATCTCCGACACCATCTGCGCACCGGACTTCCCGGAAGCGCTGCCGGCGCTGACCGTCGACGAGCCGACCATCTCGATGACCTTCCAGGTCAACAACTCGCCGTTCGCCGGCAACAAGGACCTGTCCGGTGGCAAGTTCCTGACCAGCCGCCAGATCAAGGACCGCCTGGACCGTGAAAAGGTCCACAACGTGGCCCTGAAGGTCGAGCAGCTGGAAGACGCCGACAAGTTCCTGGTCTCCGGCCGTGGCGAACTGCACCTGTCGGTGCTGATCGAGAACATGCGCCGCGAAGGCTACGAGCTGGCCGTGTCGCGCCCGGAAGTGATCATCAAGGAAATCGATGGCCAGCTGATGGAGCCGATCGAGCAGCTGGTGGTGGACATCGAAGAAATCCACCAGGGCGGCGTGATGGAAAAGCTGGGCACCCGCAAGGGCCAGCTGAAGAACATGGAATCGGACGGCAAGGGCCGCGTGCGCCTGGAGTACCAGATCCCGGCCCGTGGCCTGATCGGTTTCCAGAACGAGTTCAAGACCCTGACCCAGGGTTCGGGCCTGCTGTTCCACGTGTTCGACCACTACGGTCCGAAGGAACAGGGCGCGATTGCCAAGCGCATCAACGGCGTGATGATCGCCAATGCACCGGGCACCACGCCGGCCTACTCGCTGGGCCCGCTGCAGGAGCGCGGCAAGCTGTTCGCTGCTGAAGGCGACAACGTGTATGAAGGTCAGCTGGTCGGCATCCACTCCAAGGACAACGACCTGACCGTCAACGCGATCAAGACCAAGCCGCTGACCAACATGCGCGCTTCGGGCAAGGACGATGCGATCCAGCTGACCCCGGCGATCAAGTACTCGCTGGAACAGGCCCTGGACTTCATCGAAGACGACGAGCTGGTCGAGATCACCCCGAAGGAGATCCGCCTGCGCAAGAAGTTCCTGACCGAGAGCGATCGCAAGAAGGCTTCGCGCGGCGGCTGAGCCAGCACCCCGTGAACCAGAGCGGCTACAACCCGGATCCACACCGGCATCCGGGTCTGCACGTCATCGCCCTGCTCGAAGCGAGCAAGGCGATGCTGGCGCTGTTGGCCGCCACCGGGCTGGAAGTGCTCGGACCGCAGCCGCTGCGGCACGGCATCATGGCCCTGATCCGGCGTTTCAGCCTGGATCCGGACCATGGCACCCTGCCCTCGCTGCTGCACATGATCAGTCCCGACGCGGTCCACCTGGCCGCGGCGGGGATGATCGGCTACGGCCTGCTGCACCTGGTCGAAGCCTGGGGCCTGTGGCGGGCCAAGGCCTGGGCGTCCTGGCTGGGCTGCTTGACCGCCGCCCTGTACCTGCCTTTCGACATCTTCGCGATCATCCGCCATCCCGGCTGGCCGTCATGGACGATCCTGGCGATCAACCTGATCGTGGTCTACGTCCTCGCCCGCGACCTGCGCAAGCGCCACCGCTGAGCACCGGCTACACTGGGGATTGGAGCCGACCAAGCCGCCCCATGCGCCCGTCCTTGCCGCCTCTGCTGACCTGCCTGCTCGCCGCGCTGCCGGCGCTGCTTTCGGCTGGCTGCAGCCCGGCCACGCCCAGCGCGCATGCGGCCGAACCTGCGAGCCGCAACGTGCCGTTCCCGTACGCCGAAACCGATGTCGCCGACCTGCAGGCGCGGATGACTGCCGGAGATCTGGACAGCACCACCCTGACCCAGGCCTACCTGCAGCGTATCGCCGCCCTGGACCGCACCGGGCCCCGCCTGCGCGCGGTGATCGAGCTCAACCCCGACGCGCTGAAGGAAGCCGCCGCACGCGACCGCGAGCGCCGCGAAGGGCGCCTGCGTGGGCCGCTGCATGGCATCCCCCTGCTGCTGAAGGACAACATCAACGCCGCACCGATGGTCACCAGTGCCGGCTCGCTGGCCCTGCAGGGCTTCCGTCCGGACGATGCCTACCTGGTACGCCGGCTGCGCGAGGCTGGCGCCGTAGTGCTGGGCAAGACCAACCTCAGCGAGTGGGCCAACTTCCGCGGCAATGACTCCATCTCCGGCTGGAGCGCGCGCGGCGGCCAGACCCGCAACCCCTACCGCATCAGCCATTCACCGTGCGGCTCCAGCAGCGGCAGCGCGGTGGCCGTGGCCGCCAACCTGGCCAGCGTGGCGATCGGCACCGAAACCGACGGCAGCATCGTCTGCCCGGCCGCGATCAACGGCGTGGTCGGTCTGAAGCCGACGGTCGGGCTGGTCAGTCGCGATGGCATCGTGCCGATCTCCTTCAGCCAGGACACCGCCGGCCCGATGACCCGCAGCGTCGCCGATGCTGCCGCCGTGCTGACTGCGATCGCCGGCCGCGATGACGCCGATCCCGCCACCGCGACCATGCCCGGCCGTGCGGTCTACGACTACACCGCGCGCCTGGACCCGCAGGGTCTGCGCGGCAAACGCATCGGTCTGCTGCAGACGCCGCTGCTGAAGTACCGCGGCATGCCGCCGCTGATCGATCAGGCAGCGACCGAGCTGCGTCGCGCCGGCGCCGTGGTGGTGCCGGTGGAGCTGCCCAACCAGGGCGCGTGGGCCGAGGCTGAGCGCACGCTGCTGCTGTACGAATTCAAGGCCGGGCTGGAGCGCTACTTCAGCACCCACCGCGCGCCACTGCGCAGCCTGGCCGAACTGATCGCCTTCAACCAGGCCCACAGCAAGCAGGAACTGGGCCTGTTCGGCCAGGAGCTGCTGGTGGAGGCCGATGCCACCACCGGCCTGGCAGACCCTGCCTACATCCGCGCGCGCAGTGATGCGCGCCGGTTGGCCGGCCCGGAAGGCATCGATGCAGCCCTCGCCGCCCATCAGCTCGATGCGCTGGTGGCGCCGACCACCGGTGTGGCGTGGCCGATCCGCAGCGAAGGCGACGACTTCCCCGGCGAGAGCTACAGCGCCGCTGCCGTGGCCGGTTACCCCAGCCTGACCGTGCCGATGGGCCAGATCAACGGCCTTCCCGTCGGCCTGCTGTTCATGGGCACCGCCTGGAGCGAGCCGAAGCTGATCGAAATGGCCTACGCCTACGAGCAGCGCACCCGTGCGCGGCGGCCGCCACACTTTGATACCGATGCGCTGATCGACGCCGGCGAGCCCTGAGCTCCGGTGACGCCGCGACATCTTGCTTCCGGTAGTGCCGGCCGCTGGCCGGCAGCTCGATCGCTCCGGCGTTGCCGGCCAGCGGCCGGCACTACCGATCCTGTGGCTCCACCGGCACGATCGCCGCCTCACCATCTTCAGCACCTGGCGAACGCACATCCGAGGTGCGTGCACGTGGACCACGCGGCATATCCAGCTCGTCTTCGTGTTGCAGCCGCGCACGCACCTGCGGCAACGACTGCGGATGCTCACGTGCGAGGAAATCGAGCATGCGTTCGCGCACCAGGCAGCGAAGATCAAAGGCATCACCGGAACTGCGCGCGCTGACCAGCAGGCGCACCTGGATCGCGCGCTCGTTGGTTTCGGTCACCTGGGTCACGCAGACGCGCCCATCCCATAGCGCCTGGCCATGGCAGATGCGCTCCAGCTCGGCACGGATCGCCGCGATCGGTGCCCGATAGTCCAGCCACAGAAACGCAGTGCCGAGCAGATCGGCACTGCGCCGCGTCCAGTTCTGGAACGGGTTCTCGATGAACCAGGTCAAGGGCACCACCATCCGCCGCTCATCCCAGATCCGCACGACCACGTAGCTGCTGCCGATCTCCTCGATGCGTCCCCACTCGCCTTCGACGATCACCACGTCGTCCAGGCGGATCGGCTGCGTCAGTGCGATCTGCAGGCCGGCGATGAGGTTGCCGAACACCGGCTTGGCGGCGATGCCCGCCACCAGCCCGATCAGGCCTGCCGACGCCAGCAGCGCCGTGCCGATCTTCTGCACCATCGGGAAGGTCAACAGCACCAGCGACGCACCGAGCACGATGATGCCGCCCATCAACACCCTACTGAGCACGCGCGTCTGGGTCTGGATGCGGCGTGCCTCCAGGTTGTCGGAGACATCGATGGGATGGCTGCGCAGGATCGCGCGCTCGCCCGCCGCCACCGCGCGTACCAGCAGCCAGACGAAGCAGGCCATCAATGCAATGTGCAGTCCGTGCTGCAGATGGCCCAGCAACGGATCCTGCAGCGGCGTCGCCTGCAAGGCGGGAATCAGCAGCAGCAGCGGCCACGCGGTGGCCAGCGGCAACCCGAGTACTCGACCGATACGCGCACGTCGGCGATCACGCCCTTTCAGCCGGTGATAGATCCACAGGATCAGCCATGCGCCTATGCCGCCCACCACTAAGGCCAATCCCAACGGCCATGCGTAGGCCTGTGCGCTCTGCCAGTGCACCGTTGCCACCTCCAGTCGGACAACCAGGTGGACAGCCTCGCGCATGGCGCATGAGTGTCACGTCAGTCGTTTGTAAGGAGGGTGTTGGTCGGCAGGGCTTGCAGCCCTGCACCTGCGGACGCAACGGCAACGGCCGAAGCAACAGCAACAGCAGAAGCGGGTATTCCGTGGGATGGCGGGGTGGGTCCGGTTGCGGGGGGCGCTGCAAGTCCCCCTCCGGGGCCCGGCCCAGCCGCTGGCGGCTGTGCGTTCGGGCGCTTGCGAAGCAGTGCTTCGCAAGCAAAGCGCCCTCACCCATGTAAGCTCGGTCGCCGCTTGCCCGTGTGCGCTGTCCTGCGCACACGGCAAGACCGGGGTTGGGCGTCCTGCCCAACCCGCCCGAGGCATGCCTCGGGCCCATGCGGCTTACGCTCCCGCAACCGGACCCACCCCGCCTTCGACAGTTTTCTGCGATCTGTCGGAAGCTGCTGCTGATGGTGGGTGCCGACCGTTGGTCGGCACGGGGTCGGAGCCCATTTTGAATACTGCTATCTGACAGAAAAATCGTGTCGACCAACGGTCGACACCTACCAACAGCCGCGCATGCCAATCGCCGCAGTTACCAGTAGATCCACGCCATGCGTGGATGATTCATTCGACATCTGACAGATGTGCCGACCAACGGTCGGCACCCACCAATAGCGACCTGAACCTGTCGAAGGTGGGGCGGTGTCGGAGTGCGGGGTGTCAGCCGCATGGATGCGGCTGCCAAGCTTACAGGGACGTACTTGCAGCGTCCCCGCACTCCGACACCGCCCCGCCATCCCACGGAATACCCGCTTCTGCAGTTGCTGTTGCTTCGGCTTCTGGCAGGTGCAGGGCTGCAAGCCCTGCCTAAAACCCATTACCGCACTTGCTCCTGCTTGCGCACGATCGCCATCGCGATCTCCAGCGACTGCTCGTAATTCAACCGCGGGTCCACCGTTGAGCGATACGCACGCTCCAGGTCACGCTCGGTCAGTTCGCGCGCACCACCGGTGCATTCGGTCACGTCCTCGCCGGTCAGTTCCAGGTGCACGCCACCCAGGCGCGTGCCCGCGGCCGCATGCAGATCAAACGACATCTCCACTTCGCCACGCACGTTGTCGAAGCGACGCGTCTTGAAGCCATTGGCAGTGCTTTCGGTGTTGCCATGCATCGCATCGCACACCCACAGCACGCGGCGGCCATCACGCTTGACGGCATCCAGCAGCGGCGGCAGCTTCTCGGCGATCTGCGCCGCACCCATGCGGTGGATGAAGCTCAGTCGACCCGGTTCGTCGTGCGGGTTGAGCACGTCGATCAGGCGCAGCAGCTGGTCCGGCGTCACCGACGGGCCGACCTTGATCGCAATCGGATTGCGCACGCCACGCAGGTATTCCACGTGCGCGCCATCGAGCGCAGCCGTGCGCATGCCGATCCACGGGTAATGCGTGCTCAGGTTCAACCAGCCCTGCTGGCGCGGCACCTGGCGGGTCAGCGCCTGCTCGTAGGGCAGCAGCAGCGCTTCATGCGAGGTGTAGAAGTCGATGCGGTTGAGGTTGTGCACGCGGGCCCCGGCCAGGGTCTCCATGAAGTGCACCGCATCGCCGATCGAGGCCACCATCTTCTGGTAATCGGCCGCCAGCGGCGAGTGGCTTACCCACTCCAGGTTCCAGTATTCGGGGTGGTGCAGGTCGGCGAAACCACCGTCGATCAGCGCACGCACGAAGTTCATCGTCATCGCCGAATGCGCGTGGGCCTGCAGCATCCGCTTCGGGTCCGGCAGACGCGCTGCTTCAGTGAAAGCGGGGGCGTTGATCACATCGCCGCGGTAGCTCGGCAGGGTTACGCCGTCGCGGGTCTCGGTATCGGCCGAACGCGGCTTGGCGTACTGGCCGGCAAAGCGGCCAACGCGGATCACCGGCTGGCGCAGGCCGTGCACCAGCACCAGGCTCATCTGCAGCAGTACCTTCAGCCGGTTGGAGATGGTGCCCGATTCGCAGTCGCTGAAGTTCTCGGCGCAGTCGCCGCCCTGCAGCAGGAAGCGCTTGCCTTCCTGGGCCTCGGCCAACTGCTGCTTCAGCGCCAGGATCTCCCATGAGGTGACCAGCGGTGGCAGCCGCTTAAGCTCGTGCAGGGCCGCCTCCAGGGCTACCGGGTCGGGATAGGTCGGCATCTGCAGCGCGGTCTTGCCCCGCCAGCTCTCCGGCGACCAGGCAGCGCCGGCGGCGGTCGCGGCGGGATCGGGCACGGGCGGAACGGCGGACAGGCTCATTGCAGACTTCCGGGATGGGGGGCGGTCATGGTCGCAGAGCCGGCCGCTGACGCAAAGGGCCGGTCCGGCCTACCGGCTCGCCTGAACGGCAGAGAAAGGCCGACGCCAGCGGCCAGATCCTGCATGGTCAGCCACCCGGGACAGGCGCATGATTTGTTACGGAGTAACACTTCAATGTCATGGACCGGCCCCTTCCACATCCAGCCGCCACCTCTCCCACCATGAAGCCCTCGCCCCTCGCTACCGGCATCACCTTCGCCCTGGCCCTGGCCAGCCTGCCCGCCTTCGCCTCGGCATCCGACGCCCCCGCTTCGTCCGTCAAGGATCTGGATGCGGTCACCGTCCACGCCCGGCTCGACCAGGCCCGCAACACGCTGTCGCCGGACATCGGCAGCAGCCAGTACCAGATCACCGCCGAGGACATCCAGAAGCAGCCGCTGGGTGCCTCCGCGCCACTCAGCCAGGTACTGCTGCAGGCCCCTGGCGTGGTCCAGGACTCCTATGGCGGCGTGCATGTGCGTGGCGACCACGCCAACCTGCAGTACCGCATCAACGGCGTGCTGCTGCCCGAATCGATCTCCGGCTTCGGCCAGACCCTGGACGCGCGCACCATCAAGAGCATCCGCCTGATGGACGGCGCACTGCCGGCGCAGTTCGGCGAGCGCACCGCAGCGGTGGTCGACATCACCACCCGCAACGGTGCCGAGCTGGGCAATGGCGGCAGCGCGGGGCTGACCACCGGCTCGTTCGGCAAGATCAATCCGAACGCCTCCTGGTGGGGCAACCAGGGGCGCTGGAGCTGGTTCCTGACCGGCAACTACGACCAGCATGAGGTCGGCCTGGAGAACCCCACCAACTCGCGCAAGCCGCTGCACGACGATACTCACCAGGGAAAGGCCTTCGCCGACCTCACCTACCTGGTCAACGACAACACCCGCCTGAGTGTGTTCGCCGGTTTCGCCAACAACCGCTTCCAGATCCCGGTCAACCCGGGCCAGACGCCACAGTTCGGATATCTGGACACCACCACCTTCGACTCCAGCCAGCTGGATGAGACCCAGCGCGAGACCACCCGCTTCGGCATGCTGGTGCTGCAGGGCACGCTGGGCAGCACCGCGTACCAGCTATCGGCCGGACAGCGCTACAGCGACGTGGCGTTCAACCCGGACGTGGTGGGCGACCTGGTGTTCAGCGGCGTCGCCTCGCAGGTCCAGCGCAGCAACCGCGCCAACACCCTGCAGGCCGACTTCTCAACGCCGTTGGGCAACGACCACACGCTGCGCTATGGCCTGTACGGCAATTACGAGAACGCGCGGGCGAACAGCAACAGCTGGGTGTTCCCGGTTGATGACGGCGGCCAGCAGTCCGGCACGACACCGCTGTTGATCCCCGACCGCAGCGCGTTCCACGCCAGTACGCTGGCACTGTACGTGCAGGACGAGTGGAAGATCGGCGACGACTGGACCGTGAACTACGGCCTGCGTGGCGACCGCTACAAGGCCTTCGGCCGCACCGAAGGCCAGCTCAGCCCGCGCGTGGGCGTGGTCTGGAATGCCAGCGACAGCACCACCGTGCACGCCGGCTATTCGCGCTACTTCACGCCACCGGCCAGCGAGTTGATTGCCAGCAGCGACATCGCGCTGTACGACGGCACCACCAACCAGCAGCCCAGCGGCGGCAACAACACGCCGCTGGCCGAGCGCAGCGACTACTACGACATCGGCGTCTCGCAGCAACTGGGCGAGCACCTGACCCTGGGCCTGGACGCGTATGACCGACGCGTCGCACGCCTGCAGGACGAAGGCCAGTTCGGCGCTGCCTACATCTATTCGACCTTCAACTACCGCCGTGGCCACATCCGTGGCCTGGAGTTCAGTGCCGACTACAGCAACGGTCCGTTCAGTGCCTACTTCAACGCCGCGCTGAACAAGGCCATCGGTACCGACGTCATCACCGGCCAGTACAACCTCGATCCGGAAGCGCTGGCCTATGTGGCCGACCACTGGATCCACCTCGACCACGACCAGAAGCTGACATCATCGGGTGGTCTCAGCTACGCCTTCGCCGGACACAACCGGATCGGTGCCAACTACGTGTTCGGCAGCGGCCTGCGTTCGGACATCGAAGGCGTACCCAACGGCGGCGAGCTGCCGTCGTACCTGCAGGTGAACCTCAGCGCCGGGCACGACTTCAATGCCGACAGCGGCCATCCGTTGCACGTCCAACTGGCCGTGATCAACGCACTGGATCGCGGCTACCAGCTGCGCGACGGTGGCGGTGTCGGCGTCTTCGCCCCGCAGTGGGGACCGCGCCGAGGTGCTTACCTGAGCCTGCAGCAGGACTTCTGAGGTAGCGCCGGCCGCTGGCCGGCATCCTCACGGTGTGCCGGCCAGCGGCCGGCACTACCCTTCGTCAACGATTGGGGTCAGAGCCCTTTGCGATGCCACGGGACCCGACCCCGTTTCGCTTTCAGCGCTTGACCTTGCCCAGCGACACCACCAGCGCCCACAACGCCAGCAGCACGAACCACACGCCCGACCACATCGGCATGGTCAGGCCCAGGAAGGTCCAGTCGATGTTGCCGCAGTTGCCGGTACCGGTCAGTACCGTGCGGAATACTTCCAGCGGCCCCATGGTCTCGCTCAGGAACGCCAGCGGCGGGCCACAGGTGGAGCCCATTTCCGGCGGCAGCATCTGCACGTAGACGTGGCGCGCGGCGATGCCGGCACCCACTGCGGCGGCAATGAACGCCAGCACGCCATAGGTCGCGCGTCCCGGGCGGTTGGAGGGCCCGTGCAGCGCACCGATCAGGAACAGCAGGCCGAGCGCGGCAAAGGCCAGGCGCTGGAAGATGCACAGCGGACACGGCTCCAGGCCCATCTTCAACTGCAGGAAGATCGCGTAGCCAAGCAGGCCCGCGCAGATCAGGAAGCCCAGCAAGAACTGGGCGCGGAAGGGCCAGCGCAGTGGATTCATCGTCAACGCTCAAATGGATCAGGCGCCAAGCGTAACCGAGAGTGCGTGCCATTCGAACCGCCACAGGTGACGCCTGTCGGAACGGTGCGGGTCAGATCCCAGTGCGAATGCAAAGGGCTCTGGCCTGCGGTGCTGCCTGCCCGGGGTCAGGGCCCTTTCCTGCGGAAAGGGATCCGAGCCCTGGAAACGCAAAAGCCCGGCAGAGGCCGGGCTTTCGCTGTGTCGCGTTGGAGCGGTCCGATTACTCGGCCACTTCCTCGGCCACGACCGGACGGTCAACCAGCTCGACGTAGGCCATCGGCGCGTTGTCGCCGGCGCGGAAGCCGCACTTCAGCAGGCGCAGGTAGCCGCCCGGACGGTTCGCGTAGCGCGGGCCCAGGATTGTGAACAGGTTGCCCACGGCTTCGTTGTCGCGCAGGCGGGCGAAGGCCAGACGGCGGTTGGCGACGGAGTCGACCTTGGCCAGGGTGATCAGCGGCTCGGCAACGCGGCGCAGTTCCTTGGCCTTCGGCAGGGTGGTCTTGATCAGCTCGTGCTTGAACAGCGAGGCGGCCATGTTCTTGAACATCGCTTCGCGGTGGGCGCTGGTGCGGCTGAACTTACGGCCAGACTTCTGGTGACGCATGGTGATATTCCTTGGTTAATGATGTGGCTGTGTGGATCGTTGTCGCCATCCTGGCGTTGCTGCGCGGACTGCGGATGGTCCTGGCCGCCCGTCCTGGACGACCTGCCGCGCGAACCTGCGGTTCGTCATGGCATGGTGTGTTGCGTTGAAGGCCCCACCGCGAACGGTGGAGCCTTCAGGCATTACCGATCTCAGCCCAGCATGCCGTGGCTGGCGACACCGGCCGGCGGCCAGTTCTCCAGCTTCATGCCGAGCGACAGGCCGCGCTGAGCCAGCACTTCCTTGATCTCGGTGAGCGACTTCTTGCCCAGGTTCGGGGTCTTCAGCAGCTCCACTTCGGTCTTCTGGATCAGATCGCCGATGTAGTAGATGCTTTCAGCCTTCAGGCAGTTGGCCGAACGCACGGTCAGCTCCAGATCGTCGATCGGGCGCAGCAGCACCGGATCCACGCCGTTGTTGGCCGGCTTGGCCGCACCGCGGTCGCGGTGGGTGAAGTCACCGAACACCGACAGCTGGTCGCTGAGGATGTCGGCGGCGGTGCGCACGGCTTCCTCGGCGTCGATGGTGCCGTTGGTCTCGATATCGATGACCAGCTTGTCCAGGTCGGTACGCTGTTCGACGCGGGCCGCTTCCACGGCATAGGCGACGCGGCGGACCGGCGAGAACGAGGCATCCAGGACCAGGCGGCCGATGGCACGGGTTTCTTCGTCCGGACGACGACGCGCGGCAGCCGGCTGGTAGCCGAAACCACGTTCGATCTTCAGACGCATGTTGATTGCCGTGTCCTTGGTCAGGTGGCAGATCACATGGTCGCCGTTCAGGATCTCCACATTGTGGTCGACCTTGATGTCGGCAGCGGTGACAACGCCCGGGCCCTGCTTGGACAGGGACAGGGTGGCGCTGTCGCCGGAGTGCATACGGATGGCCACGTCCTTGAGGTTCAGCAGGACTTCGAGCACGTCCTCCTGCAGACCTTCGACCGTGGTGTACTCATGCAACACGCCGTCGATTTCGACTTCCGTGATGGCGAAGCCCGGGATGGACGACAGCAGCACGCGACGCAGGGCATTACCCAGCGTATGCCCGTAACCCCGCTCCAAAGGTTCGATAACGACCTTTGCACGAGTGTCGGTAAGGCGTTCGATCTGCGGACCGCGAGGACGCAGAACCTGGTTGGCGGTAACCGTCATGTTGCGGGTTCTCCTAGTGAACCCCCGGCCGTCGCCGGGGGCTCTCCAATGTGAATTACTTCGAATACAGCTCGACGATCAGCGCTTCGTTGATGTCCGCAGGCAGATCCGAACGATCCGGAACAGCCTTGAAGATGCCGGTGAACTTGCCGGAATCCACTTCAACCCACGACGGGCTCAGGTCATGCTGGGCGGCGACGGTCAGGGCTTCCTGGACGCGCAGCTGCTTGGCAGCCTTTTCAGACAGAGCGATGGCGTCGCCAGCCTTGACCTGGTACGAAGCCAGGTTGACCGACTTGCCATTCACGGTGACGCCGCGGTGCGACACCAGCTGACGGGCAGCCGGACGGGTCACAGCGAAGCCCATGCGGTAGACGACGTTGTCCAGGCGGGTTTCCAGCAGCTGCAGCAGGTTCTCGCCGGTGTTGCCCTTCTTGGTCGAGGCCTTCTTGTAGTAGTTGCGGAACTGACGCTCCAGCAGGCCGTAGATACGCTTGACCTTCTGCTTTTCACGCAGCTGGGTGGCGTAGTCGGACAGCTTGCCCTTGCGGGCAGTGGCGCCGTGCTGGCCGGGCTTCTGCTCCAGCTTGCACTTCGAGTCCAGCGCACGCGCCGGGCTCTTCAGGGACAGGTCGGCGCCTTCGCGACGGGCGAGCTTACAGGTAGGACCGATATAACGAGCCATTTCTTATCGCTCCCTTTAGACGCGACGCTTCTTCGGCGGACGGCACCCGTTGTGCGGGATAGGCGTCACGTCGATGATGTTGGTGATCTTGTAGCCGACGTTGTTCAACGAACGCACGGCCGACTCACGGCCCGGACCCGGGCCCTTGATGCGGACTTCCAGCGACTTCACGCCGTAGTCCAGCGCAGCACGACCGGCCTTTTCAGCGGCCACCTGGGCAGCGAACGGGGTCGACTTGCGCGAACCGCGGAAGCCAGCGCCACCGGAGGTCGCCCACGACAGAGCGTTGCCCTGGCGGTCGGTGATGGTGACGATGGTGTTGTTGAACGAAGCGTGGACGTGGGCAACGCCGTCGGTGACGACGCGCTTGATCTTCTTCTTGGTCTTAGCAGCGGGCTTAGCCATTTCTCAGTCCCTTACTTCTTGATCGCCTTGCGCGGACCCTTGCGGGTGCGGGCGTTGGTACGGGTGCGCTGGCCACGCAGCGGGAGGCCACGACGGTGACGCAGGCCGCGGTAGCAGCCCAGGTCCATCAGGCGCTTGATCGCGATGCCGATCTCACGGCGCAGATCGCCTTCCACGATGTACTTGCCGACTTCGGCGCGCAGGCGCTCGATTTCCGGCTCCGACAGATCGCGGATCTTGGTGGTCGAAGCAACGCCTGCGACTTCGCAGACCTTCTTCGAACGGGTACGGCCGATGCCGTAAATGCTTTGCAACCCGACCCAGACATGCTTCTGGGCTGGCAGGTTGACGCCTGCAATACGCGCCATGACGCGGTTCTCCAGCTGAGTGATGGCCGACAGCGCGCCTCGGGCACGCCAATCCGGCAGGATGGATCAAAAAAGTGAACTAGCGATACTAACAAGGTTCCGGTTTACATGGAAGCCCGTGAAACCATTGGTTTCATGAACCCGGCCTGGGGAGTGTGCCCAGGCTCCGGCGCCGGATGGGGTTGGACCTGGGGTTTCCCCCGGGGCCGCCCGCGCTACTCCAGCGCGGGACCACCTCATCACACCCCCACCCGGAACCGCTGCGGGGGCCGCCCTTCGTTTGTGTGGCCGGAGTCCGCGAAGCGGAGGGACCATCACGTCAGGAAGACGAAAGTATAACAGGCCAATCAGCCGCGGGCAAAACCGCCGCGGTTGCCGCCCTTCAGGTTGGCCTTCTTCAGCAGGCTCTCGTACTGGTGGGACATCAGGTGCGCCTGCACCTGGGCGATGAAGTCCATCACCACCACCACCACGATCAGCAGCGAAGTACCACCGAAGTAGAACGAGGCGTTCAGCTGCGTGCGCATCAGTTCCGGCAGCAGGCAGACGATCACCAGGTAGGCCGAGCCGGCTGCGGTCAGGCGGGTCAGCACGCCGTCGATGTAATCGGCGGTGGCCTTGCCCGGACGGATGCCCGGAATCAGCGCGCCCGACTTCTTCAGGTTGTCGGCGGTTTCCTGCGAGTTGAACACCAGCGCGGTATAGAAGAACGCGAAACCGGTGATCAGCGCAGCGAACACGATCATGTGCAGCGGCTCGCCCGGGCCCAGGGCATTGGCGACCTTCTGCAGGACCTGGCCGAAGCTGCTCTGGTTGGCAGCCTGGCCGGACCACATGGCCAGGGTGGCCGGGAACGCCAGCAGGCTCGAGGCGAAGATCGCCGGGATGACGCCGGCCATGTTGAGCTTCAGCGGCAGGAACGAGGTCTGGTTCATGTACGCGTTGCGACCGCCCTGGCGGCGCGCGTAGTTGACCGTGATCCGGCGCTGGCCACGCTCGACGAACACCACGAAGAAGGTGAAGGCGAGCACGACGATGGCGATCAGCAGCAGCTGGATGAACTGGATGTTGCCGTCGCGGTAGGCGTCGAAGGTGTGGATGATCGCACCCGGCAGGCCTGCGACGATACCGGCGAAGATGATCAGCGACACGCCGTTGCCGATGCCGCGCTCGGTGACCTGCTCACCGACCCACATCAGGAACATGGTGCCGGCGGTCAGCGCGACCACGGCGGTGAGCACGAAGCCCATGCCCGGCGCGTACACGACCGGAGCGCCCGACGGCGAGACCTGGCCCTGCAGGGCCAGCGCGATCGAGCCGCCCTGCACCACTGCCAGCAGCACGGCGCCGATGCGCGAATACTGGGTGATCTTGCGGCGGCCGGACTCACCTTCCTTCTGCATCGCCTTCAGGGCGGGGAAGATGTGCACGGCCAGCTGCATCACGATCGATGCCGAGATGTACGGCATCACGTTCAGCGCGAAGATGCTGAAACGGTGCAGGGCGCCGCCCGAGAACATGTTGAACATGTCCACGATGCCGCCGCCCTGCTGTTGCATCATGGCAAGCATGGCATCGGGATTGACGCCCGGCACCGGCACGTAGCAGCCGATGCGATAGACGATCAAAGCCCCGACGACGAACAGCAAACGTTGGCGAAGTTCAGTGAACTTGCCCATTCCGCCCGCGAGGTTACCGATGCCAGCTTGCGCCATGATTTTCTTACTCCGTTACGCTGCCGCCGGCAGCTTCGATCGCGGCCTTGGCACCTGCCGTGGCAGCAATACCCTTCAGGGTGAACGCCTTGGTCACTTCGCCCTTGACGACGACCTTGGCCTTCTTGGCAGTGCTCGGGACCAGCTTGGCAGCACGCAGGGCGGCGAAGTCGATCTCACCGGCCGGCAGCTTGTCCAGCGCGTACAGCAGCACTTCAGCGGTGTCCTTGGCGATCGGCGAACGGAAGCCGATCTTCGGCAGACGACGCTGCATGGGGGTCTGGCCGCCTTCGAAGCCAGCCTTGATCTTGCCGCCACCCTTGCGGGCGAACGAACCCTTGTGGCCGCGGCCGGCAGTCTTGCCCAGGCCCGAGCCGATACCGCGACCGACGCGGGTACGCTCGGTGCGGGCGCCCGGTGCCGGGCTCAGTTCATTGAGACGCAGAGTCATGGTCGATTACTCCTCAACCTGGACGAGGTACTGAACCTTGTTGATCAGGCCGCGCACCTGCGGGCTGTCCTTCAGTTCACGCACATCGTTGAGCTTGTTCAGGCCCAGGGCACGCACCGACAGGCGGTGACGCGACTGGGTGCCACGCAGGCCACGCACCAGGCGGACCTTGACAGTCTTGTTGGACTCATTAGCCATGGTTGAGTTCCTCCACCTTCTTGCCGCGCTTGGCCGCGATGCGGGCCGGCGACTGCGCAGCAGACAGGCCCTTCACGGTGGCACGCACCAGATTGATCGGGTTGCGCGAACCGGTGGCCTTGGCCAGCACGTTCTTCACGCCAACCGCTTCCAGCACGGCGCGCATGGCACCGCCGGCGATGACGCCGGTACCTTCCGAAGCCGGCTGCATGAACACGCGGGCTGCGCCGTGACCATCCTTGATGGTGTGCCACAGGGTGCCGTTGTTCAGGTCAACGCTGACCAGGTTCTTGCGGGCCTGTTCCATCGACTTCTGGATGGCGACCGGCACTTCGCGTGCCTTGCCATAACCGAAACCGACCTTGCCTTCGCCGTCGCCGACAACGGTCAGGGCGGTGAAGGTGAACTGGCGGCCACCCTTGACGGTCTTGCTGACGCGGTTGACCGCGACCAGCTTTTCGATCATGCCGTCGTCGATCTTCTCTTCGCGGTTACGGTCGCGATCGCGACCCCGCTGCTGACGCTCTTCTGCCATGTTGATTCCTTGGTTGTTTGGGTATGTACGGCTCGAAGCCGCTTATGGTTGTGGCGTGACGCGGCGTTCCGGTGGGCCGCTGCAGAAGAGCGGCGCCGTCCAGCCTCACTCAGGCTGGCGAGCAGGCAGGCAGGAGGCCAATGGCCCCCTGCCCTTGTCCCTTAGAACTGCAGGCCGGCTTCGCGGGCCGCTTCTGCCAGGGCCTTGATGCGGCCGTGGTAGCGGTAGCCCGAACGATCGAAGGCAACCTTCTCGACGCCGGCGGCCTTGGCGCGCTCGGCGACGATGCGGCCAACCTTGGCGGCGGCATCGGCGTTCTTGCCGTTCTTCAGGCCTTCCATGACGTCGGTCTGGGTGGTGTTGGCGGCAGCCAGCACCTTGGAACCGTCGGCGGTGAAGACCTGGGCGTACAGGTGCTGGCCGGTGCGCAGCACCGACAGGCGGGCGACGCCGAGCTCACGGATGTGGGCGCGGGTCGACTTGGCGCGACGCAGGCGGGCGATGTTCTTGTTCATTTTGATTATTCCTTGAAAGCTGAAGGAAGAGCTTTTCCCTGAGAAGTCCGCACAGGGATGTGCGGGCTCTTGCGAGGGACTCGCGCTTATGCCTTCTTGGCTTCCTTACGGATGATGACTTCGTCGGAGTACTTCACGCCCTTGCCCTTGTACGGCTCCGGCTTGCGGAACGCACGGATCTTGGCGGCAACTTCACCGACGACCTGCTTGTCAGCGCCCTGGACCAGGATCTCGGTCTGGGTCGGGGTCGACAGGGTGATGCCTTCCGGCGCCACGAACACGACCGGATGCGAGAAGCCCAGCGACAGGCTCAGGTCCTTGCCCTGCATGGCAGCGCGGTAACCCACGCCGACCAGCTCCAGCTTGCGCTCGAAGCCTTCGGACACGCCCTTGACCATGTTGGACAGGATCGCACGCACGGTACCGGTCAGTGCGACCAGGTCGGCGTTCTCGGTGCTCAGGGTGGCAACGCCGTTGTCGACGTTGATGGCAATACCGGCCGGCTTGGCCAGCGACAGGGTGCCCTTCGGGCCCTTGGCGGTGACGCTGTCCGACTGGACGTTCAGTTCAACCTTACCCAGGTCGATCGGCTTCTTGGCTACGCGGGACATAGTTCTACTCCTTTCGCCTTAGGCCACGAAGCACAGGACTTCGCCGCCGACGCCCAGCTGGCGCGCCTGCGCATCAGTCATGATGCCCTTGGAGGTGGAAATGATGGAGATACCCAGGCCGTTCATGACCTTCGGCAGCTCGCTCTTGCCGCGGTACTGGCGCAGGCCCGAACGCGAGAAGCGCTTCAGGGTCGCGATGACCGGCTTGCCTTCGAAATACTTCAGCACGATTTCCAGCTCGGACTTGTTGTTTTCCAGCTGGGTCACGCGCAGGTCGGTGATGTAACCCTCGTCCTTCAGGACCTGGGCAATCGCAACCTTGATCTTGGACGACGGGGCTTTCACCGTCTGCTTGCCAACCGCGGCCGCATTCTTGATGCGGACCAGCAGGTCGGCGATGGGATCAGTCATGCTCATATGAGTACCTTTGAGTGCACCGATATCCGCTTTCGCGAAAATCTGTTGTCTCCTGGAAACGGGCCAGGTCCCTTGTTGCAGTGGGCCGGAAGCCCACTCCTACAACCCCGTCTGCACAGGGCAAGACGCGGGAGTATACGCCAAAAGAGCCCGGCTTGCGCCGGGCTCTTCGGTTTTTTTGCGCCGGGAAAGCTGAATGCCTCCCCTGCCCGGTTCAGGAACCCCCGAAGGGGCTCCTGATCGCAGGGCCGGCTGGGATTACCAGCTGGCCTTGCGCAGACCCGGGACGTCGCCACGCATGGTGGCTTCACGCAGCTTGTTACGGCCCAGGCCGAACTTGCTGTAGACGCCACGCGGACGACCCGACAGCTCGCAACGGTTGCGCTGGCGGCTCGGCGACGAATCGCGCGGCAGCTTGGCCAGCTTGGTTGCGGCGTCGATCTTCTCTTCGTAGGTCGCGTCCACGGAGGACACGATCTTCTTCAGAGCTGCACGCTTTTCAGCGTACTTCTTTGCCAGCTTTTCCCGCTTGATGTCGCGGTTGACCATGGAGGTCTTTGCCATTTCGGTTTCCTCGACAGATCAGTTACGGAACGGGAACTTGAACGCTGCCAGCAGCGCCTTCGCTTCCGCGTCGGTCTTCGCAGTGGTGGTGATGGCGATATCCATACCGCGGATCGCGTCGACGGCGTCGAAGTCGATTTCCGGGAAGATGATCTGCTCCTTCACACCCATGTTGAAGTTGCCGCGGCCGTCGAAGGAACGACCGGAAACACCACGGAAGTCGCGCACGCGCGGCAGCGAGATGTTGATCAGGCGATCCAGGAACTCGTACATCTTGTGGCGACGCAGCGTGGTCTTGCAGCCGATCGGCCAACCATCGCGGATCTTGAACGACGCAACCGACACACGCGACTTGGTGACAACCGGCTTCTGGCCGGAAATCTTGGTCATGTCGCCGACGGCGTTTTCCAGGATCTTCTTGTTGGTGGCCGCTTCGCCGACACCCATGTTCAGGGTGACCTTGACCAGCTTCGGCACTTCCATCGGATTGGTGTAGCCGAACTGCTTCATCAGCGCCGGCACCACTTCGTCCTTGTAGAACTTTTCGAGACGGGAACTCATCTTCTCATTCCTCAGGCGTCGAGCGCCTCACCGCTGGAGCGGAACACACGCAGTTTGCGTCCATCCTCCAGCACCTTGAAGCCAACGCGTTCGCCCTTGCCCGAAGCCGGGTTCAGAACATTCACGTTGGAGATATGGATCGAAGCTTCGCGCTCGACCACGCCGCCGGCAACACCTGCCTGCGGGTTCGGCTTGGTGTGGCGCTTGACGATGTTCACGTTGGCGACGACCACACGGTCGCCGTCGACGCGGACGACTTCGCCCTGCTTGCCCTTGTCCTTGCCAGCGTTGACGACAACCTGGTCGCCCTTCTTGATACGGTTAGCCATGATTATCTCCTGTCGCTCACAGCACTTCGGGAGCGAGCGAGACGATCTTCATGAACTTCTCCGAACGAAGTTCACGGGTCACCGGCCCGAAGATACGGGTACCGATCGGCTCCTGCTTGCTGTTCAGCAGAACGGCAGCGTTGCCGTCGAAGCGGATCAGCGAGCCGTCGGCGCGACGCACACCCTTGCGGGTACGCACCACGACGGCGTCATACACTTCACCCTTCTTGACCTTGCCGCGCGGAATCGCATCCTTCACGGTGACCTTGATGATGTCGCCGATGCCGGCGTAACGGCGCTTGGAACCACCCAGCACCTTGAAGCACATCACCTGCTTGGCACCCGAATTGTCCGCGACGTCAAGGTAGCTCTGCATCTGGATCATGATTCAGCTCCTTATTCAGCCGCGCGCGTGATGACTTCCACCACGCGCCAGTTCTTGGTCTTGGACATCGGAGCAATCTCGGTCACGCGGACGACATCGCCTTCCTTGCAGGCGTTGTCGGCATCGTGGGCGTGCAGCTTCGTCGAGCGCTTGATGTACTTGCCGTACAGCGCGTGCTTGACCTGACGCTCAACCAGGACGGTAACCGTCTTGTCCATCTTGTTGCTGACGACACGGCCTTCGACCGTGCGCAGCGTCTTCTTTTCAGTATTGTCGCTCATAGCGGCCATCCTTACTTCGTGCTGCCGAGCAGGGTCTTGACGCGAGCAATCTCGCGACGGACCCGGCGAATGTCGTGGGTCTTCGGCAGCTGGCCGGTGACCTGCTGCATACGGACAGAGAACTGTTCCTTACGCAGGTCGATCAGGTGGGCCTTGAGTTCGTCAGCCGACTTTTCACGGAGAGTTTTGATATCCATCAGCGCACCGTACGGGTCACGAAAGTGGTGGTGACCGAGAGCTTGGCGGCGGCCAGGCGGAACGCCTCGCGAGCCACTTCCTCGGAAACACCCTCGATTTCATAGATCATGCGGCCGGGCTGGATCTGGGCCACCCAGTATTCCACGTTACCCTTACCAGAACCCATTCGGACTTCGATGGGCTTCTTGGTGATGGGCTTGTCGGGGAACACGCGGATCCACATCTTGCCGCCGCGCTTGACGTAGCGGCTGATCGAGCGGCGGGCCGCTTCGATCTGACGCGCGGTCAGCTGACCGTGTGCGGTTGCCTTCAGGCCGTATTCGCCGAAGCTGACAGCGTTGGCGCTCCAGCTCAGGCCATCGTTACGGCCCTTGTGTACCTTGCGGTACTTGGTTCGCTTGGGTTGCAACATTGTCGTTACCTCGCTTCACGGGCCGGGCGCTGACGGTCACCACGGTCGCCGCGATCGTGACGATCGTTGCGCGACGGGGTGTCGTCCTGCTTTTCCTGGCCAACCTGGGAGAAATCGAAGACCTCGCCCTTGTAGATCCAGACCTTGATGCCGATGATGCCGTAGGTCGTCTTGGCTTCAGCGAAGCCATAGTCGATGTCGGCACGCAGGGTGTGCAGCGGCACGCGGCCTTCGCGGTACCACTCCGAACGGGCGATTTCTGCACCGTTGAGGCGGCCACCCACGTTGACCTTGATGCCCAGGGCACCCAGGCGCATCGCGTTGCCGACCGAGCGCTTCATTGCGCGGCGGAACATGATGCGACGCTCCAGCTGCTGGGCGATCGACTCGGCAACGAGCTGCGCGTCCAGTTCCGGCTTGCGCACTTCGGTGACGTTGATGTGCGCCGGGACGCCCATCATCTCGCTCACTTCCTTGCGCAGCTTCTCGATGTCCTCACCGCGCTTGCCGATCACCACGCCCGGACGGGCGGTGTGGATCGTCACGCGAGCGGTCTTGGCCGGACGCTCGATCAGGATCTTGCTGATGCCGGCCTGAGCCAGCTTCTTGCGCAGCATTTCGCGCACTTTCAGGTCGGCTGCCAGGTAACCAGCGAACTCGGCCTTGTTGGCGTACCACTTGGAGTTCCAGTCCTTGGAAATGCCGAGGCGGATACCAATCGGATGAACTTTATGACCCATGGTCTTTTCCTTATCCGCTTACTTGGCGGCGCCCACAACCACAGTGATGTGGCTGGTGCGCTTGAGGATGCGGGTACCGCGGCCTTTCGCCCGCGCCATGAAACGCTTCAGGGTCGGACCTTCATCAACCATGATGGTCTGAACCTTCAGCTCGTCGACGTCGGCGCCCTGGTTGTTCTCGGCGTTGGCAATAGCCGACTCCACCACCTTCTTGATCAGGTGGGCAGCCTTCTTGTCCGAGAACTTCAGCAGGTTGACCGCACGCTCGGCCGGCAGACCGCGCACCTGGTCAGCGACCAGACGAGCCTTCTGCGGGGAGATGCGCGCAGTGCGCAGGATGGCTTTCGCTTCCATTGTCATCTCTCCTTACTTGCCCGACTTCTTGTCACCACCGTGACCCTTGAAGGTCCGGGTGATGGCAAATTCGCCGAGCTTGTGGCCGACCATGTTCTCGTTGACGAGAACCGGGATGTGGTTCTTGCCGTTATGCACGGCAATGGTGACGCCTACCATGTCAGGCAGGATCATCGAACGGCGCGACCAGGTCTTGATCGGCTTCTTGCTGCCCGCAGCGGCCTCCACCTTCTTGACGAGGTGGTGATCGACGAACGGGCCCTTCTTGAGTGAACGTGCCATGGTCGATTAGCCCCTACGATCGCGGACGATGAACTGCTGAGTGCGCTTGTTATGGCGCGTCTTGTAACCCTTGGTCGGGACACCCCACGGGGTGACCGGATGCGGGTTACCCTGGCCGGCCTTCGCCTCACCACCACCGTGCGGGTGGTCAACCGGGTTCATGGCAGCACCACGAACGGTCGGGCGGACGCCGCGCCAACGCTTGGCACCGGCCTTGCCCAGCTTTTCCAGGCTGTGCTCGTCGTTGCCGACTTCGCCGATGGTGGCGCAGCACTCGACCGGAACCTTGCGCATTTCACCCGAGCGCAGGCGCAGGGTGGCGTAGATGCCTTCGCGAGCCACCAGCTGCACGGCCGCACCAGCGGCGCGAGCGATCTGAGCGCCCTTGCCCGGCTTCAGTTCGATGCAGTGGATGGTGGTGCCGACCGGGATGTTGCGCAGCGGCAGGGTGTTGCCAGCCTTGATCGGGGCATCCGAACCAGCGATCACCTGATCACCGGCCTTCAGGCCCTTCGGGGCGATGATGTAGCGACGCTCACCGTCGACGTAGCACAGCAGAGCGATGTGCGCGGTGCGGTTCGGATCGTATTCGATGCGTTCCACGCGCGCCGGGATGCCCAGCTTGTTGCGCTTGAAGTCGATGATGCGGTAGTGCTGCTTGGCACCACCACCGACGTGACGCACGGTGATGCGGCCATGGTGGTTACGACCACCCGAGCGGCTCTGCGACTCGACCAGCGCAGCGTGCGGAGCACCCTTGTGCAGGTCGGGAGTGACCACGCGCACGGCCGAACGGCGGCCGGGGGAAGTGGGCTTGAATTTCATCAATGGCATGGGATGTACCTCAGGCCTTGGCCGTTACATCGATCGACTGGCCATCGGCCAGGCGAACGTACGCCTTGCGCCAATCGCCGCGGCGGCCAGCACGGTTACGGAAGGACTTGTTCTTGCCCTTGACGTTGACCACGTTGACGGCCTCGACCTTGACGTCGAACAGCTGCTCAACCGCGGCCTTTACATCGGCCTTGGTGGCTTCGTTCGAAACTTCGAAGACATACTGGTTGGAGAGTTCCTGCAGGCGCGCGGTCTTTTCGGAGACACGCGGGGCACGCAGCACGCTGAAGATTTTTTCGTTGCTGTTCATGCCAGCCACTCCTCGACCTTCTTGACCGCGTCAGCGGTGATGACGACCGTGTCGGCACCCACCAGCGAGACCGGATCCAGACCCTGGACGTCACGCACCTGCACGTACGGCAGATTGCGGGCGGACAGGTACAGGTGCTCGGACGCTTCTTCGGTGACGATCAGCGGGCGCTTGCCCACTTCCAGGCCGGCCAGCTTGGCGATCAGACCCTTCGTGTTGGTCACTTCGACATCGAAGGACTCCACGATGGTCAGACGGCCCTGACGGTTCAGCTCGGACAGGATCGCGCACATGGCGGCACGGTACTGCTTACGATTGACCTTCTGCTCGAAGCTGCGCGGCTTGGCCGCGAAGGTGACACCGCCGCCGACGAAGATCGGAGCCGTCAGTGCGCCATGACGCGCGCCGCCGCCCTTCTGCTTCTTCGACTTCTTGGTGGTACCAGCCACTTCGGAGCGAGTCTTCTGTGCCTTGGTGCCGGCGCGACCGGCGTTGCGGTAGGCAACGACGACCTGGTGGACCAGATCTTCGCTGAAATCGCGACCGAACACGGCGTCGGAGACCGAGACCTTGTTGTTGCTACCCGTGATAACGAGTTCCATCGTCATCTCTCCTTATGCCTTGCTCGCCGGACGGACGATCACGTCGCCACCCGCCGCGCCCGGAACGGCGCCGCGAACGGCGATCAGACCGCGCTCGACGTCGACCTTGACCACTTCCAGGTTCTGGGTGCTCTGCTGCACCGCGCCCATGTGGCCCGACATCTTCTTGCCCGGGAAAACGCGACCCGGGGTCTGGCGCTGACCCAGCGAACCCGGCGCGCGATGCGACAGCGAGTTACCGTGGGTTGCATCGCCCATACGGAAGTTGTGGCGCTTGATGGTGCCCTGGAAGCCCTTACCCTTGGTGACACCCTGGACGTCGACGATCTGGCCGACTTCGAAGATGTCCGCCTTGACTTCGCCGCCAACGGCGAAATCGCCGAGCTGCGCGTCTTCAACGCGGAATTCCCACAGGCCACGACCCGCTTCCACCTTCGCCTTGGCGAAGTGGCCGGCTTCCGGCTTGTTGACCAGGGCAGCGCGACGCGCGCCGACGGTCACCTGCACGGCGCTGTAGCCGTCGGTTTCGACGGTCTTGATCTGCGCGATGCGGTTCGGGGTTGCTTCGATCAGGGTCACCGGGATGGAGCGGCCATCTTCAGTGAACACGCGGCTCATGCCAGCCTTGCGGCCCACGAAGCCCAACGAATACTTCTTCGTCATGGTCGTAGTCCTCAGGTCAGCTTGATCTGAACGTCGACGCCGGCAGCCAGTTCGAGCTTCATCAGCGCGTCCACGGTCTTGTCATTCGGGTCAACGATATCGAGCACGCGCTTGTGCGTGCGGGTCTCGTACTGGTCACGCGCGTCCTTGTCGACGTGCGGGGAAACGAGAACGGTGTAACGCTCGATCTTGGTCGGCAGCGGGATCGGGCCACGCACTTGCGCGCCGGTCCGCTTTGCCGTTTCAACGATCTCGCTGGCCGAACGGTCGATCAGACGATGATCGAACGCTTTCAGCCGGATCCGGATCTTTTGGTCCGCCATGGCGGTAGGTTCCTTCGTTAAAAGAGCGACAGACAAAGCCTCTGGGTTGCTTTGCCCCATGAAATTCCTGAATACGGACGGCCCGCACTCCTGCAGGCCGCCAAGGTCAATCCATAGACCTCAAAAACGTAGGCAGACCAGTTTCCCGGCCTGCCCAGACGTAGAAGCATAATGGCACGCAAGGCAGCTGTCAACAGTCGCCTGTTGACGCCGCCTGAATGGCATTGACCCTTCCTGGTCCGGGGAACACAAGGCACATCCTGTGCCTGCTTTCCCATTTGATACGCCCCGATGCCCTACCCAGGCAACATCGGGGCGCAGATACTACCAGATTACTCGATGATCTTCGAGACCACGCCGGCGCCGACGGTACGGCCGCCTTCGCGGATGGCGAAGCGCAGGCCTTCGTCCATTGCCACCGGGTTGATCAGGGTGACGACCATCTTGACGTTGTCACCCGGCATCACCATTTC